>JARIEV010000080.1 GCA_031127225.1 Gemmatimonadota bacterium | reverse complement strand
GCACTCGTACTTCAACAGCATCGGCAGCACGCTCCCGGCCGCGCAGAAAACCGGACGGCTCACGCTGCGTCCGCACAGCGTGGTGGCCGAGGTGCTGTACGATGCCAAGCGCGGCCGCGCGCGCGGCGTGCGCGTGATCGATGCCCGGACGCAGCAGGAAACCGTGTATGAGGCCAAGGTGGTATTTCTGTGCGCCTCCACGATCGAGTCGGTGCGCCTGCTCTTGAACTCGACCAGCACGCGCTGGCCCGACGGGCTGGCGAACTCCAGCGGGACGCTGGGGCGCTACGTGATGGACCATCACTACGGCTCCGGCGCCGGCGGCACGATGCCGGGCTACCTCGACAAGCGCACGATCGGTCGTCGCCCGAATGGCATTTATGTGGCGCGCTTCCGCAACGTGACCACGGCGCACCCGGATTTCCTGCGCGGGTACGGCATGCAGGGCGGCTCGAGTCGCGCCGGCTGGGGACGCGGCAGCGGCATGGCGGGGTTCGGCGCGGCGTTCAAGCAGTCGCTGATCGACGATCTCGGACCGTGGGGGATCAGCATCGGCGGCTGGGGCGAGACGCTGCCGCACGCCGACAACCGCATCACCCTGGACGGCACCACGAAGGACAAGTGGGGCATTCCCGCCGCGCGCATCGATGTGCGCTGGCGCGAGAACGAGATCGCGATGAACAAGGACGTCTCGGCCAGCGCCGTCGAAATCCTGGAGGCCGCCGGCGCGATCAACGTCCGCCCCAACCGCACGATGCATCCGCCCGGCCACTGCATTCACGAGATGGGCGGCGCACGCATGTCCACCACGCCCAAGGACGGCGTCCTGAACGGCTGGAATCAGGCGTGGGATGTGCCCAACCTGTTCATCACCGACGGCGCCGCGATGTCGAGCAGCGCTTGTCAGAATCCCTCGATCACCTACATGGCGCTAACGGCGCGCGCCGCGGCGCACGCCGTGGGTGAACTGAAGCGGAGAAATCTCTGATGCCGACGCGTCCCGATTCGTCCGCCCTCTCACGCCGCGACGCCCTGCTCGCCCTCGGCGCCGTCGCCGCGGCCGGCGCCGCGTCTCCGCTGGCCGCCGCGTCGGCCGACGTACGCGCAGGTGGCCTGTCGGCCAGCGCGGTGCGCGCCGGCCGGCTCAATCAGTCGGTGGCGCGCTGGTGCTTTGCCCGGACCCCGATCAACGATCTGTGCGCGTCAGGAAAGAGCATGGGACTGATGGGCATCGACCTGCTGGGCGCCGACGAATGGCTGGTGCCCAAGCAGTACGGCCTGCAGTGCACGATGGGCAACAGCTTCGGCACGATCCCGGTGGGCTTCAACCGACTCAATCAGCACGACAAGCTCGTGGCCGATGGGGAAGCGATGATCCCCCAGGCCGCCGCGGCCGGCGTGCAGAAGATCGTGGTGTTCAGCGGCAATCGCGGCGGCATGTCCGACGGCGAAGGGATCGCGAACTGCATCACGGGGCTCAAGCGTCTCATGCCCGTTGCCGAACAGCACGGTGTCGTGCTGTGCATGGAAATGCTGAACAGCAAGGTGGACCACAAGGACTACCACGCCGATCACACGGCGTGGGCGGTCGAGGTGGCGAAAGGGGTGAACTCACCGGGCTTCCGCCTGCTGTACGACATCTACCACATGCAGGTGATGGAAGGGAATGTGATCGCCACGATCAAGGACAATCTTCCGTGGATCGCGCACTTCCATACGGCAGGGGTACCGGGACGGAATGAGATCGATGGCGGGCAAGAGCTGAATTACCGCGGGATCGCCGAGTTCATTGCGGGGACGGGATACCGAGGGGTTTTCGCACATGAATTCATGGCGAGGAGGGAAGGGATGAAGTCGTTGAGGGAGGCGGTGGAGGTTTGTACTGTTTGAGCTGGGGGCTTTGGGCTTTGGGCTGAACGGGCTGGGGGCTGGGGGCTTACGGCTCATGGCCTTGGGCCTTGGGCCTTGGGCCTTGGGCCTTGGGCCTTGGGAGAACCTCAGAGGTCGGTGCTCAGAGGTCAGTGCTTCAGGCGTTTGAGGAGGTTGATGAGCATGCCGCGGATACGGCCGGCGTGCGCGAGGAGCTCCTCGGCGGTGCTGGTGGCGATGACGCGTGTGTCTCGCGCGAGCATCAGGTGATTGGTCGATTCGGTCGTGGAGCCGAGTGCGACCGCGAGGAATCGCGCGAATTGGGGGTCGGTGAGCTGCCCTGATCCTTCCGCGATGTTCGCGGGGATCGACTCGGCAGAGCGCCGGAGCTGATTGATCAGATCCGCGCGTCCTTTTGCGGCGTCGGCCACGGCGCGGTCGATCGCGACGGCGAAGGCATGGGCTTCATGCCACACCCGAAGTTTGGTGAAATCTTGCATGCCAACCAGCGTACCACGGCACGCGGAGTCCGCCTCACCAGAAGTACGCGCCCCCCCTGAAAACTCCGCACGACCGTTCACCCACGGCCAATGGCCCACGGCCAATGGCCCACGGCCGATGGCCCACGGCCGATGGCCCACGGCCGATGGCCCACGGCCGATGGCCGAGAGCCCATAGCCCCGTCAGCCCCAAGCCCGGAGAGCCCAGCGCGTTCAGCCCCAAGCCAACCTACGGAAAAACCAGTTGACAACTCCCTCCTCCCTCCCCCATACTACTGCCAATCCAGTACTGACTTCCCCGCAGCCGCCAGACTCGTGACCGACGTCCATTTCCCCCCCCGCGAACTCGCCGTCATGAGCGTCCTCTGGCGACTCGGCTCCGCCACGGTCGCCGACGTCCGCGACGCGATGGAAGAGGAGCTCGCCTATACCTCCGTCCTCTCGGCCCTGCAGACGCTCGAGGACAAAGGCTACGTGCGGCATGAAGCGGAGGGTCGCGCGTATCGCTACTTCCCCGCCATCGCGGCCGAGCGCGCGGGACGGAGTGCGCTGACGCGCATCAAGGACGCGATCTACCACGGGTCGGCCGAACGGATGTTCACGCAGTTCGTGTCGGATAAGCAGCTGTCGCGCGCAGAGCTCGAGCGCATGCGCGCGTTGCTCGACGAGCGGCTGGGTGACGACGCATGACCCCTGCCCTCCTCATCGGCTGGTTGACGCAGGCGATCGTGGTCAGCGCCCTGCTCGCCGCCGCCGCGCTGCTGCTGCAGAAGCTCGCCGGTCGCGCCGTGCCGAACCGACTCATCTGGAGCGGCGCGCTGTTCTCGTCGCTCGTGCTCGTGCTCGTGGCGCCGCTTCGCACCACCCCGCCAACGCTCACCACGGTTCCTGAGCGCGTGATCATCGGCGCGCCCATCGCGGCCGCGGCCACAACGTCTCCTGCCCTCTGGCGCGTGGCGCTGCGCACCTGGTCGTCCAACGTCGACCGCGTGCTCACCGCCCCCGTGCAGTGGAGCGTCACCACCATCGGCGGTGCGCTCGATCGTGCCCCGGTCGCGGCACGCGTGGCGGTGACCGCGGTGTGGCCCCTCTCCACGCTCCTCGTGCTGATCGCCTTCGGCGTGACCTATCGCAGACACCGTGCGGAGCTCGCGCGATCCGAACGTCACGACATCGCAGGCGTGACCGTGCACGTCACCGACGCCCTCGGTCCCGCGGTGATCGGCGTGCGCAACCCGCGCATTGCAGTGCCGGCCTGGCTGCTGGAGCGCTCCGCCCACGAGCAGCGGCTTGTGATCACGCACGAACAGTCGCACATCGCCGCGCACGATCCGTTGCTCTTGCTCGCGGCCTGTCTCGCGGTCGCGCTGATGCCGTGGAATCCGATCGCCTGGTTTGCGCTCGCCCGTTTACGTCTGGCCATCGAGCTCGATTGTGATCGCCGCGTGCTCGGCACCGGTGCCTCCACGCGCCAGTACGGTCAGCTCCTGATCGCATTGTCCTCACACGTGCCGCGGTTTACGCACGGTGGTGTCGCCCGCACCCCGCTCGCTCTTACCAGCCCCGCCTTTTCCTACCACCCCTCACACCTCGAACGGAGATTGATCACCATGACCGCACGCCCGTCACAGTTCGTTCGTTCCCGTCGCATCGGCAGCGGCCTCCTGGCCACCATCACGCTGCTCGCCGCCTGCGAATCGCAGCTGCCGACCGCCGCGGAACTCCAGAACATGGACGTTAAAGGCGCCGAGCTACGCGTCGCGCAGGTGACCAAACTCGATACCACGACCGCCATCTACCTCGTGGACGGCAAGCAGGTATCCCGCGCCGAAGCGAACGCGCTGTCGGCGGACAAGATCGCCACGCTCAACGTGCGCGGCGGCAAAACGCAGGAGATTCGGATCGTGACCAGGGGCGTCCCCCTGCCCGGCGCACCGGCCACCATGACCGTGTCCGGACCAGCGAAGCAGCCCTTCAACGGACTCCTGCTCGTGGACGGGCAAAAGATGGAGCCCTCGATGCTCAATTCCATCAAGCCCGAATCGATCGAGTCCATCGACATCATCAAGGGCGAGGCGGCCAAGGCGCAGTACGGTGAGGCCGGGGCCAATGGCGTCATCAAGGTGACGACCAAGAAGAAGTAGGCGCCCGTTAGCGCAACAACCGCCGTGCCAGCAGGGTGCGCTGCACGGCGGTCACCGCCAACAGCACCATCCACGCGCCCAGCACAATCCGGCTGGCCGACGGCACCAGCGCGATCACCACGTACACCAACGTGGTCTCGCCACCCTCAGCCCACGCGCGCGTGAACTGAATCGAGCGATTCCCTCCCACCTGACGGTCGGCCCGCTCCGCCAGCGACGACAGCGCCAGCGTGGTCGTGATGGCCAGCACGTACCCGAGCAGCACCATCATCCAGCGCACCGCATCGGCCGGCATGGCGACCGCAAAGCCGATCGCCATGGCCGTATAGGCCAGCATGTCGCCGGTGATATCGAGATAGCCGCCGAACAGCGTGGTCCGATCGCCCAGCCGCGCCAGCAGTCCGTCGTAGCCGTCCAGCAGCCGACTTCCGATCCACAGGAATATTCCGAACAGCGGCATCTTTGCCGCCACCAGCCCGGCCGCGGCAACGCCCATTATGGTGGCCGCGATCGTCACCTGATTGGGCGTGACGCCCGCGCGCTGCAGCGCCCGCGCCGGCCCGGCCGCATGCCGCGCCAGCCACGCACGAAAGGCGTCGTCGATCATGCGGAGGGACCTGCCCCGAGCACGCCGCTCATCGCGCCGCTCACCGCGCCGCTCACCACGCCGCTCACCACGCCCCGCGCTCGCCGAACTGATAGCGCGCCGACAGCTGGAACTGCCGCGGCGGCGCGGCGGCGAACAGGTACACCGGCGTGCCCGGACGGCCGAACTGCGTGCGACTCCCGCCTCCACCGATCCCGTTCGCGTACCCGCCCCACGCCAGCGAATTGAGCAGGTTGAACACCTCGGCCCGCACCTCCACGCCGCGCAGCGCCGCCGCCCGTGGCCGGTAGGCCGCGCTCGCCCCGATCGTCACGAACCCCGGCAGCCGCTCGGCGTTGCGCGCCACGCCGTAGAAACGGTCGGCGTTGCCGATGAACCCGTTCCCGCGGATCGCCCCCGATCCCAGCAGGTCGTAGCGCGCAATCCCGCCGGCCGTGACGGCACCGGCCAGCCGGTTGAGCGGCACCCCCGTCTGCGCATCGGCGATCATGCTCAGCGTAACCCCGCGCGGCGCCTCATACACGGTGCGCACCGTGAGACGGTGCCGCCGGTCGTTGTTGGCATCGGCCCATTCATCGCTCGTGCACGCGGCACCCGTCACGGCATCGAGGCGATTGACGTCGAAACAGTTGCCCTGGGTGGCCGAGAAGTTGATGTCCTCGGTGTTGTTCTGCGCCCGCGACCACACCCAGTTGGCATCCAGCTGCCAGCGATCGGCGAGGGCGCGGCGCCCGGCCACGTACAGCGCCACGTACCGCGCCGACCCGCCGCTCTGCGCGGTGGAGAGGCGTCGGTACCCCACCGCCGACGGCCGCGCGGCCCGCGACGCGTCGCCGGGACACGACTGAGCGCTCGCGCACACCAGCGGCACGGAATCCGCGGCCGTGAGACGGCGCGCGATGGGGTTGAGATCGGCCATCCACGGCAGTTGGCGGGTTTCGCTCCACACCACGTCGGCGCTCAGCCCCCACACGCGCCCCACCTGTCGCTGGTAGCCCAGCGTGGTCTGCCAGCTCATCGGCTGCTCGAGCCCCAGCGCGAAGGTGCGGAACAGCTCGCGCGGCACGGCCTGCACATCGGCGTTGGAAATCGCCGCGGGGAGTGGTCCCGCGCCGAAGGCCGGTGCACTGGCGCCGCTGAAGGTGAGCACCGCGTTGCCGGTGGCGCCGAGCTGAATGGCGTCGGAGTAGATCGCGTACGGCAGCTTGCCGGCGTAGCGTCCCACGCCGCCGCGGATCACCTCGCGGTCGGTGCGCGCCCAGTTGAACGACACGCGCGGCTGCACGTTGTTAAGGTCGGGATCACTCTCGCCGCGCGACGTGAGATCGTCGTAGTCCCAGCGCACGCCACCGGTCACGGTGAGCGCTGCCGACGGGCGCCACGTGTCTTCCACGAAGGCGCTGTACACGGTTTGCGTGAGATTCACCTGCTGCGGCCGCGCGTCGATGGTGTACGACTGCACCCGCACCGTGCGCGGGATATCGGTGATCGACAGTGGACGGGCCGCCGTGACCGGGATGTTGCCGTCGTTGAACACCACGTACGAGCCGTTGGGGTTGGTGCTGGCCGCGGCCAGCCGGAACGCGCCGGCCACCATGTCGCCACCCACGCGCAGTGTGTGCCGATCCCCCAGCGCCGCCTCGAACACGTCGCGCAGCTGCCATTGCCGCTCGGTGTCGTCGAACACGAAGTTGCTCGAGCCCACGATGGCCTGCGTGGAGAAGTCCGGCGCCAACACGGTCACCTGCGGGCGCGCGACGCTGCTGCGGGCGGGGGGGAAGTACCAGCGGTAGGTGCCGAACTGCACCGATGCGGTGTTCGACGCGCGTCCGGCGCGCAGCGCGCTGCGGTGCATCAGCGCCGACAGCGACCCGATGCGGCGCGTGCTGATGTCGGCTTCCGGCGTGAGCACACCGCTGCCGTCGCCCGCGCGATCCACCGCACTGGCCGCCAGCCGCAGCGTGGTGGTCTGCGTCGGCGACCAGCCGTGATCGAGCCGCCCGTATCCCTTCAGGGTCTGCCGCGTTTCGGTGCCCAGAAACTGCGCCTGCGCGGTGGAACCGATGCGGTCTTCCTGCTCGCGCGTGTACTCGGCCGCCGTGGCAAAAAAGGTGCGCGCCGGATTGAAGGCGCCGCGCAGCGAGCCGCCGGCCTGTAGGCGCTGGAAGCCCTCCTGCCGGCGCGCGAGCGCGTTGGGTTCGGCGCCGAAGGTCACCGGCACGCGCGCGTCCAGCGGACGGCCAGGACGCTGATACACGAAGGCATCACCGGTCAGCTTGGCACGACCGGCCGCCGACGTGATGTCCACGATGCCGTCGGGGCTGCGACCCAGCTGGGTGGAGTACGTGTTCACCAGCGCGTCCATCCGCGCGATGGCCCCCAGCGGCACCTCGACACGCGGGCCGCCCAGGAAGCCTTCGTTGTTGTCGAGCCCATCGAGCAGATACTGCGAGTACAGCGCGTTGCCGCCGTTGAACGACAGCCGCGGCGCGTCGCCAAAGAAGCCGGTGGCCGGCGTGATGCCGGGCATGTTGTACAGCAGCGCGATCGGATCGCGGGCGTCGGTGGGGAGCGTCGTGAGCTCCCGCGCTTCGATGGACCCACCGGTCACCGCGTTCTGCGTGTTCAGCAGCGGCCGCACGCGCGGCGCCACCACCGAGACGGCGTCAAGCGTGGCGAGCGACGTCAGGACCACCGACACCGAGCGCAGAGTGCCGGACACGAGCGCCCCCACCGGCACGCGCGCGGAGACATACCCGCGCGCCGTCACCGTGAGCACCACCGGCGACCCGGCCACGACCACCAGCCGGAAGCGCCCCTCGGCGTCGGTGACCGCACGCACGCCCTGCCCCGCGGCCTCGGCCCCCGCCACCGGCGCCCCCGGCTGACTGCGCACGATCCCCTCGATCGTGGCCGTCGCCGCCTGTCCCAACGCGGCGCGCGGGGCGATCATCACTGCGGCGACCATCATCGTGGCGAGCCACAGCAGCCCACGCACCAACGGCCGCCTGCCGGCCACCACCGCCCATCCGTTCATCAACACTGCCATGTCCGATATTCTCGCCTTTGTCGCACTGCTGCTGATGCTGGCCGCCGCCGGATGGCGCCGGGCGGCCACGACCGCCTCCTTCACGGTGGCGTCGCGCGACCTGGCGTTGTTTCCATTGGTGGCCACGCTGGTGATGACCGAGTTCAACACCAGTACGTTGCTCGCCTTCGCGGCCGCCGGCTATGGGGCGGGCCCCATGGCGTTGGCCTTGCCGGCGGTTTTTCTGGTGGGACTGCTGTTTTACACCGTGACCGTGGCGCGCGCGTGGAAGCGCTTCGACCGGCTGTCGGTGGCAGAGCTGTTTACGGTGCGGTATTCACGCGGAGTGGGACGTACGGCGTCGGCGCTGCTGCTACTGGCCATGACGGGCTTCACCGCCACCTACGTGAAGTCGCTCACGCTGCTCTTTACCCCGCTCGCGCCGGCGTGGCTGCCGGTGCCGGCACTGGCCGCGCTGCTGAGCGTGGTCGTGCTGCTGGCGGTGCTGCCCGGGGGACTCGTGTCGATCGTGCGCGCCGACATCGTGGCGTTCGTGGCGACCGTGGTGCTGCTGCCGCTGCTGCTCTATCTGGGGATGCAGCAGAGCGCGCGGGTGGGCGGGTTGGGCACCGTGTTTCCGGCCGTCCAGCTCGGGGTGCATCCCGTGGCACAGTGGACCAACGCCGCGCTGCCCATGCGCTTTGTGTCCACGCTGATGGTGATCACCTGCTTCACGTACATCGCCGCACCGTGGTACGGCCAGAAGATCTTCGCCGCGCGCGACACGCGGGTGGCGTTCCGCGCGGTGGGGATCAGTGCGGCGCTGGTGTTCGTGCTGTACGGGGCGGTGGTACTCGCGGCGGCGCACCTGCGCGCGGCCGAGCCGCTGCTGGCCGATCCGCAGCTCGCGGTGCCCGCGATGATTCTGGCGTGGCTCCCGGCGGGCGCGCGCGGCTTCGCCTACGCGGTGCTCTTCGGCGCGGCGCTCACCACGCTGGCCGGCGTGTGGAGTGCGATGGCCACCATGGTGGCCGCCGATTTCGGTGGCCCGTCGCTGGCCACAGTGTCGCGGCAGCGCGCCCTGCTGGTGGTGTTCGCGGTGAGTAGCTGGCTGGGCGCCACGTTCCTGGTGGACCGCATTCTCGACCGCCTGATCCTGGCCAACATCCCCGTGGCCGCGCTGTCGTTCGCACTGCTGGCAGGCTTCCACTGGCCGCGCGCCACGACCGCCGGCGCGTGGGCCAGCATGGTCGTGGGTGTGGTGTGGGGCGTGGGGTGCTACGTGGTGGTGGGCGAAGCCGGCGGGTACACGTGGCCGTGGGCCATGGGCGGCATCCCGCTCATCTTCGCCACCGGAATCGTGACGTCGCTGCTCACGTCGCCTACATCCGCCGAACCAGCCACCCCGCCAGCGCCCGCTTCCACCCGGTAAAACCGGCCTTCCGCTGCTGCTCGGCGGCGTGCCGGATCGCTTCCGCGGTGGTGGGATACGGATGGATCACCGACGCGATCTGTCCCACGCGCAGCTTCAGCGTCACGGCCATCGTGAGTTCGCCGATCATGTCACCGGCGTGCGCCGCGAGAATGTGTCCGCCCACCACGCGCCCCGCGGGATCGCTGATGATTTTCACCAGTCCAGCCGGCCCCGCGTCGGCCACCACGCGATCCACGCCAGCCAGTTCGCGGCGCCACACGCCGATGCCGCTGCCGTAACGGTCGCGCGCTTCCGCTTCGGTAAGCCCCACGTGCGCGAGCTCGGGGTCGGTGTACGTCACCCACGGCACGGCGTCGTAACGCACGGGGGCCGAGCCGGGAAACAGCGCGTTGCGCAGCACGCTGCGCGCCATGTGGTCGGCCACGTGCGTGAACTTGAGCCCACCGCTCACGATGTCGCCGGCGGCGTATACCCCCGGCACGCTGGTGCGCAGCCGGGCATCGGTGATCACACCGCCGGCGTCGGTACGGACGCCGATCGCGTCGAGCCCGAGTCCCTCGAGGTTCGGCGTGCGTCCCGTGGCCACCAGCAGCGCGTCCCCCCGCACCTCACGTGTGGTACTTCCCGAAGCCACCGTGAGCACGAGGTCGCCGCCCTCCATGCGCACCGCCGTGGCGCGGTGATCCAGCAGCACCGCGACCCCCTCGCCCTCGAGCTGCTGCCGCAACAGCGCCGCGATCTCGTGATCTTCGCGCGGGAAAAAGGCGGGCGCGGCCTCCACCACCGTGACCGCCGAGCCCAGTCGTGCGAACGCCTGCGCGAGCTCCACGCCGATCGGTCCGCCCCCCAGCACGAGCAGCGTGCGCGGCAGGGGCGTGATCGAGAAGATGGTTTCGTTGGTGTGGTACGGCACGTCGGCCAGGCCGGGGATCGGCGGCACCGCGGGGCGGGTGCCGGTGGCGATCACCACGTGGCGCGCCCGCAGTCGCTCGTCGCCCACTTGTACGGTGTGCGCATCGAGGAAACGCGCCGCCCCCTGCACCACGTGCACCCCCAGTCCACGGAAGCGCTCGGGGGAATCGTGCGGGGCGATCCGCGCCTGCACCTGCCGCACGTGGGCAAGCACCTCGTCGAGGTCCACCCGCACATCGCCGGCGTGCACCCCCAACCGACCGGCCGTCCGGGCGGCGTGGGCCGCGCGTGACGCGGCGATCAGCGCCTTCGAGGGGACGCAGCCGTTCCACAGACATTCGCCGCCCAGCCGGTCGCGCTCCACGAGCGCCACACGGGCGCCCAGCCCCGCGCCACCCGCGGCGGTGACCAGTCCGGCTGTCCCCCCACCCACCGCGATCAGATCGACGCTACGTTCAGGCATGACTGCGACAGGACCGGGAGAAGGAAAGTTGACCGCCGCCGTGCTGCGCCTCGCCCTCTTCCTCGTGGTGCTCGTGGCCACGTGGAGCGTGGCCCGCGCGCTCGGCTTTCAAGAGTATATCCGCCCGGAGCGCCTCGGGGCGATGGTACGCGACGCGCGGGCGGTGCCGTGGGCGGCGCCGGCGTTCGTGCTGCTGTACGCCGTCGTGGCCACGGTGGGACTCCCGGGGCTGCCGCTCACGCTGGCCGGCGGCGCCATTTTCGGACTGGCGGGTGGCATCGGACTCACGTGGATCGGGGCCACGATCGGTGCCACGGGCGCCTTCGTGCTGGCCCGCACACTGGGCGGTGACGCACTGCGCGCGCTGCTCGGCGCACGCGCCGGCACGCTGGACCGCTTCACCGGCGACGGGGCCTTCGGCACGATCCTGCGCCTGCGGCTACTCCCCGTGGTCCCCTTCAACGCCCTCAACTTCGGCGCGGGGCTGGCCGGCGTGCGGCTGGTGCCGTACGTGGCGGCCACGGCCATCGGCATCGTACCGGGGACCAGCGTGTACACCTACTTCGCCGACGCACTGCTCGCCGGCGCCGACGGCGCGCGCGAAACGGCCTACGCGCGCCTCGCGATTGCCAGTCTGCTGCTGCTGGCGCTGTCGTATGCCCCGGCGCTGGCCAAGCGCGCCGGCTGGATCGCCACCCTGTTCATCGCCCTCGCCGCTGGCGCGATGCCGCACCGCGCCGAGGCCCAAGCACCGCCGCCGGCCGCCGCCGTCGCCACCGTGGATCACGGCGTCTGGAACACGCTGCTGGCCGCGTACGTGACCGACGGCCTGGTGGACTACGACGCATTCCAGCGCGACCCGCGCTTCGCCGCGTATCTCGCGCTGCTCCAGCGCACGCGTGTGGCGCCGTTGGGGCGCGCCGAGCAGCTGGCGTACTGGATCAACGTGTACAACGCGTACACCATCGCGCTGCTGAACGGCCGCGGCGAGCGCCGCTCCATCCGCCGCATCAACAAAGTGCTGGGGGTGACGCTCAAGAGTCCATGGGCCGAGCCCGTGGTCGCGGCCGACGGCCGTGTGCTCACGCTGGACGACGTGGAGCACCAGATCATCCGACCGCAGTTCAAGGACCCGCGCATTCACGTGGCGCTGGTGTGTGCCGCCCTGGGCTGTCCGCCGTTGCGCAGCGAAGCGTTCGTGGCGGCCCGTCTCGACGCGCAGCTCGACGATCAGGCGCGCCGCTTTCTCGCGCAGCGCCACAAGAACCGCGTGGACGTGGCCACGGGCACCGTGTACGGCTCGCCGATCTTCACGTGGTACCGCGACGACTTCGGCGGCACGCTGGCGGGGGTGGGCGCGTTCTGGGCCGCCTACCTGCCGCCGGGCCCCGAACAGACGCTCGTGCGCAGCGGCCGGTTCCGGTGGGTGGACACCGAGTACGACTGGGCGATCAACCGACGGCGTCCCACGGCGCGGTAGCGGCGCGCCGCGCCCCCTACCGCCGCACCGCCGTATCGCCCAGCACCGCTCGGTTCGCGCGGTACGGCGCGAAGCCCGCCCCCCAGTCCACGCCGATCACGTCCATCCACACGCGGGGGCCGTCCACGTGGACCACGAGGTAGTGGTACGGGTTGTCACCCGCCTGCGTCCCCGGCTTCACGAGGTGCGTGAGACGCACCGAATCGGCACCGCCGGCGCTGGCGTACGCGCGCAGATCGGGCTCCCCCTGGTACGTGTACACCGGCGCGCCGCCGCCGCCGCTCACGATCTGGTCGATGCGTCGCGTCTGCCCCGACGCGTCGCGATAGCGCTCCACCCAATGCTCGAAGAAGTGTTCGTGCCCGGTGAACAGCAGCTCCACGTGGTGCTTCCGGAACAGCGGCATGTACCGCTCACGTACCGCCACCGTGGGCCGTTCGATCGTGGTGCCACCGTGCGGCCCCGACGAGAACGCGGGGTGATGAAAGAACGCGACGACGTGCGGGAACCGCTTCCGGTCCAACCCCTCCAGCTGCCCACGCACCCACGCCAACTGCGTGGGATCCTCGGCGATGTTTGAATCAAACGCGATCACAAACGTATTGCCGTAGCCGAAGGCGTACGTAGGATAGCCGTCCAGCCGGCGCGTGGCGCCATCGGCGGGAATCAGCTGGCGCATGGCACTCAGGTAATGCTGCAGCGCCTCTACCCGGCCCGACGCGCCGAGGTCCCCCGACGACGTCACATCGTGATTGCCCGGCGCGAGAAAATACGGCACGCCACCCACCGTGGTGAGCCGGTTGATCAGCCCCACGAAGCTCACGTTCCACTGCTTGGGATCGCGGCCGTTCACCACCGCGTCACCGCTCTGCAGCACGAAGCGCACCGGATCGGGGCCGTTCTCCATGCTCTTGATCGTGCGCAGCATCGACTCGACCACCAGCGAGTGCTCGTACTGTTCCGCCACGCCGTCGCGCCGCCCGCGCGTATCCCCGTACGCGATGAACGAGAAGCGCGTCACCGACGCACTGGCCGCCTCCGCGGGGAGCGGGGTGCGCGGCGTGGCGATCGCCGTGACCGCGGCGGCCTCCTGCCCCTGCGCCACAGTGGGCGCCACAGTGGGTGCGAGCAGCAGGACACCGCCCAGCAGCGCGGCGCGGCACGACGGAATGGCACGGAAGCGGCGGGGAGCGCGCATGCGAGAGTGGGAAAGCGTGAAGGTCAGGACCAACGATTCGGGGAAGATACTCAGCCGCCGGTGCGGGACGGCGTATACAGCGTGGGCCCCGGTGGCGCCGTGCGCCGGCCGCCAGCGCGCTTCCACGCGTCGTAACGCATCCGCAACGTCTTGACCGGATTGGCGCTCTCGCCCTTGACGATGTCGTTGTCAGTGACGCTGAGAAACGCGAAGTACGCGCCGTCGCTGTGCGTGACGCCGGCCTGATCGTCTTTGTTGGCGATGGCGAGATACGACACATGCGCCGTGCGGTTGTCGCACGGTACGAACTCGAGCGGGTTGTTGGCGCAGTTACACCGCTTGTCGCCGCCGTTGTCGTCGGCCGCTTCCATGGCCGCCATCACATGATCAGCGAGCGTGCCCGACGCGCGGCTGAACGCCAGCGCCGCCTTGTGCACCACGTCGTAGCCCAGCAGCGTGTTCCCCTGCACTTGATAAAAGAAGTCGCCCACCTGTCCGCCGAAGAACAGCGACGACGGCGAATTCCCGGTGCCATTGAAGCCGGCCATGTTGTTGGCCGCCGTGATGGTGCCGCCGTTGGGGAAGGCCAGAATGCCGAACTGCCGGCGCTCAATGTTGGGGTCCCGCTTAAGCATCTCGAGAATTTGCTGCGGCGGTGTCCCCTTCTTGAGTTCGCGGTACACCAGCATCTGGTTTTCGCGCGTGTTATCGGCGCCGGCCTGACAGGCGGCCACCCCCACCCCCGGCACGATCACCGCCTGCAGATCCATCAGGTCACGCGCCGCCACGGGGGTGCGCTGCGGGAACGCCGACTGCCGGACACAAGTGGCCGACGCGATGATGACCTGTCCGGTCTTCGTGTCGATGGCGATCACCGACCAGGTGGCGAAGGCGGACCGCGGAGCGAGCACCAACAGACAGAGGGCCAGCAGGAGACGTGTCATGGACGGGGCGGTGTCAGGGGGGAGATGGGCTCTGGTAATCTGCGGCCGCGGGACGCCCCCCCACAACGACCGGCGCCCCGCGCACGCGCTGACTGCGCCGGGCCGCACGCCCATGGTGGTTTGCCGCACCACAGGCGATAGTTTCCACGATCGTCACCGGGCCGCACGGCGCCGGTTCACCCACAGACAGGCGGAACGATGCACGGTGTCCTGATTGCTCTACACAATGTGCTGGCGTGGCTCGTGCTCGGCGTCGGCGCGCTGGTCATCGTGAAGGGCGCCACGCGGCAGGCGGCGTGGAACGCGGGCGACACCTCGTGGGTGCGACGCCTGACGCTGCTGGTGCATCTGCAGCTCGTGGCCGGACTCGCCCTGTGGTTCGTGAGCCCCGCGGTACAGGCCGCCCGCAGCGCCATGGGCGAGTCCATGAAGGACAGCGGGCTGCGACGCCTGCTGGTGGAGCACCCCACGCTCATGCTCGCGGCCGTCATCGCCGCCACCATCACGAGCGTCCGGGTGCGGAAGGCCGACGGCGCGGCGGTGAAGAGCCGGCGTGCGCTGGTGGGCACGCTCATCACGCTCGCCCTCATGGCCGCCGTGATTCCGTGGGCGCAGCTGGTGGCGCGCTGGACGGCGTGATCACGCGAATAGAGTCGTCCCCGGCCGCATGACGACAACCGCCTTCACCCTGCGCGAGTTCGGGGTGCCGGCGCTGGAGCAGCCGGACGGCACGGTGGTCCAGCGCGGCGGCAAGCAGCTCGCCGTGCTGATCTGGCTCGCGCACGCCGGTGCGCGCCGCTACAGTCGCGAGGAGTTGTGTGAGCTGTTCTGGCCCACCGACCCGCCGCAGAACGCGCGGAAGTCGCTGCGGCAGGCGCTGTCGGTGCACCGCCGGTGGCTGGGCGAGGCGCAGCTGTGCACCGACGACGATCTGGTCTGGGTGCGCGACGGCGCCATCAGCCGCGAGTCGCAACGACTGCGCGAGGCCGCGCGCGCCGGTGATTGGGACACCGCCATGGCGTGCGTGCGCGGACCCTGGCTGCAGGGCACGGAATTCGCCGGTGGTCCGCGCTTCGAACGCTGGGTGCTCAGCGAACGGGAAGCGCTCGCGCTCGAATTTGCGGACGTGGTCACGCGTCAGGTCGCGGCGTGCACCGCGGCCGGCGACCTCGACACCGCGTGGGCCGTGGCCCGCGTGGGCCATGATCTGGCCCCGCGCTTCGAGCCACTCGTCGTGCTGTCGGTGGACACGCTGGTGGCGCTC
>JARIEV010000079.1 GCA_031127225.1 Gemmatimonadota bacterium | reverse complement strand
TGCATGGCAGTTCGCGGCACGTGGGGCAGCGCTATGATGCCCCAGTGGCCCACGTCGACGAGAAGGCGGACTCGGTCCACGACCTGAAGGATCGCTTGCAGCGGGCGGTCGATGCTGAGCAGTTCGAGCTGGCGGCCGAGTTGCGGGATCGCCTGCGGGTGATCGAATGACCGCGCCCCGGCAGGTGCTGGATCTCTCGCTCCTCCCCGACGGCGGAGTGCGGTGGCTGGACGCATCGGGTCCGCATGCGGACATCGTGATTTCCACCCGCATGCGCCTCGCGCGCAACGTCTCGGGGTACGCGTTCACGGGGCGGGCGCGCGACGGCGAGCGGTTGCGGATGCTGGCCCAGGTGCGGGACGCCCTCGTCGGCGTTCCCTCGCTGGACGGCAGCCTGCTGCTTCGCTTGGAAGAGCTCGCGACGGCTGACCGACAGTTGCTGCACGAACGGCATCTGGTCAGTAAAGAGCTGGCCGGGCTCGATCCGCAGCACCCGATCCGATCAGGGGCCGCGGTGTTTTTGGGCGAGTCGGTGGGGTTGCTGGTGAACGAGGAGGATCACCTCCGGCTGCAGGCTTTGCGTTCCGGTTTTGCCGTGCCAGAGGCGTTTGCGTCCGTGCACCGGCTTGACCGGGAGCTTGGGGCGCAGGTCCCGTTTGCGTTCCACCGGGAGTTCGGGTTTCTCACGGCCTGTCCCACAAATGCGGGCACCGGATTGCGGGCGTCCGTCCTGATCCACCTCCCGGGGCTGGTGCTTACGAAGGAGATCGGCAAGGTGCTCGCGGGCCTTCAGCAGATGGGGCTGACGTATCGCGGGCTGTACGGCGAGGGGAGCGAGGTCGTCGGAAATTTCTTTCAGCTCTCGAATCAAACGACGTTGGGGCGGTCCGAGGAGGAGCTGCAGGATCTGCTCGTCCGGGTGGTCCGCCACGTCATCGAGCGGGAGGAAGAGGCGCGCCGTGTTCTCGTGCGCGACGCGGGCTATATTATCGAGGACAAGTTGTGGCGCGCCTACGGGACGCTGCGGTATGCCCGCAGTCTGACCTTCGACGAGGCCATGAATTACCTGAGCGGCGTGCGTCTGGCGGTCGGATTGAAACTGATCACCGGACTGAGTGTATACACCCTGAACAAGCTGTTGATCTTCGCCCAGTCGGCGCATCTCGCTCATCTCGAGCAGCGTGCGCTGACGGAAAGCGAGACGAATCTGGCGCGCGCCCGATACGTGCGGCAGGTGTTAGTGAGCGAAGGCGGCGGTGTCGAATGATCCGCTTCCCTACGACCCCGAGGGGACGATGAACGGCTACAACTTCACCGAGCGGGTGCGGAAAGTTCTCGCGATGGCGCGCGAGGAAGCAGCACGCCTGCATCACGAGTATGTGGGCACCGAGCATATTTTGCTTGGCCTGATCCGCGAGGGTGAGGGGGTTGCGGCGGCTGTGCTGCAAAACCTCAACGTGGATCTCGACGACGTCACGCAGAAGATCGAGGACACCGTCAAGAAGGGGAAGGCGGCGCAGGCCACCGGGCCTGACCTGCCGTATACGTCGCGCGCCAAAAAGGTGCTCGAACTCGCGATGGCGGAAGCCCGCGACCTCAATCACAGCTACGTCGGTACCGAGCATCTGCTGTTGGGTCTCCTCCGTGAAGAGAAGGGGATCGCCGCGCAGGTGTTGACCGACGCAGGCATCAACCTCGAGGCGGCGCGGACGGAGACGTTGCGCCTGCTCGGCACGGAAATGCCGCAGGGCGGGCAGGCGCCGCAGGCGGAGAAGGCTGGCAGCGCGCCGCCGTCGGCCGCTTCGTCGGCGAAGGGTGAGAAGAAGTCCAAGACGCCGGCGCTCGACCATTTCTGTCGCGATCTCACCCAGCTCGCGGCCGAGGGGCAGCTCGATCCGACCATCGGTCGCGCGAAGGAGATTGAGCGCGTCATGGAGGTGCTGACGCGCCGCAAGAAGAACAACCCGGTGCTCATCGGTGAACCCGGTGTGGGCAAGACGGCGATCGTGGAAGGCCTCGCGCAGCTGATCGCGAATGGGGACTGCCCGGATTCGCTCCGCGACAATCGCGTGTTGTCGCTGGACATGGCGGCCGTGATCGCGGGCACGAAGTATCGTGGTCAGTTCGAAGAGCGCCTCAAGGCGGTCATGAACGAAATCGCGCAGAACAAGCAGGTCATTCTCTTCATCGACGAACTGCACACGCTGGTCGGTGCCGGAGCGGCCGAAGGCGCGATCGACGCCAGCAACATGCTCAAGCCGGCGCTCGCGCGCGGCGAATTGCAGTGCGTCGGCGCGTCCACGCTGAACGAGTACCGCAAGTACATCGAGAAGGACGGCGCCCTTGAACGTCGGTTCCAGACGGTCGTGGTCGAACCGCCCTCGATCGACGAGACCGTGCAGATTCTGCAGGGGCTGCGCAAGAAGTACGAGGATCACCACCGGGTGAACATCCCTGACGAGACGTTGCTCGCCGCGGCCAAGTTGTCGGAGCGGTACATCACCGACCGGTTCCTGCCGGACAAGGCGATCGACGTGATCGACGAGGCCGGCGCGCGCGCCCGACTGGCGGCGCAGGTGCCGCCGGCGGAAGTGGCGGATCTGAAGGAACAGCTGGAGGCGATCAACACCGAGAAGGAAGCGGCGGTCCGGGATCAGGATTTCGAGCGTGCCGCGGGGCTGCGTGATAACGAGCGGGATTTGCAGGCGCAGATCCGACGCAAGCAGGAAGAGTGGGAGCAGCGGCGCCAGTCACACCGACCCACGCTTGGTGAGGAAGAGATCGCGTTTATCGTGAGCCGCTGGACCGGAATCCCGGTGACGCGGTTGCAGGAGGCGGAGACATCGCGCCTGCTGCGCATGGAAGACGAACTGCATCTGTCGGTGGTGGGGCAGGATGAGGCCATCAAGGCGCTCGCCCGGTCCATCCGTCGCAGTCGTGCTGGTCTCAAGGATCCGCGTCGGCCGATCGGTTCGTTCATCTTCTCGGGGCCCACGGGCGTCGGCAAGACCGAACTGGCGCGCTCGCTGGCCAAGTTCCTGTTCGCCGACCCGTCGGCGCTGATCCGTGTCGACATGAGTGAGTACATGGAGAAGTTCTCCGTGTCGCGGCTCATCGGCGCTCCTCCGGGCTATGTGGGCTACGAGGACTCGGGCACGCTCACCAAGGCAATCCGGCGTAAGCCGTACTCCGTGGTGTTGCTCGACGAAATCGAGAAGGCGCACCCGGACGTGTTCAACATCCTGCTGCAGGTGCTCGATGAGGGTCACCTCACCGACAACTACGGCCGGGTGATCGACTTCAAGAACACCGTCGTGATCATGACGTCGAACGTGGGCGCCAAGGACATCACGAAGGGCAAGTCCTTAGGCTTTGCCGGAACGGATGCCCGCGGGGATTTCGAGCGCATCTCGGAGAAGGTGAAGGAGGAAATGGGGCGGGTGTTCAACCCCGAGTTCCTCAACCGTCTCGATGACGTGATCGTGTTCCATCCGCTGGGCAAGGAGCACATTTCGAAGATCGTCTCGATCCTGTTCGCCGACGTGCAGAAGCGTCTGGCGGAGGAGGAGATCACGATCAAGCTGACCGACGCGGCGACCGAGTTCTTGGTCGACCACGGGCACGATGAGCACTATGGTGCCCGGCCGCTCAAGCGGGCGATTCAGCGCTACATTGAGGATCCCCTGTCCGAAAAGATCCTGACGGGCGAGTTCTCGAAGGGCGATGAGATCGAGGTGGCCGTCTCGACCTCGGAGAAGGAAAAGCTGGATTTCCGCGTCCTGTCCCCGACGCCGCAGGCGTAAGGGCAGGAACCGTGGCGGCCGGACCCCCTGGGGGTCCGGCCGCTTGCCGTTTCAGTGTATATTCCTAGGCTATGCTGAAGAGCGTCCCCAAGAAGACGGCCCTGCTGTTCTCGGCCGGTATGACCCTGATGGTGTCCGTGGTCGCCCCCCGCGCGGTGGCCGCACAGGACGTCACGGGGCGTTGTTCGTCCCCCGACTCCATCGCGATCCGTGGCAACACGCGAACGCCCGATGCGCGCATCCGCACCGATGTCGGCATCACCGTCGGCACACCGCTCAATTTCCCGACCATCCAACGGGTCATGAAGGGGCTGTACGCCCTGAACCTGTTCGATGACGTGCAATTGCTTTGTGATCTGGAGAGCGTCCCCGACAAGGTGCTCACGGTCATCCAGGTGCGCGAGCGCGCCATTCTCGGTGAAATCAAGGTGGTTGGGCCGAAGAACGTGTCGGAACGATCGGTGCGCGACAAAATCGACTTGCTGGTTGGACGTCCGATCGACCCGATGCAGGTTGCGAAGGCGCGGGCCCGCATCGACTCGACGTACGAGGCCGCGGGGTACTACCTCGCGCAGGTCCGGATCGATTCCACCAAGATGGATGACGATCGCACGGGTCTGACTTATACGGTTGATGAGGGGCGGCGCCTGGCGATCTCCGGCATCGACATCGTCGGCAACACGTCGGTGAAGGAAAAGCAGATTGTCGGCGCAATGAAGACCAAGCCCGAAGGGTTCTGGTGGTTCCGCAAGGGTGAATTCGACGAGGACAAGTACGTCGGTGACCTCGGCGAGCGGCTCCCGGCGCTGTTCGCCCGACTGGGACACGTGGACATGCGGATCGCGAAGGACACGCTGATCGTGGATCGCGAGCGCGGAAAGGGGCTGGTGCAGATCGGCGTGGACGAGGGGCCGCAGTTCCGGATCGGCTCGTTCGAGGTGGCCGGTAACCGGCGTTTCCCAACCGAAGATCTGAAAAAATTCTATCCCTTCGAGGGGAACGATCCCACGCTGACGCAGCGCGTAAAGGGGTTGCTCAAGCGCGAAGCCGCGGCGCCCGAGGGGATGTTCGATCAGGGCAAGTGGGACGACGCCATCGAAAAGGTGAATGGCGAGTACCGCAACAACGGCTATCTGTACGCGCGCATCAATCCGATCGTGGAGCGGGCGTACGTGGGGGCGGATTCCGTCCCCACCGTCAACCTGCGCTGGGAAATCGACGAGAAGAATCCCGCGATCGTCAATCGCATCGAAATTCTGGGCAACGACTTCACCGCCGACGATTGCATCCGTCGCCAGATCTTTTTGGTGCCGGGCGGCGTGTTCAATCAGGCGGCCTTGATTCGCAGTTACCAGAGCATCGGGAACATGAATTTCTTCGAATCACCGATGCCGTTCCCGGATTATCGACCGGTGAACGATCAGGGTGACGTCGATATCGTGTTCCGGGTGAAGGAAAAGCGCACCGGTTCCATCAACTTCGGCGCGTCGATGGGGCAGGGCGGCGTCGGCTTCGGTGGCTTCATCGGCCTCGAGCAGCCCAACCTCTTCGGGCTCTGCAAGCAGGGAAAACTGAACTGGCAGTACGGTCGGTTCTTCAACGACTTTACCGCGACGTACACGGATCCGGCGTTGCGCGGGTCACGCGTGTCCGGGGCGCTGAGCGCCTACCGCACCCAGTCGCGGTTCATCGTGGGAAATCTCGGCCAGAACATCCGGACGGGCTCGCAGCTTCGCTTCGGGCTGCCAGTGCCGTGGTCGTACTTCTCCACCATGGCGGTGTCGTACAACGGTGAGTCAGCGACGTTCACCTCGGGGCAGATCCAGAACACCTGCACCAAGAACTGCTTCCGTTCCAATCTCGGCCTCGAATACACGTACGACACGCGCGTCGATCTGCCCTTCGCGACGGGTGGATCGATGCGGACGGTCACCGCCGACTTCAGCGGTGGTCCGCTGGGTGGTACGGTCAATTTCCAGCGTGTGACCACGGAAATGCGCGCCTACACCCTCCTTGGGCAGCTGGGCGGGAGCAACCCCGGGTCGCAGCCGATCAAGTTCACGATGGGACTCACGGCCCGCGCGGGCAGCCTGTTCGGCAACTCGGGGCCGTTCTTCTTCCAGCAGCAGTTCGCGGTGGGCGGCGTGATGTTTGGCCAGCAGCTGCGCGGTTATCCGGAATTCTCGATTACGCCGGTGGGGTTCAACCCGAACACGGACCAGTACCGGTCGGACCCGGCCTCGTTCGGTAACGCCTTCATGACACTGACGGGCGAAATCGGGGTACGATTCAACCAGATGTTCTACCTCAACGCCTTTACCGATGCCGGCAACAACTGGGCATCGGCGCGCCAGATCAACCCAACCCGGCTCTTCCGTTCTGCCGGATTCGGGGTATCTACCGTAACGCCGTTGGGGCCGCTGGGTCTCGACCTGGCTTACGGCTTCGATCGTACCGTCGTGGATGTCGTCACGGGACGTGTTCGTCCCGATCCGCGCTGGCAGTTCCATTTCCGACTCGGTCAGCTCTTCTAAACACAGGACTCCCTTATGCGTCTTTCCTCGTTCGTTGGCGCCTGCGCTCTGGTGCTTGGCGTACCCGCCCTGGCTTCCGCTCAGGGACAGAAGTTCGCCTACGTGAATTCTGCGGCGATCCTGCAGTCGGCCCCGGGGCGGGCTGATGCCGAAGCACAGTTCGACAAAGACATGACGTCGATGCGTGCGGCCGTTCAGAAGCTGTCGGATTCGCTCAATACGCTGCAGGAGACCTACGCGAAGGAGGAGGTGTCACTCTCCCCCGCCGCGAAGGAAACGCGTCTGAAGACGCTGCGCGAGAAGCAGGCGGACTATCAGGAGCGCGTACAGAAGATGCAGGAGCAGGCGCAAGCACGGGAAGCCGAGCTCATGCAGCCGATCATGGACAACGTCCGCCGGGCGCTCGATGATCTCCGCGCCGAGGGCGGTTTTGCCTTCATCTTTGACGTCGCGAATGGTTCGCTGATCGTGTCGGCGGATAAGAATCTCGACATCACCGATCGCGTGGTGGCGAAGCTCCGCCTCTCCGCCCCCAAGGCTGCCCCCGCCGCCAAGCCGGCTCCGGCTGGCCCGACGAGCGCGCCGGCCGGCCTGAACACCAAGAAGCCGCCCACGGCGTGACCGCCGCAGTGCGCGGCGATTCCGAAGGGCAACGGGACGTCGGCGGTGATGGGCGCGAGCCCATCACCGCCGCTGCCGTTGCGGCGCAGCTCGGCGGCACCCTGATCGGCGACGGCTCGGTCACGATTGAGGGCATTGCCCCACTCGACCGGGCGGAGCCGCATCAGCTCAGCTTTCTGGCGCACCCGCGATACGTGCACTGGTTCACCACGTCGCGGGCAGGGGCTGTGTTGCTCTCGCCCGACCTGGCGCAGACGCCGGGCACTCCGTTGACGCGCATCATCGTGGCCAAGCCGGTGGACGCGATGGTCTCGCTTTTGGCGCGGTTTCACCGGCGCGAACCGCGGGCTGCTGGTGTGCATCCCTCCGCCGTCATCGGCAGCGATGTGCACCTCGGTGCCGGTGTGACCATCGATCCGTTCGTGGTGATCGGTGATGGCGCATCGATCGGCGACGGCAGCTGGCTGAGCGCGCACGCGGTGGTCGGTGCCGGTTCCGTGCTCGGGCGTGATGTGCGCCTGCATGCCCACGCCGTGGTCTATCCGTTCACCGAGCTCGGGGACCGGGTCACCTTGCACGCCGGTGCGTCAGTCGGTCGCGAAGGGTTCGGCTTCGTGCCGCAGGCCGGTAGCGTGGTCCGAATTCCCCACGCGGGTCGCTGCATTCTGGAGCACGACGTCGAGGTCGGGGCGAACAGCTGCGTCGATCGTGGCAGTGTGGATGACACCATCATTGGCGCCGGCACCAAGATCGACAACCTGGTCCAGATCGCCCACAACGTGCGTGTCGGGCGCGGCTGTTTCTTTGCGTCGCATGCGGGGATCGCAGGCTCGACGCGGATCGGTGATGGTGTGCAGGTGGGTGGTCAGGCCGGTGTCGGCGGTCATGTCACCATTGGCACCGGGGCGAATCTGGCGGGCGGCGCGAGCGTGATCGGCAACGTCCCGGCTGGCGAGACGTGGTCGGGATATCCGGCGCGCCCGCACCGGGAGCATCTGCGTGCGTCGGCAGCGCTGGCCCGTTTGGCGAAGATCATCCGCCCGTTGGAGCAGTTGCTCCAAGCGGGCGCCGCACCGGCGCCGTCGGCCCCGGAGCGGCCGTCGGATCGGGTGGCCGAGTAATGGCGCCTACGGACGCCGCTGTGGGTGCGGCCGGCCGGGGCCTCGCGGTGCCGGCGGGTGTACGCCGCACAATCGGCGGTGAGGCATCGGTCGAAGGTATTGGCCTGCATCTGGGCCAGCCGTGCCGGCTGACCTTCCGTCCGGCGCCGCCGGGAACCGGCATCGTCTTCCGCCGAACCGATCTCTCTGGGTCGGCGCCGATCCCCGCCCGCGTGGACATCGCCGTGGAGGCCGAGCGCCGCACGCAACTGGGGAGCGGGCCGGAGGCGCTGCACACCGTGGAGCATGTGCTGGCGGCGGTCGGGGCACTGGCGATCGATGATCTGGAGATCGGGATGGATGGCCCAGAGCCGCCGATCATGGACGGCAGCGCGGCGCCTTTCCTCGACGCGCTCCGCAGCGCCGGGGTCGTGGGCAACGGTGGACGGCCCGACTGGCTGGTGCTGCGCAAGAGCATCCGCGTGGTGGACGGCGAGTCCGTGTACGAGGCGCACCCGAGTCTCGGGCTGTCCCTCGACGTCAGTATCGATTTTCCGCATCCGTTGATCGGCCCGCAGCGCACACAGTGCGCCGTCACGGCCGACAGTTTCGCCCGCGAGTTGGCGTCGGCCCGGACCTTCGGGTTTCTCCACGAAGTGGACGCGCTGCGTGCGAAAGGATTGATTCAGGGGGCATCTACGGCCAACGCCATCGTGCTCGACGCCGACGGAGCCGTGGAGACCACGCTCCGCTGGCCCGATGAGTTCGTGCGACACAAGACGCTCGATTGTGTCGGAGATCTGGTGCTTGCCGGTGCGCGCGTCCGCGCGCACATCGTCGCTCATAAACCGAGTCACCGGGGCACGGTCGCCCTGGTTCGCGCCCTCGTGCAACACGCTGTCCGGGAGCCCGCCGTGTATACCGTCGAAGACATCATGCAGGTGCTGCCGCACCGCTATCCGTTTCTGCTCGTCGATCGCATTCTGGAGATCGAAGAAGGCAAACGGATCGTGGGGCTGAAGAATGTCACGATCAACGAGCCGTTCTTCCAAGGGCATTTTCCGGGGCACCCGATCATGCCGGGGGTGCTCATCATCGAGTCGATGGCGCAGGTGGTCGGCATGCTGCTCATGCGGTCGATCGCCGATCCGTCGAGCAAGGTGGTGTACTTCCTCTCGCTCGACAACGTGAAGTTCCGTCGGCCGGTGAAGCCGGGCGACCAGCTGCGCCTCGAGATGGAAGTGCTGCAGATCCGCGGCATGATGTGCAAGATGCGCGGGGTGGCGACGGTGGACGGTCAGGTCGTGACGGAAGCGGACATGGCCGCGATGGTCCGCGATCGATGACTGCGCGTATTCACCCGACCGCGCTCGTCGACGCGTCGGCGCAGCTGGGCAACGACGTTGAGGTGGGTCCGTGGGCCATCATCGGTCCGCAGTGCACCGTCGGCAACGGGACCCATATTGCGGCCCGTGCTACGCTCGAGCGCAACGTGCGTCTCGGCGAGCGGGTGCAGATCGGCAGCGGTGCCATCCTCGGTGGTGATCCGCAGGACCTGAAGTACCGTGGTGAGGAGACGTGGGTGGACATCGGCGACGAGACGGCCGTCCGCGAGTATGCCACGATCAACCGTGGTACGGCCCACTCGATCACGACGAGCGTCGGACGCAACTGTTTTCTGATGAGCTACGTGCATCTCGCGCACGACTGCCACATCGGAGACAATGTGATCATTTCGAACGGGACGCAGTTGGCGGGGCACGTCACGGTGGAGGACAAGGCCACGATTTCGGGGCTCTGTGCCGTGCACCAGTTCTCACGGATCGGCCGGCACTCTTTCATCGGCGGGTGCTCGCGTGTCGCGCAGGATGTCCCGCCCTTCGTGCGGGCCGTCGGCAATCCGATCAAGTTGTTCGGGCTGAACTCGGTGGGCTTGCGTCGCACCGGATTTGATGAAGAGGTCGTTCGTGAACTGAAGCGTGCGTATCGCGTGTGCTTTCGTTCGGACCTCAACCTGGGCCAAGGTGTCGAGCGCGCACGCGCCGAACTGACGATGCTGCCGGACGTGCAGCACTTCCTTGACTTCATCGAAGCGAGCCAGCGGGGCGTCGGCTTCTGAGAACCACCGTCATACCCCCGGACTCCCGCGCGTTCTCGCGACGTGACGCCCTGCGCGTGGGCGTGGTCGGCGCGGGCGGGCTGGGTGTGCACCACGTGCGCATCCTGCGTGACCTCTGCGGTGATCGGTTCGCCGGTTTCGTTGATGAGAATCCCGGGCGCGCGGCCGAGGTGGCGGCTCAGCATGGTGTCACCGCGTTCCCATCGCTCGCGGCGATGCTCGACGAGGTCGATGCGGTGTCGATCGTCGTGCCGACGACCGCGCACCACGCGGTGGCGTCCGCGGCACTGGACCGCGGCAAGCACGTCTTCGTCGAGAAGCCATTCACGGTCACGCTCGCCGAGGCGGATGACTTGCTGGCCCGCGCGTCGGCGGCGGGGGTGGTGATTCAGGTCGGTCATGTCGAGCGGTTCAATCGCGCGGTGCGCGCCGCGATGCCGTACGTGGACGGGCCACGATTCATCGAGAGCGACCGGCTGGCGCCATTCAATCCGCGTGGCTCGGATGTCGCCGTCGTACTTGACCTCATGATTCACGATCTCGATCTGGTGCACACACTCGTCGGCATGCGCGTCGACGATGTACAGGCCATGGGGATGCCCGTGCTGACGCCACAGGTCGATATCGCCAACGCCCGCCTCACCTTCGCCAATGGGGCCGTCGCCAACATTACGGCCAGCCGGGTGTCGAGAGAGCGGCTGCGAAAGCTGCGCATCTTTCAGCGGAGCGGGTATATCTCGCTGGATCTGGCCGCCGGCACTGGGGAGTTCTTCCGGTTGCGAGGCGACTTCGATCCAATGCAACTCGCCCGTGCCCCGCGCGCCCTCGAGGAATTCGTGGAGCGTGTGCCGCTCGAGGCACCGGAAGGGGAGCCGCTGGTGCTCGAACTCACCCAGTTTCTTGGGGCGATTGCCGGACGCAATCCGGTCGCGGTGACCGGCGCCGAGGGGCGGGAAGCGCTCGATGCGGCGCTTCGCATCGTGACGGCCATCGATGCTGCCCGTGAAGTCATGCGCCAGTCCAGCGAGACGCCGCGTGCGTGAGATCCTGTTCGTCGTCGGCGAGGCCTCGGGCGACCTGCATGCTGGGAAGGTGGCCGAGGCACTGCGGGAGTCGGCGCCGGAGCTCACGATGGTCGGTGTGGGCGGGGCGCACATGCGCGACGCCGGTGTGGAGATCATCGAGGATGTCGCCAACCTGGCGGTGATGGGTTTCACCGAGGTGCTGCGGCACATTCCGAAGCACTACGCCCTCCTTGGCCGGTTGCGCGAACGGATTGAGAGCGGGCGGGTGGCGCTGGTGGTCTTGCTGGACTACCCCGGCTTCAACCTCAAGGTGGCCGAGGTTGCCCGAAAGGCGGGAGTGCCGGTGCTCTATTACATCACCCCGCAGGTGTGGGCGTGGGGGGCTGGTCGGCTGCCAACGCTCGCGCGGGTGGTGACGAAAGCCGCTTCCATTCTGCCGTTCGAGGAGGGGCTGCTGCGCCGACACGGGGTTGATGCCACGTTCGTCGGGCATCCACTCCTCGACCGAGCGCAGTCGCTACCCACGCGTGCGGCGGCGCGCGCCGCCCTTGGGCTCGACGCCGACGCTCCCGTGTTGGCGGTGTTTCCGGGCAGCCGGAAGGCGGAGTTGTCACGTCATCTCGCGCCGTTCATGGAAACGGCGACGCTGCTGCGCGAGCGCCTCCCGGAGCTCCAGGTGGTGGTGAGCGTGGCGCCCACGGTACAGATCCGCGAGGCGGACTGCCCGTTCCCGCGCGTCCATGGCGCATCGTTCGACGTGTTGTGCGCGGCGACGGCCGGTCTACTCAAGAGCGGGACGACGACCCTCGAGGCGGCAGTGGCCGGCCTGCCGCATGTCATCGGGTACCGGACGAGCGCTATCACGTACGCGATTGCGCGTCGCGTCGTGAAGATTCCGCACATCGGGCTGGTTAACGTGGTGGCGCATCGCGAGGTCTCGCGTGAGTTCGTGCAGGGCGCCTTGGTCCCATCGGTGGTGGCAGACGCGCTGATGCCGCTGCTCGACGAGCAGAGCGGCGCCCGGGCACACGCCGTGGAGGGGCTCCACGAGGTCTGCGGCATGCTCGGCACGGCGGGGGCATCGGGTCGTGTGGCGCTGATGATTCGCGAGTTGGTTGCCGCGACTCCGCCCTGAGGCTCGGGCTCGCATGAACTGGGTTCCTGAACGCCGCGTCCCACCGCGCGAGCCGCGCGTGCCGGGGAGTACGGCGGCTGCGGTCGCGTGGCGGACCCGGGTCGCCATTCAGCTCGGTACGTGGGTGCTGTACATACTGGGCTTCACCTGGCGCGTACGGGTGAGCGGCCGTCAGGCGCTCCTCGATCGCTCGCCAGCGGATGCCCGCGTGGTCTACACGCTCTGGCATGGACAGATGCTGCCGATCCTCTGGGCGCACCGACAGCCGACCGGGGTGATCATCAGCGAGCATCGCGACGGGGAGATTATCGCGCGCGTGGTCGGTCGCCTGGGATTTTTCGGGGTTCGCGGGTCGTCGTCGCGCGGCGGTGCGCGTGCGTTGCTGGAGGCGGTGCAGGTGCTCAAGCGAGGGGCGGACATGGCGATCACCCCCGATGGGCCGCGCGGCCCGCGCCACAGCTTTGCACCGGGCGCGCTGGTGCTGGCGCATCGGGCCGGGGTGCCTCTCGTGTCCATCGTGGCGCACGTTGATCGCGCGTGGCGGCTGCGCAGTTGGGACGGCTTCGAGATCCCGAAACCCTTCGCGCGGGTCACGATCGTGTACGGCCCGCCGACGAAGGTTGAGGATCAGGATGTGCGCGCGGCGGCGGCACGTAGCGAGGAGTTCGCGGGGCACATGGCGGCGGCGTTGGCTGACGTGGAGCGGGCCGGTCGTGCGCGCTGAGCGCGTCGTGAGGGCGGCTACCTGATGGCCGGGCGACGCGCGCGTGCGTTCGCGGCGTACGTCTGGCACTCCGGTGCGCCCGGCGCCGTAATCATCCGCGCCGTACTTGCGCCGCTGTCAGCGTTGTTCGGCCTCATCGTGGCCCGTCGTAATGCCCGCTTCGATGTCCGGGGCGCACGTGGCCGCGTCGTGCCACCGGTTATCCCTGCGCTGTCGGTGGGAAACCTCACGGTGGGTGGGACGGGAAAGACGCCCGTTGCGTCCTGGTTCGTTGGTCGGCTGCAGGCCATGGGGGCATCGCCCGCGCTGGTTCTGCGCGGCTACGGCGACGATGAATGGCGCGTCCATGGGCTGCTCACCCCCGGCGTACCCGTGGTGGTGGCGGCGGACCGCGCGATGGGTCTTGTTACGGCGCGGAGCAAGCACAGCGACTGCGCCGTCCTCGATGATGCCTTTCAGCATCGCCGGGTCGGGCGTGTCTCGGACGTGGTGCTCGTCAGCGCTGATGCGTGGCCGGCGAAGGTGCACCTCCTGCCGGCCGGTCCGTTCCGCGAGCCGCTCACGAGCCTGCGTCGTGCCACGGCGGTGGTGATCACGGTCAAAGCCGCCTCCCCAGGCGTTGTCACGGCGGTTCGCGCGGCCATCTCGCGGGCGGCCCCGCAGGTTCCGATCGCCGTCGTCCGGCTGGCGCCGGATCGGATCAGACTGGCCGCATCACTCTCCGTCGAGGCGCGCGGGCCGCGTCCAGCCGGGCTGGTGCATGACATCGGGTGGCTTCGCGGGCGCGCGGTGCTGCTGGTCAGCGCCATCGCCGACCCGGCGGCCTTTCGGGCCCAGATGGAGGCGGCCGGCGCCGACGTCCGGCATGACGCGGCATTTCCGGATCACCACGATTTCTCCGCTGCCGAGATCACCGCGCTGTTGGCGCAGGCGGAACCGTCGATCACGGTGCTCTGCACGTTGAAAGATGCGGTGAAACTGGTGCCGCTCTGGCCTCGCGCGGGGGCGGCGCTTTGGTATGTTTCCCAGACGGTGGTGGTCGAGCAGGGCGCCGAGGTACTCGAGCAGGCAGTTGCCCGTGTGCTGTCGGCGCGCGGGGCCACCGTTCCCACCGCCGGCTTCGGTCGGCCCTAAATACCTCGCGCCATGGCACAAGATCTTCTCCGCCTGCCGACGGACAGCATCGTCCGCCCGGACAAGGACCGGTTCCTCAACGAAGAGAACCCCTTCGAGGCGATGATGTCGCGCTTCGATCGGGCCGCCGAGCTGCTCGATCTCGAGCCCGGCATTTACAAGATCCTCCGCAATCCGGAAAAGCAGCTGATCGTCTCCGTCCCCGTGCAGCTGGACAACGGTGACGTCGAGGTGTTCACGGGCTACCGCGTGCTGTACAACACCTCGCGTGGCCCGGCCAAGGGCGGGATCCGCTTCGACATGAAGGTCAATCTCGAAGAGGTGAAAGCGCTGGCCGCGTGGATGACGTGGAAGTGCGCCGTCGTCAATTTGCCGTTCGGCGGGGCGAAGGGCGGCGTGATCTGCGACCCGCTCTCGATGAGCGTCGGTGAACTCGAGCGCGTGACGCGCCGGTACACCAAGGGCATCATCTCGCTGCTCGGCCCCGACACCGATGTGCCGGCGCCGGATGTGAACACCAACGAGCGCGTGATGGCGTGGGTCATGGACACGTACTCGATGCACGTGGGGCGTACTGAGAACGCCGTCGTCACGGGTAAGCCCATCGAGATGGGTGGATCGCAGGGGCGCCGTGAGGCGACCGGTCGCGGGTGCATGTTGGTGACGCGCGAAGCGATGCAGCACCTCGGGCTGCCGATGAAGGGTGCCACGGTCGCGGTGCAGGGCTTTGGCAACGTCGGATCGACGGCCGCCAAGCTGCTGGCGGCTGAAGGGTGCAAGATCATCGGCATCGGCGATCGCGCGGGCTCGTTCTACAATGCGAAGGGGATCGACGTCGATGCGGCGATCGCCTATGTCCAGCAGCACCGCTCGTTGGAGGGGTTTACCGGCGCCGAACTTATCGACGCCGACGAACTGCTCACCCTCGAGGTGGATGTGCTCGTGCCGGCGGCGCTCGAGAACGTGATCACGACGAAGAATGCGGCGCGAATCCGCGCCAAGGTGATCTGCGAGGGCGCGAACGGACCGACGACGGCGGCGGCGGATCCCATTCTCGACGACAAGGGGATTTTCGTGATCCCCGACATCCTGGCCAACGCGGGCGGCGTCACGGTGTCGTACTTCGAGTGGGTGCAGGATCGCATGGGCTATTTCTGGTCCGAGGCCGACGTGAACGAGCGCCTCGGCGGAATCATGACCCGCAGTTTTCAGGATGTGCTATCGCTGTCGAAGCAGCATCGGGTGAACATGCGCACGGCCGCGTACATGGTGTCGATCAGCCGGGTCGCGACCGTGCATCGCCTGCGCGGCATCTACGCGTGACCGTTGCTCCGGCGCGGCGTCCCGTGTCATGCGGATTTCGCTGTTGGTAATCGGCCGGCCTCGCCACGCGGGGCTGGCCGATGCCATCCGGGACTACGAGTCGCGCGCGGCGCGCTATTGGCCGCTGGACGTGATCGAGGTGAAGGAAGAGTCGGGGCGTGGGCTGGCGCCGGCGCTCGTGATGGAGCGGGAGGCCGAGCGACTCGCCGACCGGGTTCCGGCGGATGCGCAGGTGGTCGCGTGCGATCCGGGGGGCGAATCGATGGCGTCGCCGCGCTTCGCCGAGTGGCTACACGCCCAGCGTGAACAGGCGCGGAGCGTCGCGCTCGTGATCGGCGGTGCGCATGGACTCGGTGACGCAATCCGCTGTCGGGCCGTGCGTCGTTTGTCGCTTGCGCCATGGACGTTGCCGCACGAGGTCGCGCGGCTGGTGCTCTCCGAGCAGTTGTACCGGGCGGGCACCATCATTCGAGGGGAACCGTACCACAAGTGAGCAACCGTCGTGACACTGTTCTTGAGTCGGTTCCGATGTCGGTAGACGGCGTGATCGTCC
>JARIEV010000078.1 GCA_031127225.1 Gemmatimonadota bacterium | reverse complement strand
ACCAGTTCATCCAGCAACGCCGCGGGAATGGGCACCGAGCCACCCCCCTCGGCCGCTGTGGTTTCTTTCGGTTTGCGTGGCATACAGACTCCGATCAGGTGTCATGATATGCCTCGCACACAAAATTTCTGATAGGTCCCTCCCAAATTCGGGGAATGCAAGACTTCAAGAAGCTCAAGGTCTGGGATCGGGCCCAGACCTTTGCGGCCGCGCTGTACGGCGCAACGACTGCGCTACGCGGGCGCGATGTCGTGTCGCTGCGAAGCCAACTTCGGCGAGCTGCGCAATCCATCGCGGCGAACATCGCGGAAGGCGCAAACGCGGCGGGGCCAAGAGACTTCGCGCGATACCTCCAGATGGCTATCGCTTCCGCGTCGGAAACCGAGAGTCACCTCGATCTCGCGCTTCGAACGGCGGTGATGCCAGCGGAGACCGTTATGCCATTCATCGATGAAGTCATTGAGATCAGGAAGATGCTCATCGTGCTGCGGCGGCGCGTGCTGGAGGCCGGCGTGTGAGTCTGGTGACCGGCCCACTCATGACACGAAACTCGGACTCATCTCCCGAGACTCACGTGAGTCTCGAGTTACGAGTCCGAGTTTCGGGTTGTGCGTTACTTGTGACCCCAAACTCGAACTCATCACTCAAGACTCACGTGAGTGCTGAGTATTGAGTGATGAGTTCGGAGTTACGAGTTCTACCGCAGGAACCAGGGCGCCAACACCAGACTCACCACGCTCATAAGCTTGATGAGTATGTTCATGGCCGGTCCGCTGGTGTCCTTGAACGGATCGCCCACGGTGTCGCCCACGACCGCCGCCTTGTGCGGATCGGAGCCCTTGCCGCCCAGGATGCCGCCTTCGATCATCTTCTTGGCGTTGTCCCACGCGCCACCGGCGTTGGCCATGAACAGGGCCATCATCACGCCCGTCACCGTCGCCCCGGCCAGCAGGCCGCCCAGCGCCGTGACGCCGAGGAACTTGCCGACGAGCACGGGGAGCAGGATGGCCACGAGGCCGGGCGCGATCATTTCACGGATCGCGGCCTTGGTCGAGATCTCGACGCAACGCGCCGAGTCCGGCTTCACGCCCGGCTTGCCTTCGAGCAGCCCCGGGATCTCGCGGAACTGACGTCGGACTTCTTCCACCATGCCCTGCGCCGCACGACCCACCGCGGTCATCGTGGAGGCACCGACGTAGAACGGCACGACGCCGCCCACGAACATGCCGATCACGACCATCGGATCGATCAGGTTGAGCACCGTCAGGTTCACGGCCGAGGCGTAGGCGGAGAACAGCGCCAGCGCCGTGAGGGCCGCCGAGCCGATCGCGAAGCCCTTGCCGATCGCGGCGGTGGTGTTGCCGAGCGCGTCGAGACCGTCCGTGATCTTGCGGACTTCCGGTCCGAGATGGCTCATCTCGGCGATGCCACCGGCGTTGTCCGAGATCGGACCGTAGGCGTCGACGGACATCGTGACACCGACCGTGGCGAGCATGCCCACCGAGGCGATGGCGATGCCGTACAGGCCGGCCGACGTGAACGACACCCAGATCGCGGCGCAGATGAGCAGTACCGGCACGATGCAGCTTTCCATGCCGACGGCGAGGCCGGCGATGATGTTCGTGGCGGGACCGGTCTGCGAGGCTTCGGCGATGCGGCGCACCGGACCTGCGGCCGTGTAGTACTCGGTCACGAGACCAATGGAAATACCGGACACCGTACCGGCGATGACGGCGAAGAACGGTCCGAGGGCGGGCAGGGCCACACCCGCTTCCGTCATCATCTCCAGCGGCACCATCGACGTGATGAAGTACGCGAACACCAGGAACAGGCCGGCCGCGATGAACGTCACCAGGCGCAGCGCGTTGGCCGGATCACCCTTGGCCAGAATGCGCATCATGAAGATGCCGAGCAGCGACGCGACGAGACCGGCGGCCGTGTAGGCCACCGGCAGCAGCATCGCGTTGATGCGATTGACTTCGGGGATCAGCGTGCTGGTGGCCGCGAGCGCGATCGTGGCGATGATGCCGCCCACGTAGCTCTCGAATATGTCGGCGCCGAGACCGGCGACGTCACCGACGTTGTCACCGACGTTGTCGGCGATCGTGGCCGGGTTGCGCGGATCGTCTTCCGGGATGCCGGCTTCAACCTTGCCCACGAGGTCGGCACCGACGTCGGCGGCCTTCGTGTAGATACCGCCGCCCACACGCGCGAACAGCGCGATGGACGAGGCGCCCATCGCGAAGCCGGAGATGATTTCCGAGAACAGCTTGGCGTCGGTCGTCATCTCGCCCTTGGCGAGGAAGGCGAACACGATCGCGATGCCGGCCAGTCCAAGCGACGCCACCGCGAGGCCCATGATCGAGCCGCCGCCGAAGGCGACGCGGAGTGCCGCGGCCTGACCACTGGAGCGGGCGGCTTCCGCCGTCCGCACGTTGGCCGCCGTGGCGCCCTGCATGCCGATCCAGCCGCTAGCGACGGAGAGCAGACCGCCAATGATGTACGCAATGGCGGTCTTCACGCCGATCGCCCAGCCGAGCAGGCCGGCCACGATGAGCAAGAAGGGCATGAGAACCACGTACTCGGCGCGCAGGAAGGCCATCGCGCCAACGTGGATTTCGCCGGCCAGGTCCTGCATGGCCGGCGTGCCGGGGGAGAGACGGCGAATGCCGCCGAACGTCAGGAACGTCGCGATGAGGCCGACGACGCCCGCGCCCAGCGACAGCAGCGGGAGTTGGTCGAACATGTCGGTGTGGCTAAAGGAGATTGGGCGCCCGGAACCGGTGTCCTGGGTCACCATTGGTGGGAACGGAACAAAGGATAGTCGCTGGGCGTGGTGTCAGGTACCACTGACCACAAAGAAGACCGGCGGCCCATGTGGGGCCGCCGGTCTGTTCACTGGTATGGATCAGCCCGCTGGGCCGTCGGCTACTGCTTGCAGCTGCCGCGCGGGTCCAGCTTGGGCTGGTTCACGACCGGCCGGCCGGCCCGGTTGCCCAGATCGAGCGCCACGTCGGCGATCAGCTTCGCCACCCGCTCCATGTGCGGATAGTCGATGTACTGCGGCTCGTCGGTGAGCTGATGGTAGGCCGAGTGGCCGCCGGTGGTGAAGAAGGTGACCGGGACGCCCCACTTGGCGTATTCGTAGTGGTCCGACCGGCAGTAGATGTTCATGGGGTGGGCATTGGCGTCCATCCCGTAGTCGAACACCAGGTTGTGCTTCCGCGCCGTGTTCACGCTCTCGACCAGGTCCCCGAGCTCAGTGGAGAGACGGCGCGATCCCACCAGCTGGAGGTAATCGGGCCCCCCACGCAGCTCCGCCCCTTCCTTCGAGGTGCCGGTCAGGTCCGTGGCCGACCCGCGGCCCACCATGTCGATGTTGAGCTGCGCCACGATCGAGTCACGTGAAACGGTGGGGTGCTCGGTAAAGAACTTCGAGCCCCAGAGTCCCTTTTCCTCGCCCACGTGCCATACGAACAGCGTGGAGCGCTTGGGCTTGGTCTTCATGGTGGACAGCAGTTCGGCAATTTCCTGCACGGCCACCGAGCCCGAGCCGTCGTCATCGGCGCCGTTAAAAATGGAGTCGCGGCGCGTGGGGCTGGCCTTTCGCATCTCCGCCAGCTCGGCGTTGATCTGCGTGAACTGCTCGGCGTTGCCCATCTGGTCGTCGTTTTCGGCGCCGCCGGGGCGGACGATCCGATTGAAGATCAGCACGGAGTCGTGATCCACCGATCGCCGCGCCATGCCCACGTGGTCGCTGTGGGCGCCGACGGCCACATACTGGTTTTTGAGCTTCGGGTCGCTCCCCGGCAGGATCGCGACCACGTTGCGCGCGGGAAACGGCGACACGGTGACGTCGAGGATGGCCTTGACGTTGACGGTCGCGCCCGCGGCGCCCGGCGTGAGCTCAGAGAGCGGGGCGGTGAACAGCTTGCCCGCCGTGGCGCTGCTCACGAACAGGCGCGCGCCGCCGAAGGCCGGGTCGTCCACGTACACGCCGGGGCGGAGCACGTACCCGAACACGCCCGCCGCCTGCGCCGGGACGATCAGCGCCACACCCGCCGCGCCGGCCGGCACGGGAATGTCACCCTCGACCGCCAGCTGGACGCCCGACTGCGAGAGCGGTACGGTGAGCACGACGAGCTTTCCCGCCACCGCCTCGGCGGGGAGCAGGGCGGCTTCGCCCAGTACGCCGCCGAACACCACCGGCGTGTCCGTGAACGTCATCGAACTGCCGCTCTTGAAGCCCCACTCCTTGCCGAGTTCGAGCGAGGCGCCACCGGCGATGAACGACGACAGTGGGTCGACCTTCTTGCTCTTGAGCGGCAACGTCTGGAAAAAGGTGCCGTTCTCGCCCGCCGGCTGCAGCCCGAGGCGCTTGGCTTCACGGGCCAGCAATTCCGTGGCCTTGAAGCTGCCTTCCGTGCCGGCATCGCGGCCCATCAGCGAGTCGTCGGCAAAGATGTACAGCCGGGTCATCAGGTCGTCGGCCGTGATGGCGCCTTTGGTGGGGCGTGGCGCGAGCTTGAGGGGCAGCGCCGTGCGTCCCGCCGGCGCGGCCGCGACCGGCTGCGGCTTGGGCGCATCCTGCGCACCGGCCTGCGGGGCCAGCGCATGGGCGGCCAGTGTCTGGGCGGCAACGGCCAACGACGCGACGGCCGTCCAACGGCCGCCGGTGGACAGGAGGCGCCGCACCGGTTGGAAGAGGGCAGAACTCATGGCGTGCTCGGAGGGAAAGAAAGTCGGGCCGCGTGCGCCCGTGGTTTCACGTGGCGCGCCGGAGGCAGATGACGCACCCGGGAACGTTGGTCGCTGCCGCCGTCCTGATCAACCGGGCGCCCTGTATTCGGCCCGACGCTGGGGGGTCGGCTCCGCCGCGGACCGCGGCGCATACATTTCCGCAGCGGGCAGAATGGGGCGGGTAGGACCGGACACTTTCTTCGGGGATCGCGTGTGATGCGTTGTCGTGACGGCTGGACGGTGGTGCGATCGATGCTGGCGTGGGCGGGGCTGCTGACGGCACCGTCGCTGACCGCGCAGGTGGCCCCATCACGACCAGACACGATTCGTGGGCTGGCGTACGACAGCCTGGCCTTTCGCCCGATGGCGGGGGCGCTGATCACTGCGGAACCCGGCGGCGAGACGGCCGCCAGCGATTCACTCGGCCGCTTCACGATCTACAGTGCGCAACGGGTGCGGCGACTGGTCGCCTTCCACGAGCGCGCTGACCGCCTTGGCCTGGGGGAATTGGTCGCGACCCGCCCACCCGGTGATGGGCCGTGGGAGCGTCCGATCGTGGCGACCCCCGGGATGAATACCGCGTGGGCGCGACTGTGCGTCGGGCAGCGTCGGCCGGCGAACGGAATGGGGGGCATTCTGTTCGGTTCCACCACGGCGGCCGACGGACAGACGCGGGTGGCGGGGGTCGGCCTCGTGGTGCAGTGGCAGGCGGTGAAGAGCCTGCTCGACACGACGCCCAAGTTCGAATCGATGACGGTGCGCAGCGACTCGCTGGGCAGCTACATCTTTTGCGGCGTGCAGGAGTTCGGGCCGGCGGCGTTGGTGGCGTCGTCGTCGCAGTATCGCAGCGACAATGTGTTGGTCGATGCGGACGCCGCCTCGCTGCGCCGCGTCGATCTGGTGCTCGGCGCCACGGGTGGCCCGACGGCCACGGCGACGGTGCAGGGACGCGTGGTGGACGAAAAGGGCGCGTCAGTCCCGGCCGCGATGGTGACCTTCGGCGGCTTCGCCACGGAGATTATGTCGGGTCCCAACGGCCGCTTCACGCTCAATAACGTACCGACCGGCAGCCGCATGGTGTCGGCGCGCAAGATCGGTTACGTGACGGTCACGAAGCAGCTCGACGTCCTCGAGAAGGGTGTGACTGGCCTCGAGGTCTTGCTGGAGAAGGGCACTCTGGTGGAGCAGGTGAACGTCCGCTCCACGCGCATCAAGTCACGCGACGCCACGGAGCTCGACGAGCGGAAGGCGTCGGGGCTGGGCCGGTTTGTGGATTCCACGCACTTCGCGAAGTACGATCGAACCCGTCAGGCGCTTGATCTGCTGCCCGGGATCCGTACGCAGATGGGACGCGCGCCGGGCGACTTCGTGATTCGTGGCCGCAGCGACTGCATGGCGTCGTTGTGGGTGAACGGCGTGCGTGAGCCGAACACCCCCGACAACATGATTGCCCGCCTGCCGAAGGAAGAAATCGCTGCCGTCGAAATCTTCAACAACGAGATGCAGGCGCCGGCGCGCTTCCAGACGGCGGGCAATCAGTGCGCGGTGGTCGTGCTCTGGACGAAGCAGCACATCAACGCGAAGCGCTAACGCCTCACGGCTGCTTCGTCATCACGCCGCCCTTCATCACGTAGGAGACGCGCGCGAGCAGCGAGATGTCGCGCAGCGGATCGCCTTTGACCACCACGAGATCGGCGAGCTTGCCGGCGGTCACGCTGCCGAGCTCCTTTTCGATGCCGAGTAGCGTCGCCCCGTTCATGGTGCCGACGGTGATCGCGTCCATGGGCGTGGCGCCGAGGATGTCGACCATGTACTTGAACTCTTCGCCGTTGCGGCCGTGAATGTCGCTGGTTGCATCGGTGCCGAGCGCGAACTTCACGCCCGCCTGATAGGCCGCGCGCAGGCGGGTGCGGCGGTCGCCGGCGATGGCGGTGGCCTTGGCGATCGAGTTAGCGGGCACGCCCTTGCGGGCGCCATCCGTCACGATTTCTTCGAGGATGATGAGCGTGGGCACGAGGTAGGTGCCCTTCTGCTTCATGAACCCGATCGCTTCGTCGTCCACGAGGCTGCCGTGTTCGATGCTGGCCACGCCGGCCAGCACGGCCGCCTTGAGGCCGTCGCCGGCGTGCGCGTGGGCCATGACTTTGCGGCCAAGCCGGGTGGCTTCACTCACGGCGGCGGTGAGTTCGTCCATGCCGAACTGGGCCGCACCAACGGCGTCACCGACGGACAGAATGCCGCCGGTGGCGACGATCTTGATCTGATCCGCGCCGTACTTGACGTTGGTCCGCACCTGCTTGCGCACGGCGTCGGGGCCGTCCACGATGACGCCGGTGCCGGGCACGGCCAGAAACGGGCTCCAGCCATTCACGTCGGCGTGCCCACCGGTGCTGCCGAGGGCGGGGCCGGACGCGTGAATGCGTGGACCGGGAATGAGACCGCGGTTGACCGCGTCGCGCACGACCGCGTCCACGTAGTCGGTGCTGCCCGCCTCGCGCACGGTGGTGAAGCCGGCGTCCAGCGTCTTTTTCGCGTTGATGGTGGCGTAGATCGCCCCGTGGGCGGGGGTCTCCTTGAGCACCGCGAGGTCGCCGCCGTCGTTGTCGATCGACGTGAGGTGGGTGTGGGCGTCGATGAAGCCGGGGAGTAAGGTGTATCCGGTCAACTCGAGGCGCTTCGCCCCCGCGGGGACGCGCACCCGGGCGGCCGGCCCGACGTCCGTGATGCGCTCGCCGCGCACGACGACGATGGCATCGGCGATCTGGGTGCCGTCGCCCACGATGACGCGGTCCACGTGGAAGGCGGTCACGGCGGGGGCCGTGGCAGGGGCGGCGGGCTGTGCGGCCGCGTAAGCGGCGGGCCAGGCCGCAAGAATGAGGGCGGCCGACGGAGCGGCCGCGAGATGGCGGAGGGAGGGTCGCATGCTGAACAATACCGCGACGAACCGCGGTCCGTGTCGGCATGCGTGCCGGCATGTGTGCCGACGCTCCGCAGACGCGCTCAGCGCCCCATGGTGCTGACGGCCTTCTCGGTCCCGTCGGCGATCCAGACTTCGAGGGCGGTGACCATGCGCGGATACAGCGCTTCCACGAGCTCGCGCTCGTCGCGCGGCATGGTGTGCAGCACGAAATCGGCGAGGTCGCCAATTTGCCGGCGGTCGTCGACCGGCTTGATGCCGATGCGCAGCCGCGGATAGGTGGGGGACTTGAGATGGGCCTCGATGCTCTTAAGGCCGTTGTGACCGCCCGGGCTGCCCGCGGCGCGCAGGCGAAACTCGCCCGCCGGGACCGCGACTTCATCGACGATGACCATGAGATCGTCGGCGGCCTTCCACCCTTCGCGCTTGAGGTACGGGCGGAGGGCGGCACCGCTGAGGTTCATGAACGTCTGCGGCTTGACGAGCTTGACCTTTTTGCCGCCGACGAGGCCTTGCGTGGTGACGGCATCGCCGTCTTTCCGCCACGGATCGAAATGCCACTGACGGGCGAGGTGCTCAACCAGCCACCAGCCCACGTTGTGGCGCGTGTGTTCGTATTCGCGGCCGGGATTGCCGAGTCCGACGATGACTTTCATGCGCAGGGGTAAACGGGCGGGGCGCGGAATGCGCCAGCGTGGGGTGACCATGCTGAACGGACTCCGCGCCCCGGACGAACGAGCGAGAACGTGTGGGCGTCGGACTTACTTGTCGTCGGCCTTGGGCTTCGCGCGGATGACTTCCGGCTCGGCGGCGCCTTCGGCGGTGGTCTCGACGGCCACCTTCGGCACCTGCACGATGCAGACCGTCGTGCCCGGCTCGTCGAGCACCTTGATGCCGGCGGGGAGCACGAGATCGGACACGTGCAGCGACTTGCCCACCTTGAGCGCCGTCACGTCGACGTCGATGTGGTTCGGGATCGCCGACGGATCGACTTCGATGTGGAGCTGGTGCATGATCTGGTCGAGCAGGCCGCCTTCGAGACGGACGCCATCGGGCGTGCCGACGTAGACGATCGGGCAGTGCACCGACACCGTCTCACCCGCCACGAGTTCCTGGAAGTCGATGTGCGTGATGGTGCGCTTGAACGGATGGCGCTGGACTTCGCGGATCAGCGTGCGCGACGTCTTGCCGTCGACGGTGAGCTCGATCACGGTGCTGCTGATCGCGATGCTCTTGAGCAGCTTATCGGTTTCGCGCGCGTTGATCGTGAGCGACTGCGGCTCGCGGCCGTGGCCGTAGATCACGGCGGGGATGCTGCCGGCCTGACGGATTTTGCGGGCAGCGCCCTTGCCGGTTTCGGCGCGAACGGACGCGGAGAGAGAAGCGGTGGACATTGGTGCAAACCTCGGAGAAAAGTGGTTCGGGAGTAACCGGAAATGGTCGGCCCGGCCAGGAAACGGCTTCTTGCGCCGTTATTCGAACAGCACGCTCACCGACTTGTCGGCATGCGTGAATCGGATGGCCTTCGCCAGCAGTTCGCCCACCGAGAGCACATGCAGCGACGGGAACCGTCGCTCGGGGGGGAGATTGATGGAGTCGGTCACCACGACTTCCTTGATCGGCGCGTTGGACAGCCGTTCCACGGCGGGGCCGCTGAACAGCGCGTGCGTGGCACACACGTAGATGTCGTTCGCGCCGAGATTCTTGAGCGCACGGGCGGCCTCGGACACCGTCCCGGCCGTGTCGATCATGTCGTCGGGAATGAGACAATCCCGGCCTTCGACTTCGCCGACGACGTTCATAACCTCGGCCACGTTGGCCTTGGGACGACGCTTGTCGATGATGGCGAAGGTGGCGTCGAGACGCTTGGCAAAGCCGCGCGCCATCTTGGCCGAACCGACGTCGGGGGCCACGACCACGAGGTCCTTGAGCCCCTTCTTGCGGAAGTAGTTCGTGAACACGGGCGCCGCGTACAGGTGATCGACGGGGACGTCGAAGAAGCCCTGCATCTGGTGCGCGTGGAAATCGAGCCCGAGCACTCGGTCGGCGCCGGCGGTCTCGATGAGGTTGGCCATGAGTTTGGCACCGATCGCGACGCGCGGCTGATCCTTGCGGTCTTGGCGTGCGTAGCCGGTGTACGGCAGCACGGCGGTGACACGCGAGGCCGAGGCACGGCGCGCCGCGTCGATGAGCAGGAGGAGTTCGAGCGTGTTCTCCCCCGGCGGATTGGTGGACTGGAGCACGAACACATCGGCGCCGCGGATGTTCTCGTCGATGCGCACGAAAACCTCTCCGTCGGCGAAGCGCGTGCAGGTGACCTTGCACAACTCGGCGCCCAACGACTTCGCCACCTCTTCCGCCAACGGCTGGTTGGACGTGCCGGAGAGGATCTTGAAGCCGCGCGGCGACGGGGACAGCGCGTCCTGAGTCGGAGTCATCCGGAGGTCTCGACCTGCAAAGAGGGTGTGTACGACGCCAAGACAAATGGGGCGGAGTGTCGCCGGTACCTCGTGCGAGGCGCGGCGGCTCCGTCCCGTTCGTGTTTGGGCCAGCCTTTCAAGTTAGTGAAAGTGGTGGCTGCTTCAAGTCCTGCACGCGCAGATAGGCCCACTCGGAATCGAACCGAGATCATCGGCTTCAAAGGCCGAGGTAATAACCGTTATACGATAGGCCAGCCGACAAACACGCTGTGCCGTATGCTATCCCGAGACTGGGGCCCGGACAAGCGGATGGCGCACGGCCCGCATGCCTGAATCCCCGTCGGCGTTACGCGGCGGGCCACAGCCAGGCGGCGCCGCGCACTCCGCTGGCGTCGCCGTGGCGATGCCGCACCAGCGGTGTGTCGACGGTATCGGAGAAGACCCACGCGGGCAGCGCAGCGGTGATGTCCTCGGCCAGGCGCGGCACGTTCGACAGCCCGCCGCCGAGGACGATCACATCCGGGTCGAGCAGGTTGATCACGCTGGCGAGGCTGCGCGCGGCACGGGACACCAGCCGGGCGCGGGTGGCGCGGGCCGCGGCATCGCCCGCGCTGGCGGCGGAGATGATGTCCGGGGTGGCAAGGGTGCCGCCGTTGACGCGGTGGTGGTCGGCGGCCACGGCCGGCCCGGAGATCCAACTCTCAATGCATCCCGCCTTGCCGCAGTAACATGCCGGCCCGGGGCGCTCGTCGGGGTGTGGCCATGGGAGCGGATTGTGTCCCCATTCGCCCGCGATGAGGTTGCGGCCGGTGAGGCACCGGCCATGCACCACGATGCCACCGCCCACGCCGGTGCCCATGATCACCCCGAACACCACCGCGGCCCCCGCGGCCGCGCCGTCGGTGGCCTCGGAGAGCGCGAAGCAGTTCGCGTCGTTCTCCAGGCGTACCTCACGCTCGAGGCGGGCGGCGAGGTCGTCGCCGAGCGGCTGACCGATCAGCCAGACCGAGTTGGCGTTCTTCACGAGTCCGGTGGTGGGCACCACGGCCCCGGGGATCCCCACGCCGACCGTGCCACGCTGTCCGGTGCGGGCCTCGAGGCGCTCCACCAGGGCCGCGATGTCGTGCACGGTTCGGGCATAGTCGCGCGGCGTCGCGACCCGTTCACGCGCGAGTTCGCGCCCGTCGGTGCCGAGCGCGATTCCCTCAATTTTGGTGCCGCCGAGATCGATTCCGATTTGCATGGCGCCAAGTGTGGGGGGCGGGCGGGCCGCGCACCAGCGTCGTGGACTGGAACGGGCACCCGCTCCAGCGATCTGTGGGCTCGAGGCTGGCTCATCCTTCGTCGGGGGCGTACTCTGCAGCATGCTTTGGATTCGCCCGTCACGCACCGATCATGCGCCGCAGCCCTCCGCCTTGGCGGCGGGACGGGGTGGCGCCGCTGGCGTGGTGCGTGGGCCCGCCCGTGATTGACGCACTGACGCCCGCTCTCACGGTGCCGTTGGCTGGGGAGGCGCTGGACGCCGAGTGGATGGCGCACGAGGGCGACCTCGCTGCCGCGGCTATCCGCCGCCGTGACGGGCTCACGGCCGTGCGCACGCGCCTGCTGTGGTACGGACTGGCCGTCGTTGCGGCCAGCGTCGGCGCGGCGGTGTTGGTGACGGGCTCGCGCGCGATGCACGCCAGCTACCCGTTCGTGGCCGTCTTCGCGGGGATGGCCGTGGTGCTGGGTGGGGTCGGGCCGGTGACGGTTGGCGGCATCGGCGCGCTGCTGCTGGCCATCGCCGTGCCGCCGTTCGGGTCGGCGATCATCTACCACGCGGGCGACTGGAGCCGCGTGGCCTCGACGGCGGTCATGGTCCTGTCGCTGGCCGTCTTCAGTGAATTGCTGCTGCGCAGTCGTTTGCGCACCCTCGACCGCGAACAGCGGCTGGGCGAGGCGATGGCGCGCATGCGGCGGTTGTACGAACAGCAGCGCGCGAGCGCGCAAGCCATCCACGCCCGCGACGAGCGGCTCGAACAGATCACGGCCGCGCTGTCGGGGGTGGTCTATCAGTACTCCGTGGATGCGCAGGGGCGTGAACGATTCCTGTACGTGAGCCGTGGGTCAACGCGGCAGTTCGGGGTCGATCCTGACGACTTGATGGCGGATCCGGGACTCGTGTGGCGGCTGGTGCATCCGGACGACCGGGCCTCGGTGCGTGAGCACGTGGGCCGTTCGTTCCTGATGCTGACGCCGTGGGTACAGGACTTCCGCATCGGCGTCGCGCATCGCGGCGACGGCTGGGTGTGGGTGAGCGTGAGCGCGATCCCCCAGCGGGGCGCGGAGCCGGGCAGCGTGATCTGGCACGGCATCATGTTCGATGCCACCGAACGGCGCCGCGTGGAAGAGGAGCTGCGGCAGTCGCAGCGCATTGAAAGCGTGGGGCGACTGGCTGGTGGCATCGCGCATGACTTCAACAACGTGCTCACCGCCATCCTCGGCGAAGCCAGCCTGCTGGAACTCGATGCCGAGCCCGACGGCGACGTGGCGATTGCCACGCAACAGATCCGCCGCGCCGCCGAATCGGGAGCGGCGCTCAGCCGCCAGTTGCTGGGATTTGCGCGTCGCCAGACGATGATGCCGAGTGTGCTGCGGGTGGACCAGCTGGTGTCGCGCAGTGTGCCTCTGGTCACGCGGATGTTGCGCGAACAGGTGTCGCTCACGCTCGACGTGCAGGACGGCGACCGCTGTGTGCGGGTGGATCCCAACCTGTTCGATCAGGTGCTGATGAACGTGGCCGCGAACGCGAGCGATGCGATGCCGATGGGCGGGACGTTTTCGCTGTCGGTGTGTCTCATCGCGTCGGAGCGCGCCCGCGAGCCGGCCGTGGTGCAATTCCGCCTCCGCGATACCGGCACGGGGATGCCGACGACCGTGCGCGAGCGGGCCTTCGAGCCGTTCTTCACCACGAAAGAGGTGGGCAAGGGGACGGGGCTCGGGTTGGCCACGAGCCACGGCATCATCGTGCAGGCCGGTGGCACGATGCTGATCGAGTCAACGGAAGGGCAGGGCACCACGATCCTCGTGTCGTTACCGGTGGTGAACGAGCCGGCGGACGTGGCCCCCGTGGTGGCCGCGGCCGCGCCGATCCGCGGGCATGAGACGGTGCTCGTGGTGGACGATGATCCGCACGTCCGTCGTGTGACGGCCGCGACGCTCACGCGCTTCGGCTACCAGGTGCTCGAAGCCGAGGGCGGTGAGCAGGCGCTCGCGTTGGCGATGGCCCGCCGCGACGCGGCCGGGCCCGACGGTGCTTCACCCACGCGCGACACCGTGGACCTGCTGGTCACCGACGTGGTGATGCCCGGGATGGGTGGCGCGGCGCTCGCGCAGGAGATGCGGGCCCGGGGACTCACACGTCGCGTGCTGTTTGTGTCCGGCTACCCCGACGGCACGATCACGCAGCATGGTGTCGTGCTCCACGGGGTTGAGTTGCTGGGCAAGCCGTTCGCGCTGGCCGAGCTCGGGCGGCGCGTGCGTCAGCTGCTCGATCAGGAACCCGCGGTTTAGCGCAGGCGGGCGCGGGACTCCACCAGCGCCGAGTAGAGCATGGTCTGGAATCGCGCGACGATGTCGGTGCCGGCCGGGAGCTGATTGATCAACACCACGATCACGAGCCCCTCGTCCGGGTCGACCTTGTAGTTCGATCCGTAGGCGCCGCCCCAGCCGAACGTGCCGGGTGATGCCAACCCGCTGGCACCGTAGCGCTCAATGGTTTCGAATCCGAGACCGAAGCCCACCGTGCTGCCGTGTAGCGTGCCCACCTGATTGGTGGTCATCAACGCGACTGTGTGCGGCGCGAGATACTGCCGCCCGTTCCAGCGGCCGCCGTGGGCGATCATCTGCAGGAAGCGTGCGTAGTCGCGCGCCGTGGCGATCATGCCGGCGCCGCCGGCGAAGCTGACCCGCGGCCCGTCCACGTAGTGCCCTTGTCCGCGGGCGCCCTCGGGGGCGCGCCGCACGCGCCCGGAGTCGTTGGCGTACACCGTGACGAGGCGCTCGCGTTGTGCGACCGGGAGAAAGAAGTGCGAGTCGCGCATGCCGAGGGGCTGCGTGATCCGCTGCCGGATGAACACGTCAAGCGGCATGCCGGAGGCGCGCTCCACAACACAGCCGAGAATATCCGTGTTGTAGCCGTACACCCAGGCATCGCCGGGCTGCGCCACGAACGGGAGGGTACCCAGGCGGTCCATCGTGGTGCACACGGGCTCCGTCTTGTCGGCCGTGTACCAGCCGAAACCGGCCGCGGGGCCCAGCCCCTGCGCCTGATAGCGGGCGCTCACCGACGCCTCCATGCCGTACGAGATGCCGGCGGTGTGCGTGAGGAGATCGCGGATGGTGATGGCGCGTCGGGCGGGCACGATGGCCACGCCGGTGTCGGTGCGGACGGCCACGGTGGTTTTGGCAAACGACGGGAGAAACCGGCTGACTGGGGTGGCCAGCGACAGTTTGCCTTCCTCGAGCAGCATGAGCACCGCGGTGCTGGTGATGGCCTTGCTCTGCGACGCCAAGCGGAAGATGGCGTCGGTGGTCATCCGGCGCTGCGTCTCGCGGTCGTTCCACCCCACGGCGCGTTCGTACACCACGCGATCATCGCGCAACACCAACGCGACCGCGCCTCCGATTTCGTTTGCGGCGACGGCGCCGTCGAGCATCGTGTCGAGTCGGGCGAGCCGTTCGAGCGAGAACCCGTGGCGTGTGGCCGGTGTCGTCGGCTTGGCGGCCGTGGCCGTCGCCTGTGCGGGCAGTGACGCGGGGCCCAGCACGGGCGCGAGCCACAGCGCGGCCGCCAGCAGCACACGCGCGCGCGGTCGGCGCGGGAGGGGACGACACACGAGGTCATTCATGCGAATACCAGTTGGAGTCGATGGGGACACGCGGCTTCCGAAACCCTGCGGGTTAGGCGAAGCTATGGCATGCGATTGCCACGGGCTACCACAGTTTTGCTCTCGGCGCTGTGGCTGGGCGCCTGCGCCACCGGTGAGGCCCCCACGGCCCCCACGGCGCCACCATCGCCGCCGGTCACGCCGCCGGTGGCGGCGTTCAGTGTGCCCACGATTGCGCGCGAGTTCCGCGGCCTCTGGATCGCCACGGTGGCCAACATCGACTGGCCGTCGCGCAGCGGGCTGGCGGTGGCGCAGCAGCAGAGTGAAATGCGGGTGATCCTGGACGCTGCCGAGCAGACGGGGGTGAATGCGGTGGTCCTGCAGGTGCGCGCCGCGGGCGATGCCCTGTATCCGTCGTCCCTCGAGCCGTGGGCGCGCGCACTCACCGGGACGCAGGGGAGCGACCCCGGGTACGATCCGCTGGCGTACACGATCACCGAGGCGCGGCGGCGGGGGCTCGAGGTGCACGCGTGGTTCAATCCGTTCCGCGCGGGCAACCTCAGTGACACCGTGCGGCTGGCCGCCACGCACTTCGCCAAGCGCCGTCCCGATGCGACCCGCGCGTACTGCACGCAACTCTGGTTCGATCCCGGCGAGGCCGCGGTGCAGGATCAGGCGATTGCCGTGATCTCCGACGTGCTGCGCCGCTACGACGTGGATGCGGTGCACCTCGACGATTTCTTTTACCCGTATCCGGACACCCGCTGCGTGGGGCTCGATTTCCCCGACAGCGCGACGTACGCCGCGTATCAGCGCGGCGGTGGTGCGCTGGCCCGCGGCGACTGGCGCCGCGACAACGTGAACCGCTTCGTGGAGCGGCTGTATCGTGAGTCGCACGCGATCACGCCCACGGTGCGCGTGGGGATCAGTCCGTTCGGGATCTGGCGCCCCGGAAGCCCAGCGGGGATCACGGGGCTCGATGCCTACGGGTCGATTTACGCCGACTCGCGCACGTGGTTGCAGCGCGGGTGGGTGGACTACTTCTCGCCGCAGCTGTACTGGTCGATCGCATCCACCGGACAGAGTTTCGGCGCGCTGCTCACCTGGTGGGGGCAGCAGAACAGCGCGCGTCGGC
>JARIEV010000077.1 GCA_031127225.1 Gemmatimonadota bacterium | reverse complement strand
GCGAAAAGTGATTGGAGCCTCGAGCGTGATCATCGTAGCCATCTCTATCGCGAGTATCTCCATGTCCTCGCGCACGTGCAGCCCGTCGCATTCGTGATGGAAAACGTCAAGGGACTTCTGTCCGCGCGGCTGAATGGCGAGCCGCTCTTTACTCGGATTCTTGAAGATTTACGCGATCCCTTTCGGGCGCTTGGGGGGAGAGGATCGCGCCGACGCTACCGGATCGTGCCGATCGTCCGATCAATGGACGACCCGTCACCCTCCCTATTAACTGACGACAGTGCACGGAGTCCATCCTCGTTCATTGTGCGCGCCGAGCAACATGGTGTTCCACAAGCTAGGCATCGGGTGATTCTCGTAGGGATTTGCGAGACATCACCGATCAAAGGGGATCTGTGGCTGCAGCCGAGTAAGGCTTCCACTGTCCGCCATGCAATTGGTGCACTTCCACGGCTGCGCAGTGGGCTATCCGGAGCAGGGGACAATTGGCAGGAGTGGTCGAGTGTTTTGCGTGATGCAGGCAAGTCGCCGTGGTGGCGGGAGATAGATCGTGACGTGGCAGATCGTATTCGTGGCGCCGTTGATGAGACGTGCGACCTTGCTCTCGAACGAGAGGCGCAATCAGTACGCGCGGGGTCGCGTTCGCAAACGTGTGTGAATCACGAGTCTCGAGGTCACATGCGAGATGACCTGCACCGCTATCTCTTTGCTAGTGCGTGGGCAGACCTTCGGGGCGTGTCGCCGACTCTGCGCAATTACCCAACTTCCCTGCTCCCTGAGCACGCCAACGTGGAACAGGCACTGGAGCGTGGGCATTTCGGTGACCGATTCCGCGTACAGGTATGGGATGCGCCTTCCACCACCGTGGTGTCGCACATCTCAAAGGACGGGCACTATTACATCCATCCTGATCCTGCCCAGTGTAGAAGTTTGACAGTGCGTGAAGCAGCACGCCTGCAAACCTTTCCCGACAACTATTGGTTTTGTGGGCCAAGGACGGCGCAGTACCACCAAGTGGGCAATGCAGTGCCGGTGGAGTTGGCGCGGCGCATTGCGGCGCTAGTCCATGCCCACCTGAACTGACTTCCACGATCGCGGGGAAGCGTCCGTTTTGCGGTCGATCAACGGATATCAAGCGACATTAGGAGTTGACGCCTTGCGTTGATGGGGGGTGTGCTCGCAGCGCAGCTCTTTTGGAGGTTTGAGTAGGCGTCGCCTCTGATAAAGCCGTCCCTAGAGGATTCACCCAGAACCAGGAAGTAGGCCCATCGGATGGGGTGATCACAACGCGACCTCAGCGGCGCGACCGTTCCTCCGCCCCAACCCCTCGCCCCTCGTGCCCCGCCCGCACAGTTGTTTCTGTTCACCCTCGCCAGCCCTAGCTTCGCGTGCGTAGCCGCCCAAATCGGATCAAACCGCTCTAGCCACCCCGCTGTTACCCCAACATCGAGCACCTGCCCATCCGCCTCCAGCACCACGCCACTCGGCCGCTGGTACGACGCCCTGATCACCACCACCTACTCCCGTGCCGCCGCGGTGACCCGTTGTCTGGCGGCGGCGAGCGCGGTGGTGAGATCGACCGGACCCACGATAATCTCCGGAATCCGGTCGATGGCGCCCAGGTAGTAGTCGCGCCACACGTCGATGATGTGCCGCTCGGTGGCCGGATTGCCGCCGCGCGCGAGTGTGTCGCGGCCGAGCGCCTGTTGCGTGCGGAGTTCGCGTTCCGCGGCACGGGTCAGCTCATCCAGCGCGCCCAGCGCGATGGCGCGTGAGCCCTCCACGAGCAGCAGGCCCGTGCTGAGCGCGCAGGCGCCCACGTGGCCGAGCGTGGTGGCGCTCACCATCGCGATGCGGTCGAGATCCGTGTGGTAGTACTGATCGGTGAAGTGCCAGAGCAGCACGCCCGGAATCTGCGCGTTCAGAAACGGCGTGTGGTCGCTGCCTCCCTCGAAGGGATTGGCTTTCACCACCCATCCCGTCGTGGCCGCGCGATCGAGACAGCGCTGCCGGACGAAGTCGTTGAACCAGTGCGGCCGGATGTCCTTCTCCTCCAGCGGGCGTCCGCCCCATTCGCTGTGCCGGTCTTCGCCACGCACCCACACCGCGCTCGGGTCGGGCATCTTCTCAATGAGGAACGTGCCGCCGGTCTTGGCGGTGTTTTCGCCCACCATATCGAGCGACATCCCCCACTTGATGCCGGTGCGGCGCACGCTGTCTTCCTTGATGAAGCGATCGGTGGAGCGGATCTCGTCACCCCAGAGAAAGGTGAGGGTGCGCTGCGGGTTGGCCGTGCCGGCCTTCACCATGACTGCGGCCACGCGCGCCATTTCGGCCAGCGTGCCGACACCGCTGGCATTGTCGTTGGCCCCCGGCTCCTGCACGTGCGCGGAATACATGAAGCGTTCGTGCGCGCGCGATGCCCCACGGATTTCCGCCACCAGCGTGCGCTCCGGGCGCCGCTCGAACAGCGTGCGCACCATCACCCGGGCGCTCGCGGGGCCACGCGCCATCGCGCGGCGGATCGCATCGCGCGAAGCCGACGAGACGAACAGCAGCCATCCCGCGCCCAGCGAGTCGCGGGGGACGCTGGAAAACTGGATGGCGTCCACGTGCTTGGACTGCTGGTTGTAGGCCGGCAGCTTCTGCGTGGCCAGCACCCCGATCGCGCCGCGTTGCATGGCGCGCGGGAACACGGCGCGCGCGTTCCCCTCGACGAACACGATGCGGCCCTTCACGTCGACCGCCGCAAACTCGGCCTCGGTGCCGGTGCCGACATCCACGATCGGTGCCGTGATTCCCTCGGCGGGCGTGGACGCCGAGTTGATGGCGATCATGTTGAAGTTGGCCGGCCACGACTGCAGCGGCGTGGCGTTGCCTCCCGCGGCGTCGGTGAGTGCGAGCGACGCCCCCTCGGGCGTCCAGGCCAGATCGCGCATGGGGCGCGCCTCGATGCGGTACACCAGTCGCGCGGATGACGGGGCGCCCGCTTCGTCCACGTAGCCCGCCGCGCGGAGCAGCGCCGCCACCGTGTCGATGGCGAGGTCGAAGCCGCGATTCCCCGGCAGGCGGAAGAACTGCTGGACGTAGTCCACCGTGCGGAAGGCGCGGTCACCGCTGATGATGCCCGACACGGCGCGCGAGATCGGGGCAAGGGCGGGGGTCGGTGCCGCAGTGGCGGGTCGCGCCTGCGCGGACAGGCCGGTGGGAAGCGCAAACAGGACGACGGCGCACGTCGCCCGCGCCGCATGGCCGATGGTCGGGGAGTTCACGTGGTTCATGCCTGCATGTTCGGGGTGTCGAGACCGTCTGTCGAGGGGAGAAGGCGCGGGGATGACGGGCGGGACCCCGGTGCCGCGCCGGCGGTGGAACGCGGCAGCGTGACGCGGAACCAGGCACCGCCGGTGTGCTCCTGCAGGACGATCTGGCCACCGTGGGCGTGCGCGATGGCTTGCGCGATCGCGAGGCCGAGGCCAGCGCCGTCGTGTCCGGTGCGCTGGGTGGAGCGGCCGTGCATGAAGCGCTCGAACAGCCGGCTGCGGAGCGCCGCCGGCACGCCGGGTCCCGCGTCCTGGACATCGATGTGGACCATGTGCGCCGACCCGCCGACGTGCACCGTGACGGCGGTCTGCGGCGGCGCGTGCCGGAGGGCATTGTCGAGCAGGTTGAGCAACAGGCGGTGCATCAGCACACCATCGCCGTGGATCCGGATGTCATCCGGGGCGTCCGCTCCCGGCGCAACCTGCTGCTCCAGCGTGATCCCGCGCGACTCCGCCAGCGAGCGCACGCTGCGCAACGCGGCCGTGATCAGTTCGCCAACGCCGAGGTCACGCGGCTCGCTGATCGGCGCCGCGGCATCCACGCGCGCCAGCAGAAACAGATCGTCGACGATCCGCGACAGGCGCACCGATTCCTGTTGAATGACGTGTAGCGTTTCGCGGTATTCCGATTCGTTGCGCGTGGTGCGCCGGAGCGTGACGTCGGCCTCGCCCCGGATGATGGCAATCGGTGTGCGCAGCTCATGCGAGGCATCGGCCACGAACTGGCGCTGGGCGCGGAACGCCTCGCCGACGCGGCCCAGCAGTCCGTTCACGATGACGGCGAGGCGCCCCAGTTCATCGTGCGGATTCACCACCGGCAGCCGCTGGTCGAGATCGGCGGCGGTGATGCTGGCGGTGCGGGTCGTGATCTCGTCGAGGGGGGCGAGGCTGCGCCGTGCGAGGGCATAACCGGCCAGCACGGAGGCAAGCAGGGCCAGCGGCACCGCCAGCAGCAGCGTGGTGCGCACCGCGCGCAGCAGGAGGCGGTCGTCCTCGAGGGTGTGCAGCACCATGACCAGCAGTGCCGGCTCACCGGGATCCTGCGCCATGGGGGCGAGCCGCGTGATGCCGGCGCGCCACTCGACACCGCGCATGGTGATCGACCCCAGCACGACGCGCCGCTCGTCGGCGAGTTCGACCGACCGCTGCTGCACAGTTTCGCGCATCAGCGCGCGGACCTCGTCAGGCACGTCGTTGGGGACCTCGTCGCGCTCGCCGCCCTCGCTGCGCGACACCGGACGCGGTGCTCCCGGTTGTCGCGTGGCCATGAGCTGCGCCCCTTCGTCGGCGATGAACACTTCGAGGTCACCCACGCGCAGCTCACGGAGCACGGCCTGCTCCGTCTGGCCGCGCACCTCTTCCACGTCGCCGCGCGCGTACGCGGCGGCCCGCTCCACTCGGATGGCGCCGGCCACCACCCGGGCCGATTCGCGCACGGCGGCGTCGGTGCGCTGCCGCAGGGTGGTGGTGAGCGTGATCCACGCCGCCAGTGCGAACACACAGAGGACGAACGCGAGGACGCTCGCGTTCCAGAGGGTGAGGCGCACGCGGATCGACCGTCGCAGTAGTTGACGCGCCGGATTCATGCGGGGCGCGTCGCGGTCAGCATGTAGCCGGCGCCACGCCGGGTGTGGATGAGCGGCACCCACGGGGCACGGTCGATCTTGCCGCGTAACCGGTTCACGTACACTTCGACGGCGTTCGTGAAGGGATCGTGATTGTCGTCCCACACGTGCGCCACGATGTCAGCGCGGGACACTACCGTGCCGGCGCGGCGCGCCAGCAACTCCAGTAGCGCAAACTCCTTGGCGGTGAGCGCGATCGCCGTGCCGCCGCGCGACACCGCGTGCGACTGCAGGTCGATTTCGCAGTCCGCGATGCACAGTTGCATGGCGAGCAGTGGCTCGGGGCGGCGCAGCAGCGCCCGCAGCCGTGCCAACAGCTCGCCGAAGTCGAACGGCTTGACGAGATAATCGTCGGCACCGTGATCGAGGCCGGCGATGCGATCGGCCACCGCATCGCGCGCGGTCAGCATCAGCATCGGGGTGCGGACGCCGCGACGGCGCAGGGTGGCCACCACAGCCATGCCGTCGATCCCCGGCAGCATCACGTCCAGCACGATGGCGTCGTAGCTGTTGACCACGGCCTGCACGAGGGCGTCCTCGCCCGTGGCGCTCACGTCCACGGCGTACGCCTCCTCGCGGAGGCCGCGTGCGATGACGTGCGCCAGACGGGGATCATCTTCGACGACGAGGAGGCGCATGACGGATCAGGTGGGGGAGGTCTTGGTCCGTCGGACGGCGACTTTCGTGCGGGCCCGTTCTGCGGGGCGGCGCCGGAACCAGCTGGCCACGAGGTAGAACTCGTCGAGATCGTGCGTCGGGATGTCGGCCCCTGAGGGATCGGGTCCTTTGAACACCTTGGCCGCGAGCTCGCGGAAGGTCGCGCGCGCGTCGGGGGTGGTGGGCGCGGGTACTTCGGCGCGCACCGTGCCGCGGCGCACGAGGTATACCCATTTCTGCCCGTCGGGACCGATGGCGTGGTAGCGGAAGGTGAGGCGATCCACGTTGGCGTGAAAGTGCTGCACGCGTTCGTGCAGCCACCGCACCAGCGCCAGCCGGTCACGGATCACGGCGGCCTTCTCGAAGGCGAGCTGCTCGGCGGCCTGCTGCATGGCCGTCTCGAGGGTGCGTACCGGGGCATCGCTTCGTCCATCGAGAAAGGCCCGCACGGCCACGGCCGCCTCACGATACGGCTCGGAGGCACCGGCGCCGATGCAGGGGCCGGCGCAGGTGCCGAGCTCGTGCCGTAGACAGAGGGGCGCGCGGGTCCGGCTCGCGCCGCGCCGCGGCTGCGAGAGCGGGTCGTCGTCAAACCAGAGCACACTGCCGCGGCTCGCTGCGGTGCCGGTGGTGCGCACCACATCGTCCAGCACGCAATCGCGCAGCCCGGTGCCTTCCGCCAGCGCCCGCACCGCTTCCCGCAGCTGGGCCACGCGACGAAACGGCCCGAAGAGCGCGATGGCGGTGGGATCGTCGGAGCGGGCCACCACGCGCAGCCCCGGCACGCTACCGCCGGTGAGCGCGACGTAGGCGCGTGGCCATTCATCGCGCACCATCATGGCGTTGAAGTGCGGGCGATACTGCTTGATGAGGCGCAGTTCGCGCAGCAGGGCCCCGAACTCGGTGTTGGTGTACTCCCACTCGATCTGAAAGGCGTGGCGCAGGATGCGCGCCCCTTTGTCGCGTCCTTTCGCGCGGAAGTACGACATGAGCCGCGTCCGCAGCACGCGCGACTGCCCCACGTAGATCACCGTGCCGGTGGGCCCGAGCATGCGATAGACGCCGGGGCGGTTCTCGCAGCCTTCACGCACCAGCGCGCGCAACTGCTTGCGATGCGTGGGCGTCGACTGCGGGGGGCGGGCATGCAAGCGCCGTCGCGATGGGGTGGGGGTATCCACCCGTGGAAGCTAGAGGACGCGCCGGCCCTTCAGCAACGCGCCACCGGGGCAAACGTGTTGTCATACGCCAGGGCATCACGGAAGGCAGCCGCCTGCGTGCGAATCTGCACCAGCTCCGGCTCGGCGATGTTCTTCACGTGCACGAACATCATGCGCATGCGCGGATGGTTGGCGAAGCGCGCCTGATGCGACGCCAAAAAATCCCAGTACAGCACATTCACCGGACAAGCATCGGGACCGGTGCGCTGCTTCACGTCGTAGCGGCAACTCCCGCAGTAGTTGCTCATGCGATTGATGTACGCCCCCGACGCCACGTACGGCTTGGAGGCGAGGGCGCCGCCGTCGCCCCAGGTGCCCATCCCGACCACGTTGGGGAGTTCCACCCACTCGTAGGCGTCGGTGAACGCACTCCAGTACCAGCGCGAGAGGGCGGCCGGTTCGACGCCGAGCAGGGTGGCGATGTTGCACTGCACCATGAGTCGGGCGATGTGATGCACGCGGCCGTGATCGCGCACCTGCCGGATCGTGTCGGCGAGGCAGCGCATCTCGCAGGGCGCGCTCGTGGCCTGGGCGTCGTCGTACGCTTCGCCATCGGGGGCCCAGAACCAGCGCGGCAGCTCGCGCGTGGCGTTGAGGGCGTTGGCGCTGCGGAGACCGGGCATGAGGTGCCAGTACATGCCGCGGATGTACTCGCGCCAGCCGAGGATCTGCCGGATGAAGCCTTCGGCGGAGGCGATCGGGACGAGCCCGTCGCGCCACGCCGCTTCGGCTTTTCGCACGCATTCCAGCGGATGCAGCAGCCCCACGTTGAGGATCGACGACAGCGTGGAGTGCAGCAGATCGGGGGCGCCGTGCACGAGCGCGTCTTCGTACGGACCGAATTCGGGCAATCGTTCGGCTATGAACCGATCCAGCCAGGCCTTGGCGTCGGCGCGGGTGACGGGGAGCGCGAACTGGTCGACCGAACCCCAACGGTTCCGCCATGTCCGCACGCGGTCCATCTGGGTGCGCGTGATCGCGTCGGGCTCCGCGCGCCATACCTCGGGCGCCGCGCGGCCTTTGGGCCACGGCTTCCGGTTGTCGGCGTCGAAATTCCACTGGCCGCCCGAGGGGGTGCCGTCGGCTTCCATGAGCACGCCGTGCTTGCGGCGCATTTCCCGGTAGAAGAACTCCATCCGGTGCTCTTTGCGCCCACGGGCCCACGTCGCGAACTCCTCGCGCGTGGCGAGAAAGCCGCGGTCCTCGCGCAGGGTCAGCGTGCGCGAGTCGGACTCCAGCAGAGCGCGGGCGCGATCGAGTTCGTCCACCATATCCTGCTCCCGCCCCTCGGTGGCCACGACCTTGTCCGCGCTGAACTCCGCCGCCGCCGCGGCGATCCCCTCGGCGTAGCTCGGGGCGTTCCGGTAGGCGACCCGGTAGCCGGCGGCTTCGAGCGAGGCCGCGAAGTGCTGCATGGAGGAGAGCAGCAGGACGAGCTTCTGGCGGTGCCAGGGGAGGGAGGCGCCTTTCCCCACCGATTCGAGCAGCAGCACGACGACGTCGCTGCGGGGTTCACGGGGAAGGTTCGCGACGGCACGCGAGCATTCCCAGGGGGCGACGAAGGCGAGGGTAGTGGGCATTAGTGTGGGGGCGAACGGAAGGGAGAAGGACAATGGTTCCCGTTGGCTGGGGGCTGGGGGCTGACAGCCATGGGCCGTGGGCCGTGGGCGATGGGCCACGGCCAGTGTCCAGACATCAGTGGACGGTGACCAGTTCCCGCCCACGGCTCATGGCCCACGGCTCACGGCTATCAGCCCAGAGCCCGATCGCCTAAAGCCTCGAGAGCCCAGAGCTCAAAGCCCACGGCCCAGCCCAGCCCCTCAGTCCGTTTGGTCCATGTCTACCTGTCCACTCATCGCCTTCGATACATGCGACCAGCTCATTCCGACGGCCAGCAGCACGGACAGACAGAACAGCACGACGTACGAAATACCGCGCGCCGATCCCGCGCTCACGATGCCGAAGTCCAACAGGATCCAGACCAGCGCGCCCGAGATTGCGATCACCAGTGCAGCGCCCCCCATCCCGATCGAGCGGCGGGTGGCGTTCAGGAACACGCCCCATCCGGCCAACAGCAGGATCCCCGCCAGAAACTTGACCGATGCCGGTCCGGTGCCGGCATTCTGTCCCCATAGTGGCGCGATCGCCCAATGGTAAAACGAGAATCCCTCGGGGTTGTACGTGGCGAAGACCAGCACGAGGGCGGCGAGCAACCGTGCGGCGATGCCGCCGAGACCGGGTCCGTTAGCCATACGCGGGGCGGGGCAAGAGACGTTGTACGAGAGCACCGACGCACCAGACGGCGGTGACGAGGACCAGCAGGAACTTGATCGAAGCCGCCACACCGGCTGCCGCCGCGAGCGGCGTGGAGGCGCCGGTCACGAGCGCACGCCAGAGTAGGGCGTTCTCGAGCGCGTCGAGCGGGATGCAGGCCAGCACGGCGCCTGACAGCCGGGCGCCGAACCGCTGGAAGTGCGAGCCATCGTCGCGCCGCAGCAGCTGCACGAGGCTCCGGAACATGAACGGATAGACCAGCAGGAACGCCACGTCGACCCCAAGACTGACGAGCGCGCTCTCCGTGACGCCCATGCTGCGCCACACGTTCAGCATCTCCGCGGCACGGACCTTGGTGAACGCCAGCTCGAAGCCGACGATTCCCCACGGGGTGTCGGCCGACGTGAGGGCGCCGTCGATCAGACGGAGCTGCACCATGAGCACCAGCGACAGCGTCGCCAGGAAGAGCCACCGCAGAACTCGCATCGCACCAGAGTAGTGCGCGGGCGTCGCGGGCGGAACGGTCCCGTGGTATCTCTCGTCGCATGCGACCCGACGCGTTCTTCACGAGTGATGCTCTGCTGGGGGTGGCCATCGGACTCGGTCTCGCCGCGGCCGCGGGCTTTCGGGTGTTCGTGCCGCTGCTGGCAGCGGCGATCGCCGCCAAGACGGGCGTGCTCGAGCTCTCGCCCGGCTTTGCCTGGCTGGCTACCACGCCGGCCATCGCGGCGCTGGCGATTGCCACGCTGCTGGAGGTCGGCGCGTATGCCGTGCCGTGGATCGATCAGCTGCTCGACGTGATCGCGACCCCGACCGCGCTGGTGGCCGGGATGCTGGCGGCGGCGGCGGTGGTGGTGGACTTACCGCCGCTCGTGAAATGGAGCGTGGTGCTCATGGCCGGCGGGGCGGCGGGCATTACGCAGGGCGCGTCGGTGCTCACGCGCTTCAAGTCCACCACGCTCACCGGCGGCGTGGGCAATCCCGTGGTCTCCACGATGGAGCTGATCGGCGCCGTGGTCACGAGTGTGTTGGCGATCTTCCTGCCGCTGATCGCGCTGCTGGTCGTGCTAATGTTGCTGGTGATGGTGATGCGAACGGTGGGACGCCTGGCCTTTGGTCGTCGGAGCGCGCGTTCCATCGCGCCGCCCAGTGTGCCGCCGGGCTCGGGTCCGCCGCGGATACCGCGGGGCGGACGCTAGTCACGCGTCGTCGCGGTCAGGGGCGCCTAGGCGTCCGACGAAAATCCTTCGCGCTGCAGCGCCTCCACCACGCGCGAGCGCAGCGCCGCGGCATCGGACACGTCGCTCCGACTGGCCGATAACGCACTGAGAAACGTCCGCGCGAACGCAAAGTGCTCGCCGCACTCCGCGCACCGTTCCACATGCGCCGTCACTTCGGCCATCCGCACGGCGTCGAGTTCATGGTCGAGGTAATCCCACAGCTGCCGCACCGCCGTCCGGCAGTCGATCGGCTGGCGTTCGAGTTCCGTGGAGATGGTCATGGTTCGGAGCGGATTGACGTGGTGGAATCCATCGTGGTGGTGGGCGCTGCGCTGGTGACGCCAAGGTCTTGGGCATACTCGAACAACTGATCCTGCAGCAGGCGACGCGCGCGGAAGAGTCTCGACCGAATCGTGCCGACGGGCACTTCCGCCACCTCGGCCGCCTCCTCGTACGACAGGCCCTCCACGTCGACCAGGGTGACGGCCAGCCGATATGGCGCGGCGAGGTGCTCGATGGCCTCGTGGATCGCCGGGCCGACGTCAATGCTGCACACGTATGCATCGAGTCCGGTGCGCTGTGCCGCGACATGGCTCATCACGGCGCCCATCGTCTCGAGCTCGGCGTCACCGCCATCGCTCGAGAGCACCACGCGCTGTTCACGCTCCTGAATACGGAGAAAGGCGTGATGACAGATACTGAACAGCCAGCGCCGAACATCGGAGCCCGGCCGAAACGACGCGTAGCCGCGATACGCGCGCAGAAAAGTCTCCTGCACGAGATCGTCGGCCGCGCTCTCGTTGCGCGTAAGTGATCGGGCGAAGCGCGCGACGTCGGGAAGACAGGTCAGCGCGTCCCGCTCGAATTGGACGTCGCGATCGTTCATGACGGGTACGGTGCGTCGAGGCGTCCGTGATCAGCGCGTCGGCAGGGCCTTGCGCACGGCGTCGTCAATGACCTGCTCCGCGCCCACGCCAGTATACACCACCTTGCCGGCGGCGTCGATCACCACCACGAACGACGTGTGGGGCACCTGAAACGCCTTCACCGCCGCGCCATCCTGATCGAAGAGAAACTGTCCCGTCATCTGCTTCTCCTTCACATACGCCAGCTGACGTTCGGCCGACTGATTCTGCGACACGCCGACACCGATGAACGCGACCTTGTCACCGTACGCCGTGCGCGCCTTCTCGAGCTGCGGCTCGAGCTTCTTGCACAACGGGCACCACGTGGCCCAAAACTCGATCACCATTGGCTTCTTGCCGATCATGCTGGCGAGATCGACCGGCGCGCCACTCAGCGATGGGAGCGTGAGCGTGGGTGCCGTGGCGCCGACGGCGATGCCACCCACCTGAGCCTGCACGACCGAGGCCGCGAACGAGACGGAAAGTGCAACGGCGCTGGCGATGACGCGAGTCAGGAGACGCATGATGATGTCCATGAGAGGTGTAGGAAGACGACGGAAGGGACCTGCAGATGCTAAAACCACACCTGACCCGCTTGGATCAGGTAGTACTCGGCCATGCCGATCATCACGAGGGCGAAGAGCTGCTTCACACGCACCATCCACGTGCCGGCGCGCGGCAGCGTGATCGCACCACCCGCGGCAAACCCAACGACCACGAGCAGTGCGCACATGCCGAGCGAGAAGACAAACAAATAGGAGAAGCCGCGCCACGCGCTGTGCGTGGCGGCGACCCACGTGAGGAGCGTGGCCATGACCGGTGCACCACAGGGCGCTGCCACGAGGCCCGAGGCGGCGCCCATACCGAAGGCACCGACCGCGCGACCACCAGTGTCCATAGTGGCGGCGCGTGTGAGCAGCGCAGTGGGCACGGGCACCGGGAGCACGTCGAGCATCGCCAGCGCGAACAGCAACAACAGATTCGCCATGGCGAACAGCATCCACGGATTGGTGCTGACGGTGCCGAACAGTTCACCCGTCATGCCGGCCAAGAGACCGAGCAGCGCATACGTGGTCGAGAGGCCGAGGACGTACGACCCGGTGAGTAGAGCCGTCCGTTTCGTCTTGTTCCGCGGGGGCGTTCCCGCCACACCAGGCGCACCATTCGCTCCCCCCACGATCGCCGCCGTGATCGGAATCATCGGATAGATGCACGGCGTGAGGCTGGTGAGCAGGCCGCCGGCGAACACCACCGGATAGGCGATGAGCGGACGGGCGTTGAGCAGGTCGGCGATGGGAGGGAGTTCCATGCCGCAGCTAGCCGGATGGGCGCCGGAGAGTTCCCGGGAACTTGTTTCGTTGATCGCGTCTACGTGGCGATATGTCCACCACGCCACGTCACGCCGCCCGTCATCAGCCGATTGCCCGGATCACTCATTGGGTCAGTGCCATCGCGCTGACCGTGATGGCCGCGTCCGGCATGCGCATCTTCAACGCCGCACCGTTCTTTGCGCGCAAAGGCGACGCGCCGTTCGCCTGGTGGCCATGGGAAGGAACGCCGATCCCTGCCGTCCTCACGCTCGGCGGCTGGCTGGGCGGTGCACGCCACTGGCACTTCGCGATGATGTGGCTCTTGGTGGCGAATGCGCTGGTGTATCTCGTGCATCTGTTCCGGCACGGACGATGGCGCACGATCGTGCCGCGCGTGAATGCCTGGCGCGATGCGATCGAGATGGCCCGCTTCTATTTGTTCATCCGCAAGGATCATCCGGTGCAGGGGAAGCACAACGCGCTGCAGCAGTACGCGTACACGAGCATGCTGCTGATCGGAGCCGTGATGGTGACGAGTGGCGTGGCGATCTGGAAGCCGGTGTCGTTGTCGTGGCTCACCAACCTCTACGGCGGCTATGCACTCGCCCGCTGGTGGCACTTTGCGGCGATGTTGGCGCTCGCGATGCTGGTGCTGGTGCATGTGATCATGGTGTTCACGGTCGATCCGTATGCATTGCGCGCCATGACGACGGGCGGATACGACGAAGACCGGTGGTCACCCGAAGCGCGCAATGCGCGTCCCCTGTTCAACCTGCGCCCGCGGAGTAAGAAGTCATGAGTGGCTCAACCGACCGCCGCATGTTTCTGCGGCTGCTTAGCCTCGGACTTTCGGCTCCGCTGATCGCCGCCTGCAATGCGCAGGGTACGCCGGGCATGCTGAAGCTGCTCGATCTTGTCGGTACGAAGAACGAGAAGCTCGAGCGATGGCTGCTGAGCCACGCCGGCAACGATCGGGTGAAGCCGGGCGTGCGCGTGGCCGGTGATAAATTCCCGGGGTACTTCATTTCCAAAAGCATGCCGATGTGGGACCCGGCGGTATCGGGCGCATGGCAATTGGTGGTGGACGGTGCGGTGCGTACCCCGCTGCATCTCGATCTGGCGCAGCTGCAACGTCTCGCCACGCGCACGCAGACGGTGAATCACTATTGCGTGGAAGGATGGACCGCCGCCGTGCAGTTCCAGGGCGTTCCGATGTCCATGCTGGCGCGAATGGCGCAACCGACGCGGGACGCGGGATTCGTGGACTTCTCGTCGTTCGATAAGGGCTACCACGAAAGCTGGGACATCGAGAGCACGATGCATCCGCAAACGATGGTCGCCATTGCCAAGGACGGACAGATGCTGTCGCCGCGCTACGGCGCGCCGGCGCGCGTGCATTCGCCGGTGAAGCTGGGCTACAAGAACACCAAGTATCTCACGCGCATCACCTTCATGCCGACGGCGAACGGCGGGTACTGGAGCGACCTCGGCTACGAGTGGTACGGCGGCACCTGATCGCGCGACCGTGTTACGCCGGCTTCGTCACCATGCACCAGACCGCGTACAGCAGCGGTGCCGTGGCTGTCCAGCCAGCCACGTTCCAGCGCGCGTAGGCACTTACCAGCCGCGCGTCCTCAGCGTCGTTTGACACGGCCCGCAGCATGATGCGCTGCGCCGGTACCAGCAGTACCAGCCACATGACTGTTGAGAGGGCCAGCGCCACGATGGCCTGACGGATCCATGGCGTGCCCCACACGGGATATCCGCGGCCGATGGCCAGCGTGACGCCCGTGGTCGTGAGCAGCGCGCCGCCACCCACCGTGAAGAGCCAGTCCGTGAACACGATCGCGCGCGCGGCGACCCGGAAATCATGGGTGCGGCGCGCGCGAAAAAAGATGGCCGTCCAGATGCCGGTCACGATCACATTGCCCACGAAGAGGATCGCCGCCAGTACATGCAGCGCCTTGAGTGACGAGAGCAGCGTGGGCGACACGACGACTATGGCTTGACCGGCGTGATCACGATGTTGCGGTACTCGACCGTGGTGTGATCGCCCTGGAGATAGATCGGCCCCGGTGCCCCTTCGTCGCTGTCGAGCGCGCCGCCGGTGATGCCGGGAATGCCTTGATCGGCGATGACGGTTTTGCCATTCAGCACCACGGTCACGCGACGACCGATGAGCGTGATGTCGTACGTGTTCCACACACCGGGTCCCTTGGCCGCGTTCTCGTTGGGCACGAGAAATCCATACACGCCGCCGATGTGGGTGGCATTGAGTTCAGCGTCGCTGATGTCCTCCACCTGCACCTCATGGCGACCGCGTAGGTACACGCCGCTGTTGCCGTTCTTCGGGTAGCGGAACTCGAGGTGCAGTTTGAAGTCGGTAAAGGTGGCCGCGCTCCTGAGGTTGCCGCCCGGTTTGGTGTTCGTGAGCACCCCGTTCACGACACGCCAGTTGTTGTCCCCCCAGAACGCTGTCCAGCCGGAGAGATCCGTGCCGTTGAACAGCGTGACCGGTGCACCCCACACCGGCGGGGCACTGCGACGCAGTGCCGGCGCGCGCGTGCCGGTGAATGCCTCGCGCTCGCCGGCAGAGGTCACGATGATACCGGCGAGCCGGTCGTTGGTGAGCGTGGCTTCGAATGTCATGTCGGCGGTGGCGGCATCCCACTGGGGCGGGATCGCGAAGCGCATCGTGCGGTCGGCGTACGTGATCTTCGCGATGGGGCGCGCGCTGCCGCCGCCGGCCACGAAGCGGCCCACCAGCGTCCGGTTCCCGGACATCGACACCTCCACCCACGACGGGTACGGTCCGTCCTTCCCCTGCACGGTGAGATCCCAGCGGCCGAGGACGGGGGCCTTGGTGGGGGCGTTGGCCTGCGCCGACATCGGGGAGGCCAGACCGGCCAGCAGAACGGCCGCCGTCATCGAACGGCGGAGAGGGTGCAACGTGCGATACATGAGGCTCGGCTCCATGGGGTGTCCTTGGCGTGATGCCTGACGGCGCAGAGACGACGGACGCTAGCGTGCCCGACGATCGGATGACGGGTCGAGCTGGGCCGCGGCCTGATGGATGGCGGCGCGGATGCGCGGGTAGGCACCGCAGCGACAGAGATTCCCTGCCATCGCGCGGTCGATGTCGGCGTCGGTGGGCGTTGCATTGGTGTGCAGCAGCGCCACCGCTGCCATCACCTGCCCCGACTGACAGTAGCCGCACTGCGGCACGTCGAGCGCCGTCCAGCTCGCCTGCACCGCGTCGGCGACGCGCCCGTCGATGCCTTCGATGGTGGTGATGGCCTTGCCGACCGCCGCCGACACGGGCGTGACACAGGCGAACACCGGCGCGCCGTCCACGTGGACGGTACACACGCCGCACTGCGCGATGCCGCAGCCAAACTTCGTGCCCGGCAGCCCCAGCGTCTCGCGCAACACCCAGAGCAGCGGTGTGTCGGCATCGACATCGATCGTCCGCGCCGTCCCATTCACGAGCAGGGTGAGCGGCGCGGTCACGAGACGGTCCCCGCGGGCATCCGTAACGGCAACGTGCGCAGTCGCGTGCCGGTGAGCGTGAACAGCGCGTTGGCCACGGCCGGGGCTACCGGCGGCAGCGCCGGTTCACCGATCCCAGACGGCATGTCCAGGCTTGGGACGATGTGCGTTTCGATCACGGGCGTCTCGCGGATGCGCAGCAGCGGCGCATCGTGGAAGTTGGACTGCTGCACGA
>JARIEV010000076.1 GCA_031127225.1 Gemmatimonadota bacterium | reverse complement strand
CCACGCCGCTCATGTACGCGTCCAGCAGGTTTTCCGGATACCCCTCGGCCTTGAGGCGCGCCCGCACTTGCTCGGGCGACATGCCGCTGCTCATGAGCCGCTGCCGCAGCTGCTGCACGAGCTCCGGGCGCGCCTGCAGCAGTGCCGACGCCTGCTCCGCGGTAGGACGTGCCGGCTGCGCGGCCGCGGGGGCGGCGCCGAGGGAAAGAATCACCGTACCGGCGGCCAGCGTACCGGTGGCGAGACGGAGCGCGCGATGCAGGGTCATTCGCTGGTGCAGAGAGTGGCAAAGAGGGTACGCGCGTCGGGACCGCGTGCCGGTCAGGCGCGTGGGTGACACCGGAGACCCGACGGGCCCGGCGTCGGGCCCACGTGAAGATAATGCGGCCGTGCCGTGGGTGCCTCGTGGCGCGCTGGAATGGTCTCGACTACGACGCGCTTGCCTGTGTGATATTTTGCTATTAAGGTTCTTTATAAGAACTATTATATATGCTAACGCGATCTTTCATGCATCTTACTGGGTCGGCCGACGTGGAGCACGCGCTCGGGCTCGTGGGCGAACTGCTCGCGGCGGCGGGCCACGAGTACGCCGTGGCAATTCTTGGCGGTGCTGCGCTCAACCTGCTCGGCGTCGTCGATCGTTCCACCACCGATGTCGACATCCTGGCGTTCGCGACGCCGCAGACGGACGTGGCGCCGGAGCCGAGCACCCTACGAGAGCCTCCGGTGCCGATGCCCGCGCCGCTCGTTCGTGCGGCGGCCACGGTGGCGCGTGACCTCGGCCTCGATCCTCATTGGCTCAACGCGGGGCCGGCGCTCCAGTGGCGCACCGGCCTCCCACCCGGGATGGCGGATCGCGTCATGTGGCGCCGATACAGCGCGCTCTGGGTCGGATTGGTCGCCCGCTACGATCTGATCTCCTTCAAACTCTTTGCCGCGGCGGACTCGAGCGGTCCTCGCAGTGTCCATTATCAAGATCTGCTCGCGCTGCGTCCAACGGCGGCCGAGCTCGATGACGCGCTCCGATGGGTACAGACGCAAGACGCGTCGCCGGCCTTCGCCGATGTCCTCGACCAGGTGGCTATGCATGTGCGCACGGACCTCGACATTGCCTAGGTCCGCCAACGCCGCGTCGCCGGCGATGGAGCCCCACGCCGAGCTGGCGCAGCTCGCGGACCGACTGCGCGACGCCCTCCTGTCGGTCGTCTGGCGGCAGTGGCGCGTTCTGGGGGCCGGCGCCGCGAGCCGGTCCGCACGGGGGCGCGCGTCCGACGCCGGCACGCCGCCGAGCCGTCCGCTGCAGTCGCTGGTGGATCCCGAGGCGCTGGTGCTGGTGTCTCTCCTGCTCCTCGATCACGAGCGGCGTCTCGGTGACCTGCTACACGACTGGGGAGCTCGGAACGCCGATCTGCTCAGTGTGCAGCGCGTGAAGAACCTGATGGCCGATTACCCCGCACCGGTGCGCGTCCTCCTCACGCGCCGCGTCGCCTGGTTCGCCGCGGTCGCGCGGGATGTCGGCAAGGATCTGCGGTGGCGATCGCTGGCGCAGGCGTGGCCGGGGTCGCCGGGGAGCTGGCCGGATCACGTTGAGGACCACGCGCCGGATTCCCCGGGGGCGCGCGCGCAGGGCGTGCACGCACCGGCCGCTGCATCGACGAAGACCCGTGCCACGCGCGCGCGGTTGGTCGCCGATGCCACCCTCATGCTGCGGCTCCGGCTCGGCCTTGGCGTGGGGGTCAAGTCGGACCTGATCGCCGTGCTCCTCGCCCGCGGGACGGTCTCAGCCACCGTGCGCGACCTCGCCGAGGCAACTGGATACACCGTCGCGGCCGTCCGCCGTGCGGCGGACGACTTGGCCGCCGCGCGCCTCATCGCGTCGCGCGATGGACCACCGGCTAGCTACCTGGTGAGTTATGAAGCGTGGGCGCCGCTGCTGGGGATGGCGGCCGCCGCCCCGCGGTGGGCGAACTGGCATAACCGGTTTCAGTTCGCCACCGCCTTCCTACAGTGGGCCGCCACCGCGCGTCCGCGACCGCTCAGCGATTACGCCTTCGGTGCGCACGGGCGGGAGCTCCTCGAGCAACACCGCGCCGCGTTCGCGCACGATCCCATGGCCGTCTGGAGTGCGCATACGCCCATTCACGACTGGCGCGCGTTCGTGGGCCAATCCGTGCGGTCGCTGGCCACGTGGATGGACGAGATGGCGTAGGGGGGCCGTACGAGCAAGCGCCACACCCGAACGATTGCTCGCTGACCCCCAACTGCTCGGCTTCCTCTTCGAGTTGCTCGTCGTGCGCGATTGGCGCGTGTATGCGCAGGAGGCTGACGGCACGGTGCTGCACTATCGCGACCACACCGGGTTCGACGGTTGATCGTGCAATGCATTTGCATTATTTTTGACAAGTCCCCAGCCGGAGCATCAGATGCCTACGACGTCCACGAAGAAGCCCGCAACGGCGAAGGGCGCGAAGACCGCGAAGTCGGGTTCGACCCCGAAAGCCGCCGCGACTCGGCGGCCGGCCGTGGTGCCCGCCGGGATGATCACGAGCAAGCTCACCGTCCGCGACCAAACGACGCTCCCTCCCGCCGTGCGGCAGGTGCTCGGTCTCAAGGGCGGCCAGCGTGTGGGCTACGTGTTCGACGCGGAGGGTGTCCGCCTGATCAACCCGACGCACACCGCGGAGCACACGGACCTCGTCCTCCAGCAGTTTCTCGTGCTCCTCAGGAGCCACCTTGCGGCTGGCCCCGCCGCCGCCGGCGTGGTCGGGTTCCCGCCGGCCCTCTTGGACCGTGCCCGCGCCTTGACGGCGGACGTCGAGATTGATCACGACGCCCCTATCGAGGGGGCAATCCTGATCTGAGCCGCGCGCATGGATGACCGACGGCCGGCGAAGCCGAGCGCGAAACACCGCGGCAGCAAGCGGCGGGAGCCCTCCACGGAGCCCGCCGCTTCGGCGACGCTCCCGCACGCGCACGGCTGGTCGCTCCTGCTGCACCCGCTGCTGCTCGGGCAACTCGAACAGCTCACGGAGGCCGCTAGTCAGGAGGGAACGAAGTATCCAAACGGTGTACCGGGTGCGACCACGAAGCTGCTCGGGCACCTGCTGGACCTCATGTTCGACAAGATCCCGCAGCGCCCGGGAGACACGATCTACCGCGGCGGGAAGTCGCTGCCCGACGACTGGTTCCGCGCCAAGACAGGCGGCGGCCGCTACCGACTGTTCTACCGTTTCGACTCGAAAACGCGGCTGATCGTCTACGCGTGGGTGAACGACGAGTCAAATCTGCGGACCTACGGCAGCCGCACCGACGCGTACGCTGTGTTTCGCGACATGGTCGCCGGCGGCGATCCGCCGAAGGATTGGGCCGAGCTGCGCGCCGCCGCGGAAGACAAGAAAGCCCTCGCGCGCGTCAGGAAGGTGGCAGCGTACCGCGAGAAACACCCTTGAGGGCCCCCATCGCCTCCAGCACCGCCAGATCCTCGGCCGTCCCCACGTTCCCCAGCACCACGCCCGCGTTCCGCTGCAGCTGGCTCGGTCGCTGCATTTTGACCATCAAGCTCGTTGCAAGATGAATGGCCATGGTGCTGCATACTGACTAGCGACGGTATTGCTTTCTCGAGAGTTCCTCGCGAAAGCCGACCCCGCATTCCCATCATGCCCTACCGTCCTCGCATCGTCGATCGGCGGCTGGCCCGGCAATCTCACGCGCACCAGCGCGCAGGCGACGCAATGCGGCGAAACGGCATTTCGTCGATCCGTCGTTGGCGGCCGCCGCACTGCGTGCGACGCCAGCGCGCTTGCTCGCCGACCTGAATGCGCTTGGGCTGCTGTTCGAATCGCTCGTGGTGCGCGACCTGCGCGTGTATGCGCAGGCCTCGGATGCCACGGTGCTGCACTATCGCGATAACACCGGACTCGAGGTCGATGCGATCGTCGAAGTGTCCGACGGCCAGTGGGCGGCCTTTGAGGTAAAGCTTGGTCAGGGACAGGTGGATGCTGCGGCAGCTTCGCTGCTCACATTCGCAACGCGGGTTGATACGGCGAAGTGCGGTGCACCCGCCGCGCTCGGCGTCATCACCGCATCAGGCTACGGCTATCGGCGTCCGGACGGTGTCCACGTGATCCCAGTTGGAGCGCTGGGGCCGTAGGCGGCAACGGTCGCAACGGTCGCAACATCGCTACGGCGCGCGCATGCGGCGACCCGGCGTCAGTCGCGTGTCACGCCTCCGTTTCCGGACCAATCTGCTGACCGGCTCATTAACTCTCAAAAAGACCAAGGGTTCGCTATCGGCGGCGACGATTCGCTGCGGGCGCACTGGCCTTCGCGGCGTCCGCCGCGTGCCGGATGTGCACGGCCAGAAACTCCCCGAGCGTCTCGATCTCACTCTCCACCTGCGCGCGCTCGAGTGCTTGAAAGTAGGGGCGCCTCTCGTCGGATCGGATGGTTACCCAGGGGTAGCCTGCGTTGAGCAGCGCGTAGTTCATCAGCAATCGCGCGAGGCGACCGTTGCCTTCGAGAAACGGATGAATGGTGACGAACTCCAACTGTGTGAGTACCGCGCGCGTGAGCGGACGGAGCTCAGGCTGCGCCACGAACGCGCTCAACCCGCCGATCAGACTTGCGACCTTGGCGTGCGCGGGCGGCGCGTGGCGCCAGCCGCCCGCGAGACCGACGTCGATGGAGCGCCAGCCGCGCAACTCGTCTTCCGTCACGATGCCGGCGTCCACCGACGGCCGAAAGAGTGCCACGTACAAGTCGAGGATGAGCGCCTCGTCGATCGTCGGCGCCGGCCGAGTGCGCACCAGATCGATGACCAGGTCGAAGGCCCGGCTGTACCCCTTCACGGCCATGATGGCGCGCAGTTCCTCGTGGCTGGAGGTCTCCGGGAGTGGGGTGCCGTTGACCACGGCGTCTGAGACGGCCTTCGTGATGCGGTAGCCTTCCATCGTGGTGTTGTGGTACGCGTCGTACTGCTTCGCCTGGCGCGCGTTGCCGACGAGTCGCGCGAGTGACATCCCTGGGGGCGGGCCGACGCGGTCCTCGAGGAGGCGATCGAGGACGCTCCGGAACCGGTCGAGCACCATGAGCTGACGGTCCAGCCACGGCTGACCTGTGCCCCGGGGGAGTGCGGTCAGCGAAGCGGGCACGACGACACGGGTGCCGACGCCTGTGGCGGCGGCGGACGGCGGGAAGGTGGAAATTGCTCCAACGGCGGCATCGATCTGTTTCGAAAGCCCGACGTTGCCGAGTCCCTTCGCGAGTTCGCCAAGGCGCGCGAGGACCAGGGGGCGCGGCCGCTCGGCCAGTGCTGCGTCGAGATCCGGCGTCCGCAGCACGAGGTGCCGGAGCCACGCGCTCGTGGGCTCCATTCCGAGCTCGAGCTCCGCGAGGTCGAGGGTCGTCAGCAGACTCGCCGATTTCAGGACGCTGACGGCGGCGCCCTGCGCCGGCACGTCAACGATCTGCGCCGTCGTGATCGAACCGGGTCGCAACTGCACACGAAACTCGTCGAACAGCTCGATGGCGTAGCGACTGGCGTTCGCTCTGTGGATGGCCGGGAGCACTGCCGGCGGCGCCGTCTCGCCAAGGTGAAGCTGGACCGCCGGAATACCCACGATGGCGGCGGGGGCCCATCGGCGCAGAATCTCCGCGACGACGAGCCAGTAGTTGCGGAGGAAGATGCCCCGGTCGTCCGTTCGGTCTGGTTCGGTCAGGATCCAGACGCGCCGGTTTGCTACCTCGAGGATGAGGCGGTCGGCGCGGAGCAGGCGCGCGACGGCTGGCGCGGGCGATTCGGAACTGGGGACGACGTACCGATCGGCATCGACGCGTTCCTTCCACCATGCCAAGGCCCTTTCGCGCGGCGTGCTACGGGGGCGAGGGGGCATTTTCGGGGTTGCTGGCTACGGTGCGAAGGCGATTGCGTTGGTAAGTATGAGTGAAATGCGCTAGTTATGTCAAGTGAAAACCGATAGAAATGAAAGGTGTTTGGCCGTAAGGCTGCTCCGTCGAAACGCGAAGGCGAGCAGACTAGGCCGCGCGGTCCGTTTTCAACCGTCAGGATAGTCTTGAGACGTACGGATGCCATACGGACATTGACGTCGGCGCTAGATCGATGTAGCGTACGGACAGCGCCCGGACGCATAGGGCGCATCGTCAGTCGCGATCACAAGAGGGAGAGAGGAACATGACATCCGCCGCACAAGCGTATCTGGCGCTGCCAGCGGACGAGCGGTTTGAGACCAGGATCTCGACCACGCTCAAGCGGCATGCGGAGACCGTCGCGAAGGCCAAAGGCGAGAGTTTGAGCGAGTACGTCCTCGAGATGCTCGCCGAAAAGGTGGCCATGGACATGGTGGCGACCCAGGAGCTCGCGCTCACCCCGACGGAGCAAGTTGAGTTGTTGCGCATCTTGGCGGCCCCGGCAGTCGTGACGCCGGCGCTCGAGCAGGCCACCGCGTGGGCGGACACCCTCTGGGGTGCCGCGTCAGATCAGCCCGGCGCACGGTCGGCCATGTAACAGCGACAGAGGCGGACGCGGTATCGCGAAGCCGCCGAATTCTTCCTGCCACACAAGTCCCAATGCACCAATCGTGGAAACTGATTCGTCTTGCTGCGAACCACCCTGTGGCGGCGTTCACATGCGGGACGCGCCCAGGCGCTGCCGAGATCGACCGCTATCTCCGCGAGCAGGCACTGACTGAGCAAGCCGCACGACTGTCGGCGGTGTGGGTCGTTGAGGACACTAACGCGAACGCGCTCAACGACGCCCTCGTCGGATTTTTTTCGCTGTCGCCCGTCAGCGTACGCCTCTCGCCCTTGCTCATGGAGCGCATCGGCGTCCACGCGCCGTACCTCTCTATCGGGGGATGGCTGCTCGGAAAGATGGGCGTCGCTGTGCAGCACCAAGGCCATGGGCTCGGTGCGCCGCTCGTGGCCTCGGCGATCGCACAGGCAAGGGCGCTGCGCGATACGACCGCTGGCCCCCTGCTCGTGGTGGATCCCAAGAACGAGCAACTCATGCACTGGTATCTGGGCCTCGACTTCGGCTTCAAGCGACTCGCCCCAACGGATCCGAGGTCACTCCGCTTGGCGATGAAGTTGTAGGAGGATCGCCACGGGTACACCACCTGTCGTCCGCCGGCGACGGCGTCATTCGGAACGCCGACTGCTTCCTAACGGCGCTGCTGCACCTGTCCCACCGCCCACGCTGCATGTTCGCGCACGATCTCCTGCGCATGCCCCCCCATCGCCTCGAGCACCGCCAGATCCTCGGCCGTGCCCACGTTCCCCAGCACCACGCACGCGTTCCGTTGCAGCATCCACAGCTTGGCGCGCTTGATCGCACTGCCCTTGAACGCCGCCGCGTAATCCGCGGCGTCCATCATCAGGATCTCGCGCGCCAGCGCCCGCGTGCCCTCGCGTGAGCCGGCATCGAGAAACATCTCGCGCGAGGCGAACGCAGATTCACGCAGCGCCGTCGTGAACGTCACGTTCCACGGACACACGTCCTGGCAGATATCGCAGCCGTACAGCAGCGCGCCGATGCGCGCGCGCAGTGGCTCGGGGATGGCGCCGCGCAGTTCGATGGTGAGGTAGCTGATGCACTGCGTGGCGTCGAGTACGCGCGGCCCCGTGAATGCCTGCGTGGGACAGGCGTCGAGGCAGCGGGTGCAGCTGCCGCAGCGGTCGGCGGCGAACGGTGCGTCGGTGGCGAGCGCGACCTCGGGGCCGAGCGCGACGAACAGCGACGACAGGAAGAAGAACGACCCGGCGCCGGGATTGATGAGCAGGGTATTCTTGCCAAACCACCCGAGCCCGGCCCGCTGGGCGAGGTCACGCTCGAGGATCGGTCCGCTGTCCACGTAGGGGCGCGCGTCGAGGGGGCGCCCCGTGGTCTCCTCGAGCCAATGGTGCAGGGCCCGCGTGCGTTCGCGCAACAGCTCGTGGTAGTCGTCGCCGCGGGCATAGCGCGCCACGGGCCCGCCGGGCTCGCGTCCGCCGTATTGCGTGCCGAGCACGATGGCGTGGGTGGCCCCGGCGTGGGGGCGTCGCGCGTCGCGTCGGAGGGTAGCACCGTCGCCGGCGAGATAGCTCATCTCACCGTGGTGCCCCGCCTCCAGCCACGCATCGAAGGCGGCGCGCGTGGCCGGCTCACCCAAGGTGGTGATGCCCACCAGATCGAAGCCCAGCCCGAAGGCCTGCGCTTTCAGGCGCCGGGCGAGATCCGCCGCGCCGCCCGGCGTCATTACGGCTGGCGTCCCACCCAGCGGGCGAACGCGATCACGTCGTCGGCAGGGGGAATCGCCGCCTCGTCCCCGTAGGCCGTGTACATGCGCCACTTCACGTAACTCGTGGCCGGCAATGGCAGGAACGGAAACCGCCGGAACCAGTGCCGGTGCCGGAAGCGCCACGCCACGCGCAGCAAGTCGATGGCCAGCAACGGGTTGACGATCGCGCGCCACGCCAGCGCGAGGGAAAGACGGATCCACGGCATTCAGCAAATCTAGTGTGTTTCGCCCGACATCGGTGGGATAAACGCCGACTGACCGGCGCGTCGCGGCGTCGCACCGTCCCCGCATCGCCCGTCGCGCGTCGTCCACCTGTCCCGGAGTGTACCCCGATGAAAACGTCTCTCGCATCGTCCCGCACCGCCGTTCGCACGGTGCTGCTGGCCGCGGCTGCCATGGCCGCCGTGGCCGCCTGCGCCCCCGAACAGCCGGCGCTCACCTCGCCCGCCGATCCGTCGTTCGCGGCCCAATCAGCGGAGCAGCCTGCCGCCCCGCGCGCCCCGTCGTTCGTGCCGGGCGAGCTCATCGTGCGCTTCCGGCCGGGTACGTCGTCCGCAGTGCGCGGCGCCCTGATGCGGGCGGCCAACGCGCAGGTGAGCGAGCACATCGTGACCGCCGCCATGCGCGCCCACGGTGACAGCGAAGGGATCACGGTGCTGCACACGTCGGTCCACGTGCCCGATGCCATCGCAGCGTTGACGGGACGCGCCGGCGTGGAATACGCGGAGCCCAACTGGGTGTACACCACCGACGCCGTCGCCAACGATCCGTTCGTCACCAACGGCTCGCTGTGGGGGATGACGGGCACTTATGGAATCGGCGCGACGGCGGCGTGGGCCAAGAGTGCCGCCGGCGGCGACTGCGGCACCTCGTTCGTCGGCATCATCGACGAGGGCTACTACTACGAACACGCCGACCTGCAGGGCAACGCCGGGAAAAATCCGCGGGAAATTGCGGGCAACCGGCTCGACGACGATGGCAACGGCTACGTGGACGACGTGTACGGCTACGATTTCGCCAACAACGACAACTCCGTGTTCGACGGCACCACCGATGACCACGGCACCCACGTGGCGGGCACGATCGGCGCCACGGGCAACAACGGTATCGGCGTGGCCGGTGTCTGCTGGGACGTGCAACTCCTGAACGCCAAGTTTCTCGGGCGCAACGGCGGCACGACGGCCAACGCGGTCAAGGCGGTGGACTACTTCACGGCGCTCAAGACGGCCGGCGTGAACATCGTGGCCACCAACAACTCGTGGGGCGGCGGTGGGTATTCCACGTCGCTGTTCAATGCGATCGCGCGCGCCAACACGGCGGGGATCCTGTTCATCGCCGCGGCCGGCAACAGCGCGGTCAGCTGCGAGCTGTGGGCATGCTATCCGGCCGAGTACAGCAGTGACAACGTGATCGCCGTGGCATCGATCACGAGCACGGGCGCGCTGAGCTCCTTCTCCAACTACGGCGCGACATCCATCGACCTCGGCGCACCGGGGAGCGGCATCTACTCCACCGTGCCGGGGAGCGCGAAGCGCAAGATCACGTCGGCGTACGCCAGCTACAGCGGCACCTCCATGGCCACGCCGCACGTGACGGGTGCGGCGGCGCTGTATGCGGCGCGCCACCCGAATGCGTCGGCGGCCACCATCAAAGCCGCGATTCTGGCGGGGGCCGCCACGCCGTCGTTGGCGGGCAAGACGGTGTCCGGCAACCGACTCAACGTGGCCGGCTTCTAGCGGTCGGCCATCGGGCGGCCGGCTGCATGAGCCCGTCCGGCCGCCGGCAACATGAAGCGCAGGACATAATGCCCCGTCACGCTGCCGGACCAATTTGACACGGCATCCGACGGCGTACGGCCGAGTCCGTCACAGGGGCAAAATTCCTGATTGACGGGCGGCGGAGCGGTGGGCACCCTACGCGCATCCCCAGTCTCGTGTCGTCCCAATCCACCTGTTGCCGGAGCTTTCTCGTATGAAGAAGTCCCCGTCGGCCGTTCGCGCCGCCCTCCTCGCCGCTGTCGCCGCTACGGTGACGGCCTGCGCCCCCGAACAGACGGCGCTGACGTCGCCGGTCGAGCCGTCGTTTGCGGCTCAGCCCGCCGCGTCGCGCGCGTCGCAGTTCGTGCCGGGTGAGCTCATCGTGCGCTTCAAGCCGGGCACGTCATCCGCCTCGCGCGGCGCGCTGATGCGCGCGGCCAACTCGCAGGTGGGTGAGCGGATCGTCACCGCCGCCATGCGCGGCCGCGGTGATAACGAAGGGATCACGGTGCTCCGCACGTCGATGAACGTGCCCGACGCGATCGCCGCGTTCCAGGGCCGCGCCGATGTGGAATACGCGGAACCGAATTGGGTGTACACCACCGACGCCACGTCGAACGACACGTACTACACGAACAACTCCCTCTGGGGGATGAGAACGGGCAACGGCAGTGGCGCCGTGACGGCGTGGGCCAACAACAAGCAGAACTGCGGGTCGGTCTACATCGGTATCATCGATGAAGGCTACATGTACACCCACCCCGATCTCGCCGCCAACGCGGCGACGAACCCGATCGAGGCCGCCGGTCGGGCTGGCGTGGATGACGACGCCAACGGCCTCGTGGACGACATCTACGGCTGGGACTTCGCCGGCAACAACAGCAGCGTGTTCGACGGCGCCGGTGACGATCACGGTACGCACGTGGCCGGCACGATCGGTGGCGTAGGCGGGAACGGCACGGGCGTGGCCGGCATGTGCTGGAGCGTGAAGCTCATGAACGCCAAGTTCCTGGGCAGCACCGGCGGCACCACGGCCAACGCGGTCAAGTCGGTGGATTACTTCACCAACCTCAAGAACGCGCAGGGGCTCAACATCGCGGCCACGAGCAACTCGTGGGGTGGCGGTGGATTCTCGCAGGCGCTCGCCGACGCCATCGCGCGCGCCAACACCGCCGGCATTCTGTTCGTGGCGGCCGCCGGCAACAGCACGGTGAATTGCGACGTCACCGCGTGCTATCCGGCGAACTACGGGAACGCCAACGTCATCTCCGTGGCCTCGATCACCAGCACGGGCGCCATCAGCTCGTTCTCGAACTTCGGCGCCACCACGATCGATATCGGCGCCCCCGGCAGCGCGATCTGGTCCACGGTGCCGAAGTCGTCAAAGGGCAAGGTGGTCGCCAGCTACGCCAGCTACAACGGCACGTCGATGGCCACGCCGCACGTGAGCGGCGCCGTGGCGCTGTACAAGGCCATCAATCCCGGCGCCACCGCGGCGCAGATCAAGGCCGCCATTCTAGGCGCCGCGACGCCGACCACGTCGCTGTCCGGTAAGACGCTCACCGGCGGCCGCCTGAACGTCGCCGGCTTCTAGTCCCACCGGGTACGCCTCATCGAGGGTCATTAGCTTTCGCGGGTCCTCAACCCCGATCGCGATGACCCTCGACGAGTATCAGGCCCTCGCCGCCCGCACACTCGGGCGCGACCGCACCCACGAGCAGCAGCTGGCCAACGCCGCCCTCGGCCTCACGGGCGAAGCGGGTGAAGTGGCCGAAGTGATCAAGAAGCATCTCTTTCATGCCACGCCGCTCGATCAGGACGCCCTCGCGAAGGAACTCGGCGACTGCCTCTGGTACATCGGCGCCTTCGCCACCGTGCTTGGGCTCAGCATGGACGACATCGCGCAGCGCAACATCGACAAGCTGCGCAAGCGCTACCCGGAAGGGTTTGATACGGAGCGGAGTCGCAACCGCACGGACTAGCGGGATCGGCGTCGTCGGATGGACTCACGTGAGTTTGGAGTGGTGAGTGGGAGTTTGGAGTCGGGAGTGCCTGAACTGTTTTGGCTTGGCTCACGACTCGGGACTTCAACTCGGTACTCGGAACTCACCGGTTGCCTGGGTGCGCCGGCTGGACTCACGTGAGTTTGGAGTGGTGAGTGGAAGTTTGGAGTCGGGAGTGCCTGAACTGTTTTGGCTTGGCTCACGACTCGGGACTTTGACTCAGGACTCGGCACTCACCGGTCGCCCGCCGCCGCCCCCCCCCACTCACCGCAAAAACGACCGTCCGTCAAACGGCAGTGCGGTCTGCACCCCCAGCAGGTCCAGCGCACTCGGCACCACGTCCGTGGTGCGCTGCGGCGGTCGTGTCACGGGGCCGTCGATCAGCAGCGGCACCAGCATCTGGTCGCGCAGCAGCGCGCCGTGCGTGGACACGTGCGGGGTGGGCTCGTACCGCGCCCGCAAATCCCACCCCTCGGCCGCCGACAGCACGATGTCCCCCGCGCGCGGTGATGGCACCAGCGTGGACAGCTGCACGAGCGCGTCGGGATACGGCGACGACGCGCCGGCCAGCCAGGCGTCGGACGCATCGAGGTCGGCCAGCGACCCGCCCAGGTGCAACGGGTCGCCGTCGATCACCTGATAGTGCCAGCGCGCGTCGTGCCCCGCGTGCGACCGCACGATGTCGGCCACGCCGTGCTCCCGGTCGAACACGCGCACGGTGTCGGCGCCCATGGCTACGGCCGCGAGTCCGCTGGCCGGCCGCTCCATGAGCGCGTCCAGCATGGGTTGCCACCGCGCGGTGAGCTCGGGCCACCACGCGCGGCGGGTGCGCGCGGGATCGAGGTACAGGTGCCCCATGGCGTTGCCGCCCACCATGAGCGCCACGTCGGCCGCGCGTGTGCCGAGTGTGGGGTGCGCCAGCACACGGTGGCCGCGCGCCGACAGCCAGCCGTGCAGGTCGTCGTGTTGCGACACGGGCGCATGCCCATGATCGCCCACCACCCAGATGCGTAGCCCCTCAGCCCATCCGCCGGCCGCGGCAATGGCCTGCGCGCGCGCGATCGCGGCGTCCACGTCGCCAATGGCGGTGCGCACGATGGCCGAGTCGGCGCCGTGGGCGTGCGATAATTTGTCTGGGCCCAGCAGCCCCAACATGGAGAGCGTGGGGCGCGTGCGCGTGAAGCGTCGCATGAACTCCCGCACGGCGGCCTGCTCCACGCGGCGCCACGCGCGGGCGTCACCCCGGAAGTGCGCCCAGCCCGCGCGCAGCGACCAGCCGATGCCGCGTCCCACCCGCCCGTGCGTCGCGCCGCGCGCGATCATCATGAGCCCCGCCAGCGAGGGCTGGACCAGGTCGTAGAGCGTGGGAATGCGGGGGTCGAGATCGCCGTCCACGTGCCAGATGTCCACCCCGGAGTAGCTGCGCGCCTGGGCATACGACCAGCGCAGCGAGCGCGCCCGGTCAAACCACCGCAGCCCCGGCATCCCCACCGATGCGGGGTGCCGTCCCATCACGAAGGGCGCGTACGCGGGGCCGGTGACCGAGGGGAAGGAGCTGCTGACGGTGTGCAGGCCACCTTTCTCGCGCAGGCGGGCCATGGCCGGCAGGTTGCCCTTCGCGAGTTCGTCGGCGAGCACGTCGGGGCGCACACCGTCGGCCACCACGAGCAGCAGCCGCGAGGGGGCCGTGGTATCATCAGACATCGATCCTGCCTACTCCCACGGCCACCTCATGGCGAAATCACGACCACCGCGCGCGCGCACGGCCTTCGGCAAGAAAGCGACGTCCGTGACCCGCGCACAAGCGGAGCCGGCATCCCGTGACAGCCTGATCGATCAGGACATCCGTGACCGCCCCGCGCTCACGGAAGACGAGCAGCTGCTACAGAGCCCGACCGGGGACATGAGCGCCTACACGCGCTCCGATCCGTGGCGCGTGATGCGCATCACGGCCGAGTTTGTAGAAGGGTTCGACGCACTGGCCGGCATCCGCAAAGGCGTGACCATTTTCGGGTCGGCGCGCACCGGTCCCGACGATCCGCAGTACGTGGCCGCGCACGAAACGGCGCGTCTGCTGGCCGGGCAGGGCTTCTCGATCATCACCGGCGCCGGGCCGGGGATCATGGAAGCGGCGAACAAGGGGGCGAAGGACGGCGGCGGCCACTCGGTGGGGTGCAACATCGAGCTCCCCTTCGAGCAGGGAGCCAATCCGTACGTCGATACGCTCGTACGCTTCCGTTACTTCTTTGTGCGGAAGACGATGTTCATCAAGTACTCGAATGCGTTTATCATTTTCCCCGGTGGCTTCGGCACGCTGGATGAACTGTTCGAGGCGCTCACGCTGATCCAGACGGGGAAGATCTATCAGTTCCCCGTGATCCTGTTCGGGCGGGCGTACTGGGCGGGGCTGATCGAGTGGATCACCTCGCGTCTGATCGGCGACGGGAAGATCTCCCCGGGCGATCTGGACCTGTTACTGCTCACCGACGATCCGGCCGAAGCGGCGCAGGCCGTGATCGATGCGCACGAAGCGCAGGCCGCCGCCAAGGGCGAGGCGCCGTAATCCAGATTGACTTTATCGGGATTGATTCATTAGTGTGAGGGAATGCTTGATGATAAGCATTCTCAACTAACGTGTCATGTCCTTCGCTCTGTTGCTGGCGGCGGTCGTCGCCGCCGGTCCATTCGTTCAGGATTCCGCCCGAGGCCTCCGTACAACGGCGGACTCAGCCGTTGCGCCTGCGTTGTCGGTCGTCCGCGTCTCCGCCGATCGCGCCTCGCGCGCGCGCTACCGCGTGAGCCACACACGCGCTGCCACCCGCACCCAGACCCCGCTTCGCGAGGTGCCGCAGGCCGTGACGGTGCTGGGGCCCGCGGTCCTGCGTGATCTGGGGCTGCACACCATGGCCCGCGCCATGGAGTACGTGCCGGGCGTGACGATGGGGCAGGGGGAGGGGCACCGCGACGCCCCGACCATCCGCGGTCAGAGCACCACCGCCGACTTTTTTGTGGATGGCGTGCGCGATGACGCGCAGTACTTCCGCGACAGCTACAACGTGGCGCAGATCGAAGCACTCAAGGGGGCCAACGCGCTCGCCTTCGGGCGCGGCGGAGGCGGGGGCGTGATCAACCGCGTGATGAAGCAGGCCGAGTGGACACCCACGCGCCGCGGTGTCGTGGAGACGGGGTCGTACAGTGAGCGCCGCTTTACCGCCGATGTGGGACAAGCCGTGACCACCCGGTTCGCGGCGCGCGTGAACGCGCTGCACGAGAAGAGCGCCTCGTACCGCGACTTCGTGTCGTACGAGAAGAGCGGACTCACCCCCGCGGTGTCGCTGCTCGTCGGCAAAACGATGTTGCGGGCCGGTGCCGAGCACTTCGTTGATACACGCACCGTGGACCGCGGCATCCCGTCGGCCAACGGCCGTCCCGCCTCGCTCGACTGGCGCACGTTCGTGGGCGATCCCGACCGCAGTCGCTCCACGATGACCGTGGACGGCGCGCATCTGCTGGCCGAATACGACAACGGTGCAGGGCTCACCCTGCGCACGCACACGCGCGCGATGCAGTACGACAAGTTCTACCAGAACGTGTTCGCCACCAGCGCGGTCAACGCCGCGGGTACGCAGGTGAACCTCGGCGCCTACAGCACCGGCACGGGTCGCCGCAGCCTGTTCAATCAGAGCGATCTCGTGTACACGTCGCGTCACGGCGCGTTTCGACAGACGCTGGTGACGGGCACCGAGTTGAGTCGCCAAGCCACCGACAACGTGCGACTCACCGGATATTTCGACAATGCATCCACGTCGCGCGCGGTGCCGCTGACGTCCACGACGGTGTCGTCGCCTGTGACGTTCCGCGCCAGCGCGACCGATGCCGACAACGATGCCGTCGCCACGGTGGCCGCCATGTTCGCGCAGGAGCAGCTGCACGTAGGCGAGCATGTGCAGATCGTGCTCGGGGCGCGCTACGATCGCTTCGCGATGCGGGTACGCGATCATCGCACCAATGACGTCACGCAGCGCACGGACTACCTGCTGTCGCCGCGCGGCGGCGTGGTGGTTACGCCAAGCCGTACGCTGTCGATGTACGGGTCGGTGAGCCGGTCATCGCTGCCCAGCGCCGGCGATCAGTTTGCCGCGCTGTCAGCGAGCTCGGCCGCACTCCGCCCCGAACAGTTTCGCAATCGTGAACTCGGCGTGAAGTGGACACCGAGCGACGCCCTCGAGCTGACC
>JARIEV010000075.1 GCA_031127225.1 Gemmatimonadota bacterium | reverse complement strand
CGGCTATTACGACGCCTACTACCGGCGTGCGCAGGCCGTGCGGACGCTGATCACCAGAGACTTCGACCGCGTCTTCGCCAGCGGCGTGCATGTGCTGTTTACCCCCACGGCGCCGACTCCCGCGTTCCGGATCGGTGAAGTGTCCAATCCGTACGACATGTATCTCAGCGACATCTATACCGTTACCGCGAATCTGGCCGGCATCCCGGCGATGTCGCAGCCGATCGGGTTGGTCGATGGGATGCCCGTCGGTGGACAGTGCATGGCGGCCCGCTTCGACGAGGCCACCATGTTCCGCGTCGCGGCGGCCCTCGAGCAGGCGCTGCAACGGGAGGTGCGCTCGTGACCGTCTCCATGCCCGGTGCATCGCCGGCCATCGACTGGGAACTGGTCATTGGCCTCGAAGTGCATTGCCAGCTCAAGACCCACAGCAAGATCTTCTGCGGCTGTGCCACCTCGTTTGGTGCGCCACCCAACGCCAACACCTGCCCAGTGTGCCTCGGACTTCCGGGGGCGCTCCCCGTGCTCAACGCACACGCCGTGCAGTTGGCTACCCGGGCCTCGCTGGCAATCGGATGCACGGTGCATGGCACGTCGGTGTTCGCCCGTAAGAACTACTTCTACCCGGACCTGCCGAAAGGCTACCAGATTTCGCAGTTCGATCAACCGATCGCCACCGCTGGTGCCATCGTCGTTGATGAGACCAGCGAGCCGCCGCGCGCCATTCGTGTGCATCGCCTGCACATGGAGGAGGATGCCGGCAAGTCCGTGCACGACCGCTTCCGCGATGCCACGGCCATCGATCTTAACCGGGCCGGCACCCCGCTCGTCGAGATCGTCTCCGAGCCGGAGATTCACTCGGCCGCCGATGCCATCAGCTACCTCCGGCGCCTGAAGCAGATTCTGGAGTACACGGAGGTGTCCGACGCCAACATGGAAGAGGGCTCGTTGCGCGTCGACGTCAACATCTCCATCCGCCCGCGTGGGCAGTCGGCGCTGGGCACCAAGACGGAGGTAAAGAATCTGAATTCGTTCTCCTCCGCCGAGCGGGCCATCGAGGTCGAATTCGCCCGCCAGCGGGCGCTGCTCGAAGCCGGCGGTCGCGTGGAGCAACAGACGCTGCTCTACGACGAAAAGAAGAATCAGGTCCGCGCCGCGCGCAGCAAGGAAGGCAGTCACGATTACCGTTACTTCCCCGAGCCCGATCTGCCGCCGCTGCGCCTCACGCCCGCGTTCATCGAGGCGGAGCGCGCCGCGCTCCCCGAACTGCCGGCCGCGAAGCGGCGTCGCTTTGCCGCACAGTACGGATTGGGGGCGGCCGACATCGACCAACTCATCGCCGATGCGACGCTCGCCGGGCGCTTCGAGGCCGTGGCGCAGGAGTCAGGTGACGCACGTCGTGCGGCCAACTGGATGCTTGGCCCGGTCCTCGCCGCCGTGAACACGTCAGGGCGCGCCCTGGTGGAGCATCCGGTCGGTCCGGAACGATTGGGTGCGCTCATCCAGCTCGAGGCGCGCGGCGACATCTCCAACACCGCGGCGCGACAGCTGTTTGTGCTCATGGAATCGGAGGACCTTGCACCGCTGGCGCTGGCCACACGGGAAGGGCTCCTGCAGATCAGCGACGATGCCGCACTCGTCGCGTGGATCGACGAGGTCTTGGCCGAGTCACCCGCCGAGGCGGCGCGGTTTCTCGCCGGCGAGCGGAAGCTGCAGGGCGTGCTGGTCGGTCAGGTGATGAAGAAGTCCAAAGGCGCCGCTGACCCGAAAAAGGTCAATCAGCTGCTGGCCGCTCGCGCGGGGTGAACAGCGGCGTCGGGAGCAGGGCGGCATGCCGGAGTTCCGAGACCGGCATGCCGAACATGCGATCGGCTTCCAGCGCGGCGCGTACGTCGCCCCCTTCGCGACGCGCCTGCCGGCGGACTTTTTTCGCCTCACGTAATGACGCATCGCCCGAGGGATCGTAGCGGACCGCCTCGCTGTTGTCCCAGCGATTGAGCAGATCGACAATGAAGTCGAAGGAGCGCGCCATGTATCGGCCCACCTCGGCGTCGCTCAGATCCCAGCGGCTGTTTTCGGACACCAGTTGAAAGATCCGCTGCCACGAATCGGTGTCGGTCACATACACCATGCCGCGGAAGATGCGCCGATTGGTCGGCGTCCCGAATAAGGTCGGACTCAGAATACGGTCCAGATGCGCATCGGCCGCCGAGTGATCCAATGACAGCAGCTCGCGCGCCCGGCGCGGCCACGGATCACCCAGGTGCGTGTCGATCCGGCTCTCCCAGTAACTGTGCCCGAGGGCCGTCGTGCTGGAGGTCACCGCCAGCTGCCGCGGCACGAAAAAATTGTGCGCCACCACGTCTGCGGCGAGGTGGGCCAGATAGCCCAGGCCAAACGCGCGCAACGCGTCACTCTCGGCGTCCGCGTGAATCTCGAGCCCCACGCGCCACGAGTGACAGTGCCGGCCGACCTCCGCGTACTTCTTCGCAATGCTCGTGTCGGCGGCGATCGAGCCGTACAGAAAATCGGCGGGGTACGCGGCCAGCAACTCGGCCATGGCCGTCGGCAGTAACGCGAGGTGACGGAGCAGGGCATCGCCAAGGAACACGTGCGTCCCCGGCGTCCAGGCCCAGGCGTCGCGCGGGAAACACGTCAGCGCCACGACGATCGCGATCACCCCCACCGCCCACGCCGGTGGCCCGGCATCGGCGGCGTGATCAGTCGGCGTCGTCGGCATCCAGTGGGGCGGATGGTTGGGTCGCCCGCGGGCGGCGTCGCGTGGACGACAGGGCACTTGCTCCGGCGCGCACACCCCGAAGGGAGGCGACGGCCGACACGGCCGTGTGTTCCAGTTCGTGCTGGAGCACATCGAGCACCGCGTTCACGTCATCCACCCGCTGCGCGGTCACATCGGCCGCGTGCAGCAATTGCTCACCGATTGCGTCCGCCGCCTCCGACGCCCGCTCGACGTCCGTCCGGATCATCGCCACCACTTCGCGGGCATCGCCCACGATCGCCGCCGCATTATTCAGCAGTGGCTTGGTGTCGGCGGCGATCCGATCCACGGTCGCGTTCAACGCCCGCACGCCGCTGCGCATCGACAGGATCAGTAACGTCAACGCGACCAGCACCCCGACACCCAGTAGCAGCACCACAATCTGGAGAATGCCGCTTGTCCACTCCAGCACGCCGCGCTCGGGGAGCATGCGGGCGATGATGGTGTCCGGAAGGACCGCGGCGGCGTTCAGCAGGCCCGCAGAGAACGTGCTCGGGAAGGGCATACGGTGTGATCTAAGGGTTTCCGGCGGGGGCGGGAAGGGGCGCGGCGAAGTCCTCGCGCGCGCCTCCCGCGCGGTCCACGGCGGGGTGTGCGTGGCTGTCCTGTGGCTGCTATCCTTCCGGTCATCGACCGCTCAGTCCAATTGCCGCGCCTAACCCCCCGTGCATGTCTGCCGTCCAGTTCGTCGTTGAAGGAGGCCAGCGCCTCAGTGGGTCCATCCGTCCAGCCGGCAACAAGAACGCCGCGCTCCCGATTGTGGCCGCCACGCTCCTGACCGATCAGCCGGTGCAGTTGCACAACGTGCCGCGCATTCGTGATATCGAAACGCTGGTCGAATTGGTGCGCACCACGGGCGCTGAGTGCGAATGGAACGGACCGAATTCCCTGAGGGTGCACGCGAAAACGGTTCAGGCCGCCGATCTCGATCCCGGCATGTGCGCACGGATTCGTGCCTCGATCCTGCTGGCCGCACCGTTGCTCGCGCGCTGTGGCACAGTCACGCTGTCACCCCCCGGTGGCGACGTCATCGGGCGCCGGCGCCTCGACACGCATTTCCATGTGCTGCAGGCCCTCGGTGCAGAGTACGAACTCGGCGAGCGCTTCCGGTTCACGGCGGCTCGGCTCACCGGCGCCGACGTCTTTCTCGACGAGCCCAGTGTCACCGCCACCGAGAACGCCCTCATGGCCGCCGTGGCCGCCACGGGGCGCACCGTGCTCCGGAACGCCGCCAGCGAGCCGCATGTGCAGGATCTCGCGCGCTTTCTCGTGGCGCTCGGGGCACGTATCGAAGGCATCGGTTCGAACGTGTACACCATCGAAGGCGGCATGACACTCGGCGGGGCCACCCACGAGATCGGCCCGGATCACATCGAGGTCGGCTCGTTCATCGGACTGGCCGCCGTCACCCGCTCCACCTTGCGCATCGAACGGGCGGGCGTCGAGCATCTGCGCAGCACGCTGATGGGCTTCGAACGGTTGGGCATCTCCTGCGTGATCGAGGGCGACGACCTCATCGTCCCCGCCGAGCAGTCGCGCGTGATCCAAAGTGATCTCGGGGGCCACGTGCCCAAGCTCGAAGATCAACCCTGGCCGGCCTTCCCGGCCGATGTCATGTCCATCGCCATCGTAACCGCGACGCAGTGCGAGGGCATGATCCTCATGCACGAAAAAATGTTCGAGTCGCGCCTGTACTTCACGGACAAGCTCGTGAGTATGGGCGCCCGGATCGTGCTCTGTGACCCGCACCGCGCCATCGTGTCAGGCCCCACGCGCCTGCGTGGCAGCACCGTGGAGTCCCCGGACATTCGCGCCGGGATGGCCATGTTGCTGGCCGCACTCTGTGCCGATGGCACCAGCGTGATCAACAACGCGCAGCAGATTGAGCGCGGCTACGAACGGATCGAGCAGCGGTTGGGCGCGTTGGGCGCCACCATTCGCCGCGTCGAACTCAGCGCGCGCTGAGCACGTCGATGATGAACGGCCTCCCCCTCCTCGCCGCGGAAGCCATGCCGGGGATGCCGGCGGGCATCGCCGCCTGGACCACCACGCGGTTGGATGGGTCGTTCGGGTTGATGTCCGACGACCCGGTGGTGGCCGTCACGGATCGGTGGACGCGCTTGCAGGAGGCGCTGGAGGAACACGGCGTCGTCCGGCTGGCCACCGCCTCGCAGATTCACGGCGCGACCGTCGCCACGCACGGCGGCGGTTGGCACGGCTGGCTGCGCCTGCGCGGCGTCGACGGGCACATCTCCACGGTGCCGGGGACGGCGCTGGCCGTGACGGTGGCGGACTGCACGCCGGTCTTCATTGCCCATCCGCGCGGGGCCATCGCCGCCCTCCATGCGGGCTGGCGCGGGACGGCGGCCCGCATTCTTGACGTCGGGCTGGAGGCGCTCGCGTCACTGGGCTTCCCCGCGGCCGAGTGTGTGGTGCATCTGGGGCCCGCCATCTGTGGCGCCTGTTACGAGGTGGGACCCGAGGTCCTCGCCGCGGTGTATGGTTCCTCGATCAGCGCGGTCGGGGACGCCAAGGGGCAATTGGACGTCCGGGCCGTGCTTCGGTCGCAGGCGGAAGCCAGAGGGGTTGCCCAGATCTCCTGTAGCGAGGGGTGTACCCGCTGCCATCCGGAGCGGTACTTCAGCCACCGAGGCGGCGATGCCGGACGGCAACTGGGCGTCATTGCGCTGGTGTCATCTTGACCTTGCCGGTGGTGAGGCGTAGGTTGCTAATCTAGGTAGTACAGCCTTCGTGACTTTCGCCCGCCCAGCGCGGGTGGGTGAAGTGTGGGGATGGTCCCCACACTTTTTTGTTCTTGGTAGGCCGAGTTTTCAGGATTTTACTGGAGATGTGCAGGTGGGCGAGAGCGTCGAACCCATTGTCGCACAAGAGCTTGATACGCTGGGCTTTGATCTGGTCGAATTGCGCCGTGGGGGGTCTCGGACCCGCCCGGTGCTCGAGATCCGGATCGACCGGCGCGACGGCACAAAGGTGACGATCGAAGACTGTGCTCGTGCGTCCCGCGCGCTGGAAGCGCGCTTGGAGGCGCAGGCATTGGTCGGTGAGCAGTATGTATTGGAAGTGTCTTCGCCCGGTGCAGACCGGCCGTTGCGAACAGCTGCCGATTGGCGCCGCTTCGTCGGGCGCCGGGCAACCGTGACGAGCGGGGCGCTGGCGGGGGGCAAACAGGAAGTCGAGATCCTTGCGCTCGATGGCGAGGAAGGCGCTGAAGTCGCGCTTGTGCGTGATCCGAAGGGGCGGGAGTTTCAACTCCCGCTGGTCGAGGTCACGCAGGCGCGATTGGCGTTTCACTGGAAACGATAGGGGAGACGGATGGCCGGATCGGCGGAGATTCTCGCAGCGTTCCGTGAACTGTCGAATTTGAAGCAGATCACGCGCGAGGAGCTGCACGGGCTTCTCCAGGACGGCATTCACGCCGCTCTGGCCAAGAAGCACGGGGCCAACGTGCAGGCTGAGGTCGAGATCAACGAGGAGAAGGGCGCTATCCGCATCGTGCTGCTCAAGACGGTGGTGGAGGAAGTGACCGAACCTGCTCGTGAGGTCCCCCTCGAAGAAGCACGATTTATGGATCCCGAATTCCAGATCGGCGACGTGATGGAAATCGAGGTCGACTTCAACGAGTTCGGGCGCACGGCCGTGCAAGCGGCCAAGCAGCGCATCGTGCAGCGTGTCCGCGAGGGCGAGCGCACCCGGATCCGCGACGAGTTCGCCGGCCGGGTGGGCGATCTGCTCTCCGGTGAGGTCCAGCAGATCGAGCGCGGCAAGCTGGTGATCATGCTCAACAAGTTCCGGGAAGCGGAAGCCATCATTCCGTACCGTGAGCAGAATCATCGTGAGCACTATCATCAGGGCGAACCGGTGCGGGCCGTCCTCAAGCGCGTGGAAGACACGCCCAAGGGACCGCGGCTCATTCTCAGCCGCTCCGACGCACTGTTCGTGCAGGCGCTCTTCAAGCTCGAAGTGCCTGAGATCCAGCAGGGAATCGTCGAGATCAAGGCGGCGGCCCGCGAAGTGGGGAGCCGCACCAAGATTGCCGTCACCTCACGTGACGACGCGGTCGATCCGGTCGGCGCCTGCGTGGGTCTCAAGGGCGCGCGCGTTCAGGCGGTCGTCAACGAGTTGGGCGGCGAGCGCATCGATATCGTGCCCTGGTCGCCGGACCCGGAGCGGTTTGCCAAGCTCGCGCTCGCGCCGGCCAAGGTGGCCCGGGTGTTCTCGGATTCGGCGTCACGCACCATTCAGGCGGTGGTCGATGAAGATCAGCTGTCGCTCGCGATCGGCCGGAACGGCCAGAACGTGCGACTGGCCTCTGAATTGACGGGCTGGAAGATCGATCTCTACTCGAGCCGGGAATGGATCGAGAAGGGTGGCGAAGGGCCGCTGTTCCAGCCGCTGCCGGATGAAGAAGCGGCGGACATCCCGTTGAACGAGCTCGAAGGACTTGAAATCGGCACGGTCGCCGTGCTGGCCGAAGCCGGATATCACACCCTGAACGATATCTTCGATCTCAATCGGGACGATCTCTTGCGCTTGCCCGGCATCGCTCCCGAAGAGGCGGATCGTATCATCGCCCTCATCGACGAGCTCACGATGGAAGACGACGCGGACGCGGGGAACACGAACGCGTGACGGAGTTGGATCGCGCGCTCCCCACGCTCGACGACACGGTGCGCCGAAAGGTGCTCGGACTGGTCGGGCTCGGTGCGCGCGGTCGCCTCATCGTGGTCGGCGCGGAACGCGTCGCCATCGAAGCTGGCAAAGGAAAGGTGGTGCTGGCGATCGTCGCGAGTGATGTCTCGCGGCATTCGCTGGAGAAGGTCGTGCCGGTCCTTCGGGCCCGGCGCATTGAAACGTTGGAGTGGCCGACTGCGGCCGAGCTGGGCGGTGCGGTCGGGCGTGAGACGACTGCAGCGATCGGGATCGTAGATCAAGCGCTGGCGCGCGGTATCCGTGGCGCCGTGGCCGGGGCAACCCCGGCGGGCGACGCGACGCGCGTTTCGCGTTAGGAGGACGGGTTGAGCAAGCTTCGTGTGCATGACATGGCGGGTGAGTTCGGCATCTCGGCTGACGAGGTGATCGGGCTGCTGCGCCAGATGGACGTTCCGGTCCGCAGCCATTTGTCGCTGCTGACCGACGATCAGGTTTCCCGCATCCGCGCCCGCTGGGAGCGCGAGAAGCGCGTGCGCGCCGAAAAGGCGCAGCCCGCCCTGGCGGCCGCCCCGCGGCGCCGTCGTACCGGTGCCGCAGCGGCGGCCGACACGCCGGTCGCCCCTGTGGAGATCGAAGCGCCGGCACCCGCCGTTCGCCGCCGCCGCGCGGCGGACGTCGATGCCCACGCGGGAGATGAACACGAACACGAACACGAGGTCGAGACGGCGCCGGCTCCGGTCGAAGCGCCCCGGTCTCCCGTGATCCCCGACATTGTCGCCGTGCCCGTCGCTTCGGTGACGCCGCCGCCCGCGGCTCAGGCGCCGGTTGAAATCGCGCCGGTCGCAGCACCCACGGTACGCCCGTCGGAACCGACGGTCGAGCCTGCCGTGGTTCGCCCCGTCATCGAGCACGTCGCGCCGGCACCGGTAGTACCGCCGGTGGTGCGTGACGTCGTCGAAGCGCCCCGGCCGGCGCCGCCCGTCGCGCGACCCGTTGTCGCCCCGGAACCCGTTGCGCCGACCCCGGTCGCCGTCGCGCCGGTCACCGCGCCAGCTGCGGTGCCAGCCGTGACGGCTACGCCGTCGGCCATCGTGCCGGTCGCGGCCACGCCTTTGCCGCCGATTACGCTGCCCGCAGATCGTCCGCGCCCGCGTCCCGTGGTGCCTGGGGCCCCGCGCCCCGGCCGCATGGGTGGTGCGCCCAACTTTGGCGGCGCCCGTCCCATTGCCTCTGCCGCCCCCGGTGGTGGCCTCGGTCAGGGTCAGCGTCGCGATGATCGTCGTCCGGGCGGTCCGCAGGGTGGCCCCGGTGGCCAGCCTGGACAGGGCGGCCAGCAGGGGAGCCAACAGCCGCAGGGTGGCGGTATGGCGGCCAGTGCCCAGAGCCAGCAGCGTCGGGGCAAAAAGGGCAAGCGCGGTGCGGTCGATCAGGAAGCCGTCTCCGCCAACATTACGAAGACGATGACCGCTATGCGCGGCGCGCCCACGCGCGGCCGCGGTGGACGCCGGTTCGGCGCCGACATGCGCGCCGAGATGGAAGAGCAGCGCGTCGCCGCGGCGGAGAAAGAACGCAAAACCGTCCGCGTCAACGAATTCATCACCGTGTCCGAGCTCGCCCAGATCCTCGGCGTCTCGGCCACGCAGATCGTCGGCTTCGCGTTCAAGACGCTGGGCCTCATGGTCACGATCAATCAGCGGCTCGACTTCGATCAGATCGAACTCATCGCTGGTGAGTTCGGCTTCCAGGCCGTCAAGGAAAGCGACTACGCCGCCGATCTGCAGGAAGAGCAGGTCGCGGACGCGCCGGAAGACCTCCGGCCGCGACCGCCCGTCGTCACCATCATGGGTCACGTCGACCACGGTAAGACGTCGCTGCTCGACTACATCCGCAAGGCCAATGTGGTCGCGGGCGAAGCCGGCGGCATCACGCAGCACATCGGCGCCTATCACGTGGAGGTCGCCAACAAGCGCACCATCACGTTCCTCGATACCCCCGGCCACGAAGCGTTTACCGCGATGCGTGCCCGTGGTGCGCAGGTCACCGACATCGTCGTCATCGTGATTGCCGCCGACGACCAGGTGATGCCGCAAACCGTCGAAGCGATCTCGCATGCGAAGAGCGCCGGCGTGCCGATCATTATTGCCATCAACAAGGTCGATCTTCCCACGGCGCAGATCGCCAAGGTGAAGCAGGACCTGCTGCAGCACGAAGTCGTCCTCGAAGACTTCGGCGGAACGGTGCTGCATTCCGAGATCTCGGCCAAGAAGGGAACCGGCGTCGACGAACTGCTCGATCAGATCCTCCTGCAGGCGGACATTCTTGAGCTTAAGGCCAATCCGTCGCGTCGCGCGGTTGGGTCGGTGGTCGAAGCGCAGCTCGACCAGGGCAAGGGACCGGTCGCAACCGTCCTCGTGCAAAACGGCACGCTCAAGGTCGGTGACGATTACATCTGCGGCATCTACTCGGGCCGCGTGCGCGCCATGCTCGACGAGCGTGGCAAGCCCGTGAAGGCGGCGGGCCCCGCCATTCCAGTGCAGATTCTGGGACTCAGCGGTGTCCCGATGGCCGGCGATCAGCTGCTGGTGGTCGAAGACGCCTCCGAAGCGCGCGACATCGCACAGCGTCGCGAACGTCTCGATCGTGAAGCGAAGAGCCGTCGCAGCACACGTGGGTTGGTGTCGCTCGAAGACTTCATGTCGCAGACCAGCGCCGGCCAGAAGCGTTCGTTGCGCTTGGTCATCAAGGCCGACCAGGGCGGTCCGGCCGAAGCGCTGGCCGATGCCCTCGGTCAGCTGTCCAACCCCGAAGTGCAGGTGGAAATCCTGCACCGCGGTGTCGGTGCGATCGCCGAAACGGATATTCTGCTGGCGAAGGCGTCGGGAGCCATCATCATTGGTTTCCACGTCCGCCCGGACAACAACGCCCGCGCGGCAGCCGAGCGCGAAGGCGTGGATATCAAGCTCTATCGCATCATCTACGAGGCTGTAGCCGACGTGAAGGCTGCCCTCGAGGGAATGTTGCGCCCGGAGTCGCGCGAAGTGGTGTACGGCGAAGCCGAGGTGCGCGAAACGTTCAAGGTCGCGCGCATCGGAACGATCGCCGGTTGCATCGTCCGCTCGGGCAACATGAACCGGAAGGGACGGATGCGTGTCATCCGCGACGGCGTCGAGATTTACGACGGCGGCATCGCGTCACTGCGTCGCTTCAAGGACGACGTGAACGAAGTGAAGGAAGGCTACGAGTGCGGTATCGGCATCGAGAACTTCAACGACGTCAAAATCGGCGATGTCTTCGAATGCTACCGCACGGAAGAAGTGGCTCGTACTCTCGACCAGGCTGCAAAGTCCTGAGGAGGCAGTATGGGCGAACCGCGGCGACCTGACCGCGTCGCCGAATCGATTCGCGAACAGGTGGCGACCTTCCTCTCGGAAGGCGCCAAGGATCCGCGAATTCGTGGCTTCGTCACCGTCACGGCGGTGGAGATGACACGCGACCTTCGGCACGCGAACGTGTTCGTGAGTGTGATGGGAGATGAGGCGGCCATCAAGGCCACCTTTCAGGGGCTGGCCAGCGTGGCGTCGCATCTGCGTTCCATGCTGGGCAAGACGCTGCGTCTGCGGAATGCCCCGGAAATTCATTTCAAGGCGGACGAGAGCATCGCGCACGCCTCGCGGATCGAGCAGTTGCTCGCGCAAATCCGCACCGATCGTGATGCAGTCACGGGTGACGCAGCGGCGCAAGCCGGCGACACCGACGCGACGGCCGGGGAACTTCCCGGTCCGTCCAGCGACGACGCGTCAGCCCAGTGACCCCACCCGCTCAGCGTGACAACACGCTGATGCGGGACCGGTCGCCCTCGTCATGATCACGTCCGGACTGCTGTACGTCGACAAGCCGGTCGGCATCACCTCGCATGATGTCGTGAGCATCGTTCGGCGTGCCGCCCGCACGAAGCGCGTCGGCCACGCCGGTACCCTCGATCCGTTCGCCACCGGACTGCTCGTGCTCGCCGTCAACGCGGCCACGCGCCTGCTGCCGTACGTCGTCGGTGAACCCAAGGTCTACGAGGCCGTCATCCGCTTCGGCTGGGAGACGGACACCGATGACAGCACGGGCCAACCGGGACGCACTGCGCCGTCGCCAACCGCAGCGGTCCTCGCTGACGCCGCCGCACCACCGCTACGCGATGCCATCGCCGCGCTCACCGGTACGCTCGCGCAGCAACCCCCCGCCTTCTCAGCGAAACATGTGAACGGGGAGCGCGCCTACGCGCTCGCCCGACGCGGTGAAGCGGTCGACCTCCCGCCCGTCACGGTGCACGTGTTCGGGTGGGAATGGCTCAGCAGCACGGCCGACACGCTTGTCGTGCGCATTCAATGCGGTGGCGGGACCTACATCCGGGCGCTGGCACGCGATCTCGGTCGGGCCCTTGGCAGCGCCGCCCACTGCGACAGCTTGCGGCGCGTAGCGAGCGGGCCGGCCACGGTCATCCACGCCGAGTCGCTCGAGAAACTCGAGCCCGGCAGCATCGCCGATGGACGCGTCCTCCTCCGCTCGCCGCTGCCGGCGCTCGGGGACATCGCCCACGAACCGCTGGACGAGGCCGGACTCGCCGCGCTCCGCTTCGGACGACGCGTACCCGCTACTGTGCCCGGCGTCCGCGGCGCGCTCCTCCGGCACGAGCACATCGTCGCCATCGCCGAGCGAACCGAAGGCGACTGGTGGCAGCCCCGCGTGGTCATGCTGAACGACGAGGGCACGCTGTGAGCCTCGATAATGACCCGATGGTGGGGCTACCCATCGACGAACGTGGGGCCGTGATCACCGTCGGCACGTTCGATGGGGTGCACCGCGGGCATCATGACGTGTTGTCCCGCCTCGCGGCCTTGGGGCGGGCCACCGATCGCCCGAGCGTCGTCGTCACCTTCGAGCCGCATCCCCTCGAGGTGGTCCGGCCGGCCGATGCGCCGCCGCTGCTCACGATGCACGACGAGAAGCTTGAGCAGTTCGTGCAGGCAGGGGTGTCGTACGTCGCCGTCCTGCCGTTCACCCCGACGCTGGCCGCGTACGAAGCCCGCGATTTCGTTGATGCGGTGCTGCGGGCACGCTTCCGGGTGGCAGAACTCCTGGTCGGGCACGATCACGGTTTCGGCCGCGGTCGGCTTGGTGACATCGACGTACTGCGGGCGCTGGGGGCGGATCGGGGCTTTGGCGTGACGGTGCTCCCACCGGTGCACGCGGCCAACGGGCGGGCGATCTCGTCGACCGCCATTCGTAACGCCATCGCCAGCGGGGATCTGGCCGCGGCCGCCGAAGGGCTCGGTCGTCCGTACAGCCTGACCGGGCGGGTTGTCCCCGGCGACAAACGGGGGCGCCTGATCGGCTATCCCACCCTCAATCTGGCCTCGCCGTCCCCGCGTAAACTGCTCCCGCCCGACGGCGTCTACGCGGTAACGGTTCAGACGCCCCAGGGCCCGTTCGGCGGCATGCTCAATCTGGGCCCACGCCCGACGTTCGGGGATGCGGCCCGTCGCATCGAAACCCACGTGTTCGATGCGACGCATGACTGGTACGGCGCCATCGTCCGGCTTGACCTCGTGGCCCGCCTGCGCGACACCCAGCCCTTCTCGGGGATCGACGCGCTCCGGTCTCAACTCGCCCTCGACGAGGCGGCGGCGCGACATGCGCTGCAGGGACTGGCTACCGCCGCGCCGTCGGCACACCTAAGTTAAGAGGCTAGGCGCATTTCGCGCCGTTTCTCGCGCCTCTCCTTCCGGCGCGCTGACATTACCTCTGGCCACCGGCATCGATGGCGAACCTGAAGTACCGCGTCCTGCTCATCGTGGGACTCTTCGCGGCCTCTGCGTGGGCCCTCTTTCCGCGCACCGTCGTTGAACGGGTGAAGCGCGATGGCGTTTTCGTCTACGACACCGTACGTCGCGTGCCGCTCAAGCGAGGTCTCGACCTTCAGGGTGGCATGCACCTCACGCTTGAAGTCGACGAGGCGAAGCAGGTGGTCGCCAACAAGTCCGAAGCCCTCGATCGTGCACTGAAGGTCGTGCGCCAGCGCATCGACGAATTCGGTGTGGCCGAACCGGTCGTCCAGAAAGCGGGCGACGAGCGGATCATCGTCGAACTCCCTGGCATCGACGACGCCGAGCGTGCGCAGGACGTCGTGCAGAAGTCGGCGTTCCTCGAGTTCCAGATCACCGACAAGACGCAGGCGCTCGAAAAGGTGCTGCCGCGCTTCGACGAAATCGCGAAGAACGCCGGCCTCGGCGTCGCGGTGGCGGCGACGGCTGGGGACACCGCCGCGAAGGCCGGTGTCACCTCGCTACTCACCCAGAAGACCGACTCCGCCGCTGACACCGCCAAGGCGGCCGGTGCCACCGGCGCCGACAGCGCCGCGCAGACGCCGACGGCGGTCGCCGGTGGCCTGTTCAGCACGAACGTGCAGCCGGGGCAGATCCCCGGACAGTACATCGTGCCCGAAGCCGCGTACGGTGCCATCGAGCGTGCGCTCGCGCTGCCGGCCATCCAGGGCGCCATGCCCCCGGGCAAGGTGATCCGCTGGGGCGTCGATTCGCTCGTGTCTGGCACCCAGCGCTTCTTCGCGCTGTACGTGCTCGACTCGCGCCCGATCATCACCGGTGAGGTGCTCACCGACGCGCGGCCGTCCACCGATCCGGTCGAAGGCAACGTCGTGCAGTTCACGCTCAACAACGAAGGCGCGCGCCGCTTCAAGGTCGAAACCGGCAAGCACGTCAAGGACAACATGGCCATCGTCCTCGACCAGCGTGTCGTGACGGCGCCCGTGCTGAATAGCGCCATCGGGCGCAACGGCCAGATCACGCTCGGTGGCGGCACGCTGCAGGCGGCGCAGGACCTCGCCCTCGTGCTCCGCGCCGGTGCGCTCCCCGTCCCGCTCAAGGTCGCGGAAGTGCGGAGCATCGGCGCCAGCCTTGGGCAGGATTCGATCAACAAGGGAGCCCTCTCGCTCGCGATCGCCTTCCTGTTGATCGTGGTCATCATGATCGGGTACTACCGTTTCGCCGGCGTGCTCGCTGTGGCCGGTCTGGTGCTGTATCTCGTGTACACGCTGGCCGTGCTCGCGGGGTTCAATGCGGTGCTCACGCTCCCCGGCCTCGCCGGTTTCGTGCTCTCCATCGGTATCGCCGTTGACGCCAACGTGCTCATCTTCGAGCGCATTCGCGAAGAACTCGACGCGGGCAAGTCCGTCCGGCTCGCGATCGATGAAGGCTTCCGGCATGCCCTCAGCGCGATCGTCGACACCTCGGCCACCACGATCCTCTCCGGCATGGTGCTGTACCAGTACGGCACCGGCCCCGTTCGCGGCTTTGCCGTGACGCTGATCGCCGGCCTCGTTGCTTCGCTGTTCACGGCGATTTTCGTGAGCAAGACCTTCTTCCTGCTCTGGCTCAACCGCTCGCGCGGTACCCAGACGCTGAGTATCTGAGGACGCCATGCTGCGGATCTTTCATAACACCAAGTACGAGTTCGTAAAGCATTGGCGCCTCGCGGCCGGCCTCACGATCGCGTTCATCGCGGCAGGGCTGGTCACCTTCGCGGTCAGCGGCGGCGTGAACTACAGTATCGAGTTCACCGGCGGGACGCTGATGCAGGTGCAGTTCAAGGAGGCGCCGGATGTGGCCGTCGTTCGTAGCACGCTCGACCAGGCTGGCATCACCGGGTCGGAAATCCAGCAGTTCGGTACGGCGACGGAGTACACCATCCGCGCCCGTGACGAAAAGCAGGTCGAGGCCCAGAACGCCGGTGCCGAAGGCATCTCGAAGTCGATCGCCGCCGCCCTCGAGGCCAAGTACGGCGCCGGGAACGTCACCATCGTCCGTACCGAAGCCGTCGGTCCCAAGGTCGGCAGTGAGCTGCGGTCAGGTGCCGTGACGGCGATGCTCATCGCGTCGCTGTTCACCCTCATCTACCTCGCGATCCGCTTCGACTGGCGTTTCGGGGCCGCCGCCGTGCTCTCCACGGCGCATGACATCCTGGTCACGTTCGCCTTCATCAAGCTCTTCAATCTTGAAGTGTCGCTCACCGTGGTGGCCGCGATTCTGACGCTGCTGGGGTACTCCGCCAACGACACGATCATCATCTTCGACCGTGTTCGCGAAGATCTCAAGAAGCGCGCCAAGGGAGAGACGCTGGCCAAGGTCCTTGACCGCGCCATCAACGAAACGCTGCCGCGCTCGATTATGACGCATACGACGACGCTGGCGTCCACGCTCGCGCTGCTCTTTATCGCCGGTGAAGTCATCCGGCCGTTCGCGTGGGTTATGGCCTTCGGTGTCTTCGTTGCCACCTTCTCCTCGATCTATGTGGCCGGTCCGATCCTGCTTTGGATCGAGTCCAAGTATCCGCGCACCTCGTCCGACTCGACCAGCCGCGCCGTCAACGCCGGTAATGATGCCGCCGACGCCGGTCGGTCGCGGAAGTCGGAGCGACTCGCCGCGCGATAAGGTTCGTGGCGGTCTTTGCCGATAGTCACGTCCATCTGGCCGATCCCGCGTTCGCTGATGAAGCGGACGCGGTGATCCAGCGGGCCCGCGCAGCTGGTGCGCGGGCCCTTGTCTGTATCGGTGAGTCGGCCGCGACCGCGCGACGCGCGCAGGCGCTGGCGGCGCGGCACCCCGGGTTCGTCTTCCATACCGCGGGTGTCCACCCGTACGATGCCGCCGGCTGGGACGACCAGACCGATCCACAGGCCATCCGTGACGCCGTGGCCGGCGGTGCCGTGGCGGTGGGCGAGTGCGGGCTGGATGCGACGTACACCCACGCGCCGCGGGACCGGCAGCTGCATGCGCTGCATGCCCAGCTGGACCTCG
>JARIEV010000074.1 GCA_031127225.1 Gemmatimonadota bacterium | reverse complement strand
GAAGGCACAGGAGCCCGCCGATGAGCACGCGTCGCACGTTTCTGAAAACCGCCGGCACGCTGGGCGCCGGGGTCGCTGCCGTGGGCACGGTGGCCACCGCCTGTGCCGTCAAGGATCCCACCGCCGGCAACGCGACCGGGCAGGACATGGGGATGGAGCGCGTGCGCGGGTTTGACCGCACGCTGCTCGACGCACTCGCCAACACGGTCCTGCCGGCGTCGATCGGCGCACCGGCCATCCGCGCGGCCACCGACGCCTTCGTGGCGTGGGCCGACGGATACGAGCCGGTGGCCGAAGAGATGCACGGCTACGGCTACGCCGACATCCGCTATCTCCCCGCCGATCCCTCGCCGGCGTGGCGTGCGCAGCTGGCGGCCCTCGACCTGCTTGCGCAGCGGCTCGGCCACGCGGGGTTTGCCACGCTGCCGGCGGAGCGCCGCACCGAGGTGCTGCAGGCGGCGCTGCGCAGCCACGGAGGGGACCGATTGCCGGCGCCGCTCGACGCCAACCACATCGCCATCGCCCTCCTCGCCCATTGGTCATCGGGCCCCGACGCGTGGGACCGTGCCCTTGGCGTGCGGGTCAGCCCCGGCGTGTGCCGCACGCTGGGCGACGCCACCCGAAAGCCGCTGCCGGTCGTGTCACCCACCACCGCGGGAGCCCGCACATGATCACGCACAGCGCCGACATCGTCATCGTGGGCAGCGGCATCACGGCCGCGCTCATGGCCGCGTCACTGGCCGAGAAGACCACGAAGTCCATTCTCGTGATCGAAGCGGGTAAACACAGCACGCCGCTGGCCGACCGGGTGCGCGCGCGCGAGCGATGGAAGGGCTACGGGGAGAGCCCGTGGAAGCAGGATCACCTGGACGACCAGAACGCGACCGGCACCACGTGGGGGTTCTCCCCGAGCATGAACGTGGGCGGCCTCGCGATGCACTGGGGTGGCGTCTCGCCACGCTACTCGCCGGAAGATTTTACGTTGCGCTCGCAGTTCGGCGTGGGCACCGACTGGCCGTTCCGCTACGACGATCTCGATCCGTTCTACCAGGAAGCGGAAGAGCGCATGGGCGTGGCCGGCGAGCAGGGGCCGGTGGCCCTCGATCCGCGCGGCAAGCCGTATCCGCTACCGCCGCTGCCCATCAACTACAACCTCGCGCAGCTGCAGCAGTGGGCGACGGGCGCGGGGATCGCCACGTGGAGCACCCCGAGCGCGAAGAATTCCATTGCGCACGACGGGCGCGCGCAGTGCCAGCGCTGCGACACCTGCTATCCGGTGTGTCCCACCGGCGCCAAGTATTCCCCCGACTTCACGTGGGATGCGCTGGTCGCGCGCAAGCGCGTCACGCTGCTCACCGATACGCTGGTGCGCCGCCTCGAGGCCGATCCCGCCACGGGGCGCATCACCCGCGCCACCGGCAACCGGACGGATGCCGCCGGCGACGCGGTCACCATTGAAGGCGGGACGTTCGTGTTGGCGGCAGGGTTCGTGTGGTCGCCGCACCTGTTGCTGCTCTCCACCAGCAGCGCCTTTCCCAACGGGCTGGCCAACCGCAGCGGGTTGGTGGGCAAGTATCTCGCGGGGCACCGCAACGTGAACGCGTACCTGCGACTGCCGCTCGAGTTGTTCCCCGGCATCAACGTGCAGCATTCGCTGGTGTCCAAGCAGTTCATGCGCGTGCCCCGGTCAGCGCGCTATTTGCGGCACGACCTGCGCATCTGGGAGTCGAGCGTGGGTCGCGAGCCGCGGCTGCGCGGCGACGACGGCACGCTGCAGTTCGGCGATGCCTTGCTGAACGACTGGCAGACGCGGGCCAAGGGCGCCACGGCGCGCGTGCGCGGCTACTACGACGTGATCCCCGACAAGGAGAGCGCGCTGGCGCTCGACGTCGCACGGACCAACCGCTTCGGCGATCCGATGCCGCGCGTGTCGTTCAAGGACGCGCCCGAGAGCGCCGCGCTGAAGGAGTGGCAGGAGGAGCAGCTGCGCGAGCTGTTCCGGCGCATGGCACGGTCGGGGGGCGGCGAAATCCTGCGTATGGAAAACAGCGCCAACGATCTCGGGCAGGAGCATCCTACCGGCGGTTGCCGGATGGGGAACGATCCGACGCAGAGCGTGGTCGATGCCAACGGCCGCGCGCACGATCACGAGAATTTGTGGGTGGCCGGGGCACCCACCCAGCCCAGCGCCTCCTGCTGCAATGGCACGCTGACGTTCGTGGCCGTCGGCCTCAAAACGGCGGCCGCCATCGCCGGCACCGTGACGGCATGAGTCGGCACGGCCCCGCCTCAGCCCCTCCGGCTGAGGCGGGCGCTCCGACGGGCGTTCAGGACTTCGGCACGCGGCAGGTCGAGAGGCCGAGGAGCGAGTAGAGCGGACAGGTCCCGAGGGTGGCGGTCAGCAGGGGGATAACCCCCAGATAGCCCCACGGCGTCTGTGGCCCCGCGAAGGCGACGGCCAGCAAGCCGATACCGAGGACAACACGCAGGCCACGATCCACCGGGCCGATGTTTTTCTGCAGGAAGGCGGGCATGAAGGGCTCCGGTGCGACGGTGGGCGAGGCATTGAGAAGGCGGCAGACCGCGGGGGTCATCGGCCATGCCTGCAACGTTGCAGACCGCCGTGCGAATTCGCGCTCGGGCTTTCCCTGACGGGCGGTACCGACGCACTTTTCGGGGGTACGCACCCTCACCCAACCTGCCGATGCGCCGTTCCCTTCTCCGTGCCGTCCTTGCGGGCCCGCTGGTGGCTGCCCCGCTCCTCGCGCAGTCGCGCGTGCTCACCGCTGCCGACTACGCGCGGGCAGAGCGGTTTCTCGCCTTCAACACCACGCCGCTGGTGTCCGGCACGGGCGTGCAGCCCAGCTGGCTCCCCGATGGCCGCTTCACCTACCGGGTCCGCACGCCGGATGGTAGTTCGCCGCTGATGGTGGTGAACCCGGTCACGGGGAGCAAGACGGCCTGTACCGCCGTCGGCGCCCAGTGTCCGGCGGAACCGGCACCGGGTGCAAACGGCCGTGGCGGTGCCCGCGCGGGACGCCCGCCCGAAAATCTCTCGCCCGACGGATCCAAGGCCGCGTTCATCCGCGACTGGAATCTCTGGGTGCGCGATGTCGCCACCAACACGGAAACGCAGGTCACCACCGACGGCGTGAAGGATTTCGGGTACGCCACCGACAACGCCGGCTGGGTCCACTCCGATCGTGCGATTCTGACGTGGTCGCCCGACTCGAAAAAGCTGGCCACGTTCCAGCAGGATCAGCGTAACGTCGGCGAGATGTACCTCGTGAAAACCAAGGTCGGTCACCCCGAGCTGAGCGCGTGGAAATATCCGCTGCCGGGCGACAGCGTGGTGTCGATGATCCATCGCGTCATCATCGATCTGTCGGCCGCGTCGTCCACGGTGGTGCGCTTCAAGATGCCGGCCGATCAGCATCGCTCGTCGGTGTGCGATCACATCGCGTGTGGCGGCAGTGCGCTCTCCGACGTGGAGTGGTACGCCGACGGCCGCACCCTCGCGTTCGTGTCGAGCTCGCGCGATCACAAGATCGCGACGCTGCGCCTCGCTGACGCCGTCACCGGCGATGTGCGCGACGTGCTGCGCGAAGAAGTGCCGACGCAGTTCGAGAGCGGCGACAACGGACCCAACTGGCGCGTGTTGCCCGCCACCAACGAAGTGATCTGGTTTTCCGAGCGCGACGACTGGGGCCAGCTGTACCTGTACGATCTGACCACGGGCGCGCTGAAGTCGAAGATCACTACCGGCGACGGCCCGGTGCTGTCGGTGGAGCGCGTGGACGAGAAGGCGCGCCTGATCTGGTTCGTCGCCGCGGGCAAGGAGACGGGGCGTGATCCGTACTTCCGTCATCTCTATCGCATCGGCATGAACGGGAAGGGGCTCACGCTCCTCACCCCGGAAGACGGCGACCACAATGTGTCGCTCTCGCCCAACGGCGCCGTGGTCGTGGACAGCTGGTCGCGCGCCGATCTCGCGCCGACGGCCGTGCTGCGCAACGCGAAGACGGGCAAGCTCATCGCCACGCTCGAGCAGGGCGACATCTCGAAGCTCGTGGCCGCCGGCTGGAAGGCACCCACCCGGATCAGCGTGAAGGACCGCGCCGGGAAGTGGGACCTGTACGGGCTGATGTGGACGCCGACGACGCTGGACTCCACGACGAAGTACCCGATCATCAACTACATCTATCCGGGCCCGCAGGGCGGCAGCGTGGGCAGCCGCCAGTTCTCCGCGGCCACGCGCGACAACCAGGCGCTGGCTGAGCTGGGATTCATTGTGGTGGCGATCGACGGCACCGGGAATCCCACGCGATCCAAGTCGTTTCACGACGCGTACTACGGCCGCATGAGCGACAACACGCTCCCCGATCAAATCGCCGGCATGCGGCAGCTGGCCGAGCGCTATCGCTTCATCGATCTGGAGCGCGCGGGGATGTGGGGTCACTCGGGCGGCGGCTTCGCCACGGCGTCGGCGATGTTCCAGTATCCCGACTTCTTCAAGGTGGGCATTTCGGAGTCGGGCAATCACGACAACCGCAACTACGAAGACGATTGGGGCGAGCGGTACCACGGCCTGCTCACGAAAACCGGCGCGGTGGACAACTACGAGCAGGAAGCCAATCAGACCCTCGCCAAGAACCTGAAGGGCAAGCTGATGCTTGCCCACGGCACGATGGACGACAACGTGCCGCCCGATAACACGTGGCTCGTGGTCGACGCGCTGATCAAGGCCGGCAAGGACTTTGACCTCGTCATGATCCCGAATGCCGCGCACGGCTTCGGCGCCGCGTCGAACTACATGATGCGCCGCCGCTGGGACTACTTCGTGCAACATCTGCTGGGTGCGGTGCCGCCGAAGGAGTACCAGATCGGTCCCAAATCGTGACCGACCCGCGATTCCCGCTGATCGAGCAGGCACTGGCCAGCCTGAACGACGTCGTGCTCATCTGCGAGGCGGAGCCAGTGGATGAGCCGGGGCCGCGCATCGTGTACGTGAACGGCGCGTTCGAGCGGATGAGCGGCTACTCGGCCGCCGACGTCATCGGCCGGACGCCACGCCTGCTGCAGGGCCCGCGCACCGCACGCCCAGAACTCGACCGCCTGCGCGCCGCCATCATCGCGTGGGAGACGTGCCGCGTGGCCGTCACCAACTACCGCAAAGACGGCACGCCATTCGATGTCGAGTTTGACGTGGTCCCGGTGGCGGACGAGACCGGGTGGTACACCCACTGGGTCTCGATGCAGCGCGACATCTCGGTGCGCAGCTGTGCACAGCGGCAGATCGAGTCGGCCGATTCGGTGGAGTCGCTCGCCACCGGCGTCCTCCGCGAGCTCGTCGAGTACGCCAACGCCGAGGGGGGGTGCTGGGAGCAGCGCGAGACCGTGGCGGAGCCGTGGGAAACGCTGCACGCGGTTACGCGGTCGGCGGCGACCGCGTCCCCGGCTGATGCGGTGTACCTCGAGGGCACGGAGCGTGTGCCCATGGACCTGGCGCGGGCCGACTCGCCGAGGTGCGTCGTGGCCGCGCTGGGCCCCGCCGACGACGCCAATGCGCGGATCGTCCTGTGGCGCGAACAGAGCGCGCTGCCCGACCACGCGGCCCCACTGGCGCGGGCTGTCGCCGCGCGCAGCCGCGGCACCTTTGACCGGCTCCGCGCCGACGCCGCACGCCAGCACCTGGAGAAGCGCCTCCGCCAGGCGCAACGCCTCGAGTCGGTGGGTCGCTTGGCTGGCGGGATCGCACATGACTTCAACAACTTGCTCACGGTGATCGTGGGCAACCTCGAATTGCTGCAGGATCACCTCCCCGCCGCGGTCAGCAGCACGGACGACGCGCACGTCGAGATCGCCGAAGTGTTGCGTGCCACCGACCGGGCGCGCGACCTGGTGCGGCACCTCCTCGCGTTCAGCCGGCAGCAACCGCTGTCGCTGACGGCGATCGACTTGCCGCTGGTCGTACGTGACACCGCGGTACTGCTGCAACGGGCGCTCGGATCGCACATCACACTGGCGACGGAGATCCCGCCGGAGCTGCCGCGAGTGCTGGGCGACGTGGCGCTGGTGGAACAGGTCCTCGTGAATCTCGCGGTAAATGCACGCGATGCGATGGAGAGCGCCAACCTGGATCCGTCGGTGCCCACCACCGGACGCATCGCGGTGCAGGTGACGCCCGCGGAGGTGCGTGCCGGCGGATCGCCCGAGTGGGAGCGGCTCGAGGAGGGGCGGTATCTGTGTCTGTCCGTAAGCGATGACGGCCCCGGCATGCCGCCGGAGGTTCTGGCACGGGCCTTCGATCCCTTCTTCACCACCAAGCCGGTCGGCGCCGGCACCGGACTCGGCCTGTCATCGGTGTACGGCGCCATCACGCAGATGGGGGGCTGGATTCGCCTCAGTACCGCGTCTCCGCACGGCGTGGTGGCGCGCATCATGCTGCCAGTCCACACCGGCGCGGACTGATCCGCTAGATTTCCCGTCATGGACCGACTGTTTGTAGTCATCGGCGCCTTCTCCGGCGCGATCGGCGTGGCCGCCGGTGCGTTCGGCGCCCACGCGCTACGCGCGCGGCTCGAGCCGCGCATGCTTGAGGTGTTCGAGACGGGGGCGCGATACCAGATGTACCACGCCGTGGCGCTGCTGGCCGCCGCGTGGATCGTCACGCGCTTTCCCGGGGCCCTCGCCAACGCGAGCGGCTGGCTGTTTCTGGCGGGGACCGTGCTCTTCTCGGGGTCGCTCTACGCCATGGCGCTGACCGGGGTGCGCGCGCTGGGCGCCATCACGCCGATCGGTGGCGTCTGTTTCATCGCCGGGTGGTGTTGCCTGGCGCTCGCGGCGCTGCGTCAGGGCTAGAATCCCGCCCGAAGGGGTGACGGACTGCGGCGGAGCAGCGATCCTTCCCTGATGCTTCTCGCCAACCCCTCCGTGCCCCAGCTGGCGGCCATCGCCGCGATCTCCGCGATCAGCGGCGCCGTCAACTCAATTGCCGGGGGTGGCACGTTGCTCACCTTCCCGGCGCTGCTCGCGCTGGGTGTGCCCGCCGTGTCGGCGAATGCCACCAGTACGCTGGCGCTGTGGCCGGGATCGTTTGCCAGCCTCTGGGGCTACCGCCGTGAACTCGCCGGCGCGGAACGCTGGGCGCTGCGGCTGGCCATTCCCAGTGTGCTCGGCGGCGCCGTGGGCGCCGCGCTGTTGCTCGCCACCTCCGATGCGCAGTTCCGCGCGCTGGTGCCGTGGCTCGTGTTCGGGGCGACGCTCCTGTTTGCCTTGCAGGGGCCGGTGATGAAATGGCTGCGCACGCGCGTGATCGCCACGGGCGACGGCGCTCGAGAGCGACCGATCGATCCCACGATGGGGATGCTGCTCGCGCAGTTCGCGGTGGGCACCTATGGTGGCTACTTCGGCGCCGGGGCGGGCATCGTCATGCTGGCGGTGTTCGGCCTCATGGGGCTCACGAACATCCACCAGATGAACGGGCTCAAGAACTTCAACGGCATCTGCTTCAACGGCATCGCGGCGATCACCTTTGCCGTGATGGGGCTCGTGAACTGGCCGATCGGGATCGTGATGGCCGTGGGGTCGAGCGCCGGTGGCTATCTGATGTCAGGGCTGGCGCAGCGTGTGCCGCAGCACTGGGTGCGCCACGCCGTCACGGCCATTGGACTGGCCAGCGCCGTGTGGCTCTTCCTGTCGAGGTAAGCGGCGCGCGCTGTTGTCCGTGCGCTCGCGCGACGAGCGCGATGGCGCGCGCGCTCACGAGCGCGCCGAGTCCCCCAAGGTCATGAGACGTCGGGCGATGGAGCGCACGCTGAGCCGTCCGAGCTGCCGACGGGCGTGTGCGGCCCACGAGCGCCGACGCAGCGCCCGGATGGCATCGGCGAGCTCCCGCGGAAACCGGTCCAGTGCCAGCGACTCGTACTCCACCCGCAGGGTAAAGGGGTTGGACACCTTCGCGAGCGCGCGCACGGCACTGGTCACATCGGCCACCGTACCGCGAAAGGTCGCGAAGTGCTGGAGCTGATCGTGCGCCAGCAACGTCAACTGGGTGCGGATACACTTTTCGCAGTGGCCGCAGTTCAGCGCCGCCGCGCGATGTTCCCAGCACACGCGTAGATGCTGGCGGACCAGCGGCTCACCGGCAATGGCGAGCAGCTTCTCCGACCGCCGGTGCGTCGCCCCCTCGAACAGCAGGGCCAGTCGATCGGACGACCACAACGGATCGAGCCGGAAGTGGGACCCGTAGCCGCCTTTGTCATCAGCGTAGGCATCAGACGACGACACCACGAGGTGACTCAGGTGCGTCCGCAGGGTGTGCCCCACGGCCGCCATCGCTCCACCGTGCGTGCGCTCCCACGAGACCGACCGGAAGAGGGCGTGGTCACGGATGTTCGTCGCCACGCGAATCGCCCGCACACCGAGCGCATCGGCCACCTCACGAACAGCGGCGTACGCGGCATCGCGGCGTGCGACGTCGGCCAGCGGGATATCGAATCCATCCACGAACACCAGCGCGTCGGGGGCGACGGTGCCGCGCAGCAACGAGTAGAACGAGTCGACACCACCGGAAAACATCAATCCCGTGCCCCGCCGCGTGGGCGCCAGCACCCCGCTGCGCGGCGGTTCCATGCCGGCCGGCTCGATGGGAAAGGGACCGCGTGCCCCCCACCACTCGCGCAGCAGCGTGGCCACATGCGGCAGGTTGCTGCGCAGCGGCGCGGACACCGCGCCGTCCAGCACGAGGGTGCCACCACGGGTCCAGACGGGAAGCAGAAACGCCGCGACGATCGCGTCCATCGGGAGCTCGAGCGCCACGTCCGCGGCGAACCACACCGCCTCGCCGCCGACGAGCGCCTCGACGCGCTCCGGCGACGTGCGGGGGCCACGTGACACCGCGACCATCTCCCACGCGGCCGTCCCGTCAGAGACGGAGATCACGCGGTGTCCGGCACCGGCGACGCCGACCGCGCGTCCCGCGCCAGTATCGTCGCTACGCTCATGTCGGCCGTCACGTTGAGCACCGTCATGAAGATGTCGGGGATCGTGTTCGCGGCATCGAGGAGCATGGCCCCCTCGATGGGGACGCCAAACGCCACGAGCAACGGCAGCGTGGAGGGGGCGCCACCGCCGCCGGGAATGCCGGCCACACTAAAGCTGAACACCACCGTGGCCAGCAGATACATCCCGATCTGCTCCACGCCGAGTGGGACCGCGAAGACGTGCGACAGCAACAGGAGCTGGAAGAGCAGATAGATCGGCTGATTCAGCTTGAAGGTGGACACCGCCAGCGTCAGGGAGAAGCCGGCACTCGAGGCGGGGAGCGCGAGATGATCCTTCGCCCCGTGCATGAGCGCGGGCAGCGAGGCCAGCGACGATTGCGTACCGGCCGCCACGAGTTGCGCCGGTGCCACGCCGCGCGCAAAGCGGCGCATCGACACGCGCGCAACGAGCGCCGTCACGGGGTACAGCAGCACCGTGCACATGAGCATCAGCGCCGACAAACCCACGATGTACACGCCCAGCACCTGCAGCGCCCCCGTGCCGGTCTGCAGCATGACGCCAAGCATCAGCACGAACACACCGACGGGCGTTGCCAGCAGGATCCAGTGCACCAGCGTCATCATGGCGGCGGCGAGCGCCTGAATCGGCCGCGCCAGCGCCTCGCGGGAGTCCTGCGGCAGCCGCGCAGCGGCGAGGCCGAAGAGCACCGTGAACACGAGCAATTGCAGCACACTGCCCCGGGCGGCGGCCTCGAACGGATTGCGCGGCACCAGCGACTTGAACCAGTCGGCGAACGTAACCGGCGTGGCGGCGAGGGCCGCCGGCGCGCCCGGTATCATCGGCTCCACCCGCCACCCCGCGAGCAACTCCCCACCCGGCGGCAACCACGTGACCAGCTGGGTCGTGACGATGACGGACAGCAGACCGCCCACGGTGAGAAACGCCACGAACAGCAGCACCGCGCCGCGACCGATCCGACCGATCGACGGCTCCGCGTCCACGCGGACCAACGTGGACAGCAGCTGCGTGATCAGCAACGGGAGCACGGCCATCTGCAATGCGTTGACCCACAGCGCCCCGAGTGGCGAGAGGAACTCCGACGCGCGCGGCAGCCATGCCCACGCGAAGCGATGGCCCGCGAGTCCCAGCGTCGCGCCAAGCAGCAACGCCAGCAGCGACCAGTGTTGCAGCGTGAGACGCCCCCCCAACGGGCGCGTGGAGACCGACATTACCGCGCCCCCGCGAAAAGACGTGCCATTCGGTTCTGCACCCGGCCAACCAGGTGACCGCTACGCCGGCGCCGATCGTGCTCGGCGACCGACCGTCGGATCAGCGCCTGGACGGCATCAGCGACGGCGCGGGGCAGCCGCGCCGCATCGAGCGTCCGGTACGACAGCTCGAGGGTGATTGGGTTGTACACGAAGGGCAGCGCCTCCACGGCAGCGGTCAGGTCGGCCACCGACAGATCGAAGGTCCGGAAGTGGTGCAGTTGCTCCCGCTCGAGCAGGAGCAGTTGCGTGCGGAGGCACTTCTCGCACACCCCGCAGTTGAGTCCCGTGCCACGATGCTCCCAGCACACCCGCAGATGCTCACGCACCAGCGGTTCGCCGGCAATTGCCACCAGCTTTTCCGATCGTCGGTGCGTGGCTCCGACATGCAGCACACCGAGGTGCTCCGACGACCAAAGCGTATCGAGCCGCACGTGCGAGCCCCAACGCGTGGCGATCTCGCGAAAACTCGGCGTCGAGGAAACGATGATGTGACTGATCTCGCCGCGCAGCGCATGACCGATCGCCGCCAGGGCGCCACCGTGCGTCTGTTCCCAGGAGAGCGACGCAAACAGCGGATGGGTGCGCACGTTCGTGGTGACGCGGATCGTGCGCACGCCGACGGTGTCGGCCACGCGTCGAACGAGAGCGCACGCCGCATCGCGGCGGGCGACATCGTGCAGTGACACATCGAAGCCGTCCACAAATACGAGGGCGTCGGGCGCCACCGGACCACGCAGCAACGAGAAAAACGAATCGACGCCCCCGGAGAACAGCAGCGCGCTCCGGCGCAGCGCCGGCGCGAGGAACCCGCCGGTGGGCGCGGGAGTCCCGACGGGCTCAACGGGCAGGGCGCCCTGCCACCCCCACCACTCGCGCACGATATCCGCGACGTAGGGCAATTGGCTGCGGAGCCGTTCCGACAACGCACCGTCGAGCACGAGTGGCGCCCCGTGACGCAGCGCCGGAATGAAGAACGCCGACACAATCGCATCCAGCGGCAGGTCAGCCTCGGCATCCGCCTCGAGCCAGACCGGCGCTCCCGCGATCAGCGCCTCGGCACGCCCTGAAGCGCTCCGGCGAAGCGATGTCACAGCAATGGTCATACCGGACAACCAAGAGCGCCCTGGCAATCCTCGCAAGCGGACCCGTCAGGGCAAGCCGGCCGCGTTGCCCACGGCCACCCGCCATCAGCGCAGGAGATCCTGCCGCGGCGGCACCCACGGCGGCATCCATTTGCCCGTGACGGCACAGCTCGCCGACGGTGGCGCCACCTCCACCTCGGCAAAGCCACCGCCCGTGCCAAAGCGCGCATCGACCAGCCGCAGCGTGCCGTCCGGCGCCATCGCCCACGCCGGCGTGCGCATGAAGCGCAGCGCTGCCGCAAAGACACAGCGCGTCGCCGCCAGTCGCGAGAACTCCGCGCGCGGCACCGCCCAACTGTCGCCCCACACGACGGCATCCGACGCGGTGCGTGCGGGACCTGACGGCAGCACACGGGACACCCCAGGCAGCGCGCCCAGCGCATTGCGGTCACCGCCCCGCCGGTCGGCGGCGCACGCCACGGCATCATGGAGGTGCCGCCACGGCGACACCGTCGCGGTGCGCACGCGATACTCCGTGGTGGTGGCGGTCACGACCAACGCGGCGAAGCAGCGCGGGTCGGCCGCCGCCGGCGTAAGCACCACATCGCGCAACGAACCGTCCGCCACCGTGGCCCGCACCGCGGCACGGGCCTGCGCCGATGCGACAAAGAACACCGTGGTCACGGCCACCCACGCCAGCAGTCCGCTCCACGGACGCCATTCGGCCGGGAGTGCGCGCTGGGCGAGCAGCCAGCACGCCGCGACCGTGGTCACCGCTACCGCCACGGGCGTGGCCACCTCACCGGCCAGCCAGCAGAGCGCGAGCATGCCGGCCAGTGCCAGCAGCAGCAGCGCGCGACCGACCGGCCGTCGCGGCCCCCAGAGCAGCGGCGGAATCGCGACCACCATGAGCCACGGCTCGACGATGAACACCGCGTCGCCGAAGTACCACCGGTTATCAAACGGCCAGAACGGATGCACACCGTAGCTGTTGGTATAGTCCAGAAGCAGATGCGACAGCGTACCCACGACCGCCAGCCCCAACAGCGCCCGCGACCCCTCCCGTGCCACCCGCGCCGACGTGGCGTCGGCACGCTCGCGACCGGCGAGTCCGCGCTGCCACCACCAGCGCGCCGTGGCCCAGAGCAGCAACGCACCGATCAGCGCCCACACAACGGTGTGCGTATGCCCGCGATGATGCAGCAGGTAGCCGAGCTTGCCCATCCCCACCATCGGCCCGGCGTACACGAGATCCACGTCGGGGAGCTCGGCCGCCACGATCCCCAGCACCACCGCCGCCCGCCGGAACCGCGTGAGCGAGGGCGCTTCGATCGTCGCGGAAAAGGCGCGCCCGACGCGTCGGCGCACCAGCAGAACGGCCGCGTCAGCGCACAGCAGACCGGCCAAGGCATGGGTGACGTTATCCACCCGTGCTACTTGAGGGCGGACCCGGCACCTGTCAACCGAGTGGCGGCTCCACGTGCACCTGCGCACGCGCGCGCTCGCGCAGCCGTTGCGCCGCGCCGATGATGCCGAGCAGCCACCCCACCGGATAGGGCGCCACCAGCAGCAGCCACCACATCGACCGGCCGGTGGCGCCGCCCACGCCGCCGAACGCGCTCATAATCCAAAGCACCGCCACGCCCACGGACACCAGCCCGCACGCCAGCCGCACCCGCCCGCTCACCCGGCTGCCGCCCGCCCCGCCACGACCACGCGGCGTGCCCAGAACCACCAGCAGCGTCCCCGCCGCGATCACCACCGAACCCTCGAGGGGATCGATGGCGCCCAGGAGCATCGCCGTCAGGCCGGCGATCACGAGACGGCGATGCCACTGATGCGGGACGCGCATAGACAGGCCTACGGTAATCGAGTGGGGCGGTACACGGTGACGCGCGATCCCTCCGCCACGAACATCGAACAGGGCGGCGCGGCCAGCGGCGCCTCGAACGCGCTCCCGTACAGCCCGCGCACGTCGGCGCTGAACGACGGGTCCGCGCCCGGCCACACGCGCCACGACGGATGCGCCACTTGATACTCCACCGTGCGCCCGTCGCGCTGTCGGGTGTATCCCCAGTAATGCTCGGCGATGAACTCCGGCTCCGAACCTGGCACCAGCGGCTGCGGTGCGCCCACCGCCGTCACGCTCACCTGCTGATGCTGCGCGTTGCCAAACCAGCCGTAGAACAGGCGCCCGGGGCTGGCAAGCAGCCGCGGCGGCACGCGGCTGTGCATGGGGACGGCGGCGTACGGCTCGTTGTAGCAGAGCTGCGCGGTGAACGCGATCGCGCGCCGCGGCACGAGCTCGCGCACGAACACCACGCCGCGCCGCACGGAGCCGTCGGGCATGGGGCGCTTCACGTAGAAGCGCAGATTCACTTCGTCGAAGTGCCGGTGGAAGGGCACGGGCACCCCCAGCAACCGTGTGTCCAGAAACCGGAAGCCGACAATGCTGGCGAGCGCTCGCCCCTCGAACAGGTCGAGCACGGTGTGCGCCGGCACCAACGGCTCGAGGACGGCCCGCGGAATCTCGTAGTTGAGCATCACGAGATACCGCCACTCGGCGGTGAGAAACGGGCGGCGGGGGATCTGATCAGGGGTGGTCACACCGGATCAACCCGTGGCGCGCGACGGCGTTCCCGCAGGCGCTCCGCGGGTGCACCGCGCGGGTGCGCCCACGGGCGCGCTACTTGTAGATCGGGAAGGTGGTCCCGTTGCTGTTGATGGTGGCGTCGTGGTTGTCCGCCGCGAGGTATTGCACGCCTGACTTCGTCACCCCAGTCACCGTGAACGTGATTGAGGTTTTCCCGTTGCTGAGCCCCGTCCGTGTGACCGTGCAGCTCCCCACGCTGGTGGTCGTGCAGGTGCCCTTGCCCGATGCCGCCCCGCTCCATGCCAGCGACACCACCGCGCCCGCCACCGGCGCCTCCTGACGATCATGCACCGTAACGGTGAGTGAAGCTGACCAGCTCTTGCTCAGCAGGGTGCGCCGCCCTTCGAGATCGCCCACGTGCATCGCCGGTGCCGGCGCAAACGTGGCGGTCACCAGCCGGGCCGAGGACATGGAGACCGTGCACCCGCCGGTGCCCGTACAGGCGCCGCTCCACCCCGCGAATATGCTCCCCGGTGCCGCCTTCGCGGTCACCGGCACCGCGGCGCCGGCCGCAAACAGCTCCGCGCAGTCGTTGCCCGCCACCGTACAAGTCACCCCAGTGGCGGACACGGTCCCACCGCCGACGCCAGCCAGCGCCGCGGCCAACACGAAACTGTTCGCCGGCAGCGGCATGATGCCGGACACCACCGCACTGTAGAGCAGCCGGTTGGGGGTGTCGGCAGGCACACCGGTCACGACATTCGGCGTGGCCGCCGCCGTCACTGCGGCCTGCACCGTCGCCGACGACGCCGTGGGGTGTGCCGACAGATAGAGCGCCGCCGCGCCAGCGACATGCGGCGCCGCCATCGACGTGCCCGAGAGCGTCGCGAAACTCTGATCCCCGGAGAGGCCAGCCGACCAGATGTCGTCACCGGGTGCGAAGAGATCCACACAAGGTCCCGTGTTCGACGACGCGGATCGCGCATCACTGCGTCCCGTCGATGCCACGGTGACGGCATGCGGCGCCGCGGCCGGCGTCGTGAGGCACGCATCGGTTCCATCGTTGCCGGCGGCCACCGCCCACACCACACCAGCCGCCACCGAGTTCTCGACGGCCGTGATCGCCGCCGGGACCAGCTCCACCGACCCGAGGGAGAGGTTCCCCACCATCGGCATCGCGGGGGTGGCGAGCTTGCGGCGCGTCACGCTGTCGATGGCGGCGATCACCGCCGACCAGGTGCCCGTGCCGGTGCAGTCGAGCACGCGCGCGCTGAACAGTGTCACGCGTCGCGCCACGCCAACGGATACGCCCCCCACCGTCCCCGCCACGTGCGTGCCGTGGCCATTGCAGTCGTCCGCCGCCGCATCGTTGTCCACGTAGTCGTACAGACTGCGTGCGCGGCCACCAAACTCGGCGTGCGACAACCGGAGACCGGTGTCGAGAATGTGGACCTCGACGCCATCGCCCTCGCCTTCATAGCCGTACAGGTAATCGGCCGCGCGCGTGGCCCGCTGGTCGATGCGGTCGAGGGCCCACTGATTCGGATTCACCACGCGGGCGCCGGATGCCGTCGCGAACACCGGCACATCCGGCTCGACCGACACCACATCAGGGCGCAATCGCCACGCCTCACGCTGCGCGTCGGACAGCGTGGCGGCGAATCCTTTCAGCGCGCTGTGATACGTGAATCGCGCCGCGCGCCCAGACTGTCGCGACCACTCCGCCGCGACCACATCCACGTCGCGCACGTCATCGCGCAACACCACGAGGTACGCCTGATCCGCCGCGCGGCTCACCCCACGCGTCACCCCACGCGTCACCGCTGACGACGCGTGATCAGCCGCCGTGGCGGTCACGGCATCGGAGCGACACGCCACCGACAGCACCGAGAGACAAAACACCAGCGCACGTTTCATGACCGTCGATCATGCGCCGCACGTGCGGTGACAGGAAGCGCTGCGGTGATTCGTGAACGGAATAAAATCGTGATGTGCACATCATGAAAAAACACACATCCCCGCGCCGGATGCTCTCGGCGCGGGGATGTGTGCGGTGCAAACGCAACCGGCGACAGTGATTACATCGCCGTCTTCACTGGCGTCCCCAGCGTGAAGCGCGCCAACCATTCGTACTCGCGCGCCATGCGGTCCATCTGGTGATAGTACTCGCTGAAGCCGTGTCCTTCGCGCGGATAGAACACCAGCTCCGTCGTCTTGCCGCGATCCTTGAGGGCACGGTAGAACTCCATCGGCTGGCCGATCGGCACCCGCTCGTCGTTCCCGCCGTGGAGGATCAGCAGCGGCGTGGTGACCTTATCGCTGTAGCTGATCCCCGAGCGCTCGAGGTACTTCCGGATGCTTGGATTGATGATCGATCCGTCGTACTGCGGATCGCCGAAGAACGTGTTGATGTAGCCCGGGATATCCGTGGTGCCCGCCATGGACAGCAGCGACGGCAGCCCCGCCCCCATCATGGCCGACTTGAACCGTCCCGTCTGCGACACCACCCACGATGTCATATAGCCGCCGTAGCTCCACCCTTCGAACGCCAT
>JARIEV010000073.1 GCA_031127225.1 Gemmatimonadota bacterium | reverse complement strand
ATCTCGACCGGCAAACCAAGACCAATCCGCGGGTTGAAATCACGCTGGCGCAACCGGCCGGGACGGCGTTCCAAGTGCAGGGCACCGTGAACAACGAAGGCTCGGCGTCGGCATCGTGGACGATGATGATCGAGTTGCTGGATGCGGCCGGCGCCGTGGTGGCCACGAAGGGTGTGGCGATCGGCCCGGTGGACGCGGGGGGGAATACCACGTTTGCGGTCAAACTGGAGGCCCCGAAGGCGGTGGCATTTCGGTATGCCCCGCTCAAGTAAGTCCATGTTCTGAATTGACTTCGGGCCTCACAGTTCGTATATTTTCTCAAGTGGGCGGCAGCGCTACGGTTGCCGCCCCTTGTCATACGGGGGAAGGCCATCCGGCCTGGTCCCCCGTTTCCGTCCCGGGTCATGGTTCGCGTCACACGTGTGCAGCCGGGGAGCATCGCCGATGAGATCGGCATCGTTCCCGGTACAGAACTCCTCGCCGTCAACGAACGGCCGTTGGAGGACTTCCTTGATTGGGAGTTCCTGACGGCCGACGAGGCGTTTGTGGTCACCGCGCGGATGCCGGATGGTTCGGAGGTCGAATACGACATCGAACGCGACGGTGGTGAGCCGATGGGCCTCGAGTTGGCGCCGCCCACGATTCGCCGCTGCGCGAACCGGTGCGAGTTCTGCTTCATCGAGGGGCTGCCGAAGGGGCTGCGGAAGTCGTTGTACATTCGCGACGACGACTACCGGCTCTCGTTTGCGTACGGGAATTTCGCGACGCTGTCGAACGTCAAGGAAAAGGACATCGCGCGCATTCTCGAGTACCGCCTCTCGCCGCTCTACGTGTCGGTGCACGCCACCCCGTGGGAGGCGCGCAAGGTGCTGCTGAACAACCCGCGCGTGCCCAACATCATCGAGCAGCTCACGCGCCTGGCCGACGGCGGCATCCAGTTTCATGGGCAGATGGTGATCGTGCCCGGGATCAACGATGGCGATGTGCTCGAGCAATCGCTGGCGGACCTGTGGGAGCTGGGCGATGCCATGATGTCGGTGGCGCTCGTTCCCGTCGGCGTCACGCAGTTCTCGCATCTGTATACCGGCCAGTCGATGGACGCCGCCAATGCGCGTCGTCTGCTCGACACGGTGCAGCGCTGGGCCGATCGTGGGCTCGCTGAGCGGGGCGATCGCTGGGTGTTCGGCTCTGACGAGCTGTACCTGCTGGCCGATGAGCCGCTCCCCGGTGTGGAGCACTACGGTGATTTTTCCCAGATTGAGAACGGGGTCGGCGCGGTCACCTCGTTGCGCACACGGTTGCGTGAGGGGCTCTCGCAGCTCCCCCGACTCGACGGGCGCCGTATCGGCATCGTCACCGGCGTGTCCATGACACCGCTGATGCCCGAACTGTTGGAGCTGTTGCGTGAGGCGACCGGTGCCGAGTTCGAGCTCATCACGATGGAAAACTCGCTGTTCGGCCCGACCACCACGACCGCCGGTCTGCTCGTCGGGGCCGACATCCGTAAGGCACTCGCCGACCGGCACGATCTCGATCTCGCACTCATCCCCGCCGAATGCATCAACGACGACGGGCTTTTCCTCGACGAAGAGTCGTTTGTGGCGGTGCGTGAATCGCTGCCGATGCCGGTCTATCCTTCGTACGATTTCATAGACGCGCTGGTCCCGGAAGGTGACGCGGCGTTCCAACCCGCCGCATGAGTCTTCCTGTCATAGCCATCGTCGGACGTCCCAATGTTGGGAAGTCCCATTTGTTCAATCGTCTCGTCGGCGAGGCCACGGCCATCGTGAGCGACGAAGCCGGCACGACGCGTGACCGGCATTTTGGTCAGGCCGACTGGGCCGGTCATCATTTCTGGCTGGTCGACACCGGTGGGCTCGTGGAAGATTCCAACGAGCCGATGGACGTCGCCATCCGTAAGCAGGTCATGCAGGCGATCGACGAAGCCGATCTGCTGATGCTCGTCGTGGACGCCAAGGTCGGTGTGCATCCCAGTGATGCACGTCTGGTGGACATCTTGCGCCATGCCAAAAAGCCGTGGGTGCTGGTCGCGAACAAGGTCGACGATCCGAACAGCGCCGACTTCTACGATTTCTACCGTCTGGGTGTCTCCGACGTGTATCCCGTGTCGGCCGCGAACGGCAAAGGATCAGGCGATCTGCTCGACGCGGTTGTGGCGGCGATCCCGGAGTCGGATGAGGAGCCGGTCGAGGCCGTCCGCATTGCCGTGATCGGCCGTCCGAACGTGGGCAAGTCGTCGTTCGTGAACAAGCTGCTCGGTGAGGAGCGCCTCGTCGTGAATGACGAATCGGGCACCACGCGTGACTCGATCGACGCCCCGATGCGCTACCACGATCGCGATATCATTTTCGTTGACACGGCCGGTCTGCGCCGTCAGTCGAAAATTGATGACGGCATCGAGTTCTATTCGGCGCTGCGCACGCGTCGCGCCATCGACTCATCAGATGTTTGCATCCTGATGGTGGATGCCACCGAGGGGCTGCAAAACCAGGATCTCAAGATCGCCACGCTGGCGTGGGAAGCGGGGCGCGGACTGGTCATGGTGATCAACAAGTGGGATCTCTACGCCGACAAGACGGACAAGAGTTCGGCGAAGTTCAAGAAGGATGCCGTCGAGAAGGTGCCATATCTGGGCTTCGTGCCGTTTTTGTTCACGTCGGCGCTCACCGGGCAGCGCGTGAACAAGGTGCTCGACATCGCTCTCGAGGCGCAGGAACAGCGTACGCGCCGGATCCCGACGTCGCAGGTGAACGACGCCCTGCAGGAGATCATCGCCCGCCTGCAGCCGCCGCAGGCGGCCGGACGTGAAGTGAAGCTGAATTACGCCACGCAGGTGGAGACCTCGCCGCCCACCTTCGCGTTCTTCGGCAATCATCCCGAGCTGATCCCGGAGAACTACATCCGGTTCATTCACAATCAGCTGCGCGAGAAGTGGGGTTTCCTCGGCTCGCCGATGCGGATCATCATGCGGAGCAAGCGCGAGTCGTGACCCCCGTCGCTGCCCTGGCTGCCGCTCTCGTCGCGGCGTACGTCATCGGATCCTTTCCGACGGCCCATCTCGTGGGGCGGGCGAACGGGATTGATCTCCGCACGATGGGGTCGGGAAATCTCGGGGCGACGAACGTCTTCCGGACGCTGGGCTGGCGGTGGGGATTGCTGGTCTACGTCGTCGACGGACTGAAGGGCGCATTGCCGGTGCTATGGCTCCCGGGCATGGTGGGCATGGGGACGGGATGGCCATGGGGGGTGCTGTGCGGATTGGCGGCCATCCTGGGACATGTCCGGCCTGTGTTTTTGCTGGGCAAGGGCGGTGGAAAGGGAGTCGCCACGGCGAGTGGCGTGTTCGTGGCGTTGGCACCGTTGCCGGCACTGTGCGCTGTGGCGGCGTTCGTGATCGTCGTGGCCCTCACACGATATGTGTCGCTCGGTTCGTTGGTGGGCGCCGCGGTGCTACCCGTTGCGTTGCTCGTGCAGCAACGGGCCATCACGCCCCTTGTCATCGTCAGTGTCGCCGTCGGTGGCTTCGTGTTCTGGACGCATCGTGACAACATCGGCCGGCTACGGCGCGGGGAAGAGCGGCGCGTGGGCGGGCGTTCATCATGACCGCGCCACTCACGTGCACCGTCGTTGGTGGTGGGGCGTGGGGCACAGCGATTGCGGATCGCCTCGTGCGCAACGGGCATGCGGTCACCCTGTGGGCGCGTGAAGACGACGTGGTACAGGCCGTCAACGCGCGTCATGAAAATCCACGGTTCTTACCCGATATTCCGCTCGCGCCCGGGCTGACGGCGAGCACTGACATCGTCGCCGCGTTGCGCGATGCGAGGCTGGTGGTGTACGCGGCCCCCTCGCATGTATTGCGCGCCGTGGTGGCCTCGTGCGCCGGTGCGATCGCCGACGGGGCCGTGTTGTCGGTCGCCACCAAAGGCATCGAGCGTGATACGCTGGCGCTCATGACGGACGTGGTCGCGCAGGAGGCGCCCGGGCATGCGGTGGTCGCGGTGAGCGGCCCGAGCTTCGCCGCCGAGGTGGCCACGGGCCAGCCGACGGCCGTCGTCGCCGCGTCCGCATCGCGTGACGCGGCCACCGCGGTGCAGCGCGCGATGAGCGCCGCGGCGTTCCGCGTGTACACGAGTGACGACGTCACCGGTGTGGAGCTTGGCGGAGCGCTCAAGAACGTGATGGCGGTGGCCACCGGGATCCTCGACGGGCTGGGATTGGGCTACAACCCCCGTGCGGCGCTCATGACCCGTGGACTCGCGGAGATGACCCGGTTGGGGGTCGCGCTGGGCGCGCGACCCGACACCTTCGCTGGACTGGCTGGACTTGGCGATCTGGTGCTCACGTGCACCGGGGCTCTCTCGCGCAACCGCGCGGTCGGTGTGGCGATCGGGCAGGGCCAGACACTCGCCGAATTTCTTGCCGGGAAGGACAGTGTCGCCGAGGGCGTGCTGAATGCACACAGCGCGAAAGCACTCGCCGACCGTGCCGGCGTGGAAATGCCGATCATCGACGCTACGTATCGTATTCTGTTTGAGGGGCAGGCGCCGCGCGAAGCGGTGGCGGAGTTGATGGCGCGCGAACTGCGCGCGGAGCGCGACTGAGTGGCGGCCCCGCGCGAGGAACCGATTCAGGAGTTCTACTCCATCGGCGACGTGTGCTCGCTGACTGACCTCAAGCCGCACGTGCTGCGGTATTGGGAAAGCCAGTTCAAGCCGCTCAATCCCGCGAAGAACCGGAGCGGCAACCGGGTGTACGCGCGGCGTGAAGTGGAGCTGATTCTGATGGTGAAGCACCTGCTGTACACCGAGAAGTACACCATTGACGGTGCTCGGCAAAAGCTCGACGAACATCGTAAGGGCGGTTCGCTGCGAACGGCGGCGCGCGCGGCGCTTGAAGTCGAGGCGTTGGCCAGCATTGAGCGTGATCTGGCGGAGTTGCAGGCGCTCCTCGACGATCGGCCGGCGCCGCGGGCCCGCTGACCGGTCCGCACGCTCCCTTTCCTTCCGTACTCCTCCCCATCCCATGCGCATTCTACTCAGTAACGACGACGGTATTCTGGCGAAGGGACTCGGGGTACTGGAGCAGGCCTGTCAGTCACTCGGCGATCTCAGTGTGGTCGCGCCCGATCGCGAGCAGAGTGCGACTAGCCACTCCCTCACGCTGCACCATCCGTTGCGCCCCGTTCGTCTGGGTGAGCACCGTTGGCAGGTGGACGGGACCCCCACCGATTGCGTGATGCTGGCGTGTGAGGCCCTGCTGGACGCGCGGCCGGACTATGTGATCAGCGGGATCAACCATGGTCCGAACATGGGTGAGGACGTGCTGTACAGCGGCACGGTCGCGGCCGCGATGGAAGGGCTCGCCCTCGGTATTCCCTCAATTGCGGTCTCGTTCGCGGGGAGCCTGATGCGGGCCGAAGCGCTGCTTGACACACAGATCAACATTTTGCGTGATCTGCTCAAGCATCTGATGGCGCTCCCCGCGTTTCCGCGGGAGACGCTGCTGAACGTGAATCTCCCGAACGTCGCAGGCGACCAGATCAAGGGGGTCCGCCTCACCCGGTTGGGTCGACGCGTGTTTAGTGATTCCATCACGAAGATGAAGGATCCCTGGGGGCGTGAGATCCTGTGGATCGGCGGTGGCAGTGTGGAATGGAGTGGCCCGGAGGACTCGGACTTCCGTGCTGTGCACGATGGATACATCTCGGTGACCCCGCTCCATCTCGATCTCACGCACCGTGATGTGCTCGATACCGCGACGGACTGGTGGCGTCCTCTGTAGAGCCGGAGTTCCGCGGCGCTCGTCGTCGGCTGGTCGAGGCCCTTCAGGACAAGGGAATCCGCGATCTGGCGGTCCTGCGCGCCTTCGATCAGGTGCCGCGGCATCTGTTTGTCCCGCCGACCGTGCGCCATCGAGCGTATGAAGATTCGGCGTTGCCGATCGGCAGCGGGCAGACGATCTCGCAGCCGTACGTCCACGCGCGCGCCCTCGAACAACTCATGCTGACCGGCCGGGAAAAGGTGCTCGAGATCGGCACCGGGTCGGCGTACCAGACGGCGCTCTTGGCGGAGTTGGCGGCGCAAGTGTTCTCGATCGAGCGCTTTCCGGCGTTACTCGACAAAGCGCGCCCGATTCTGCAGCAGGCCAGCGTGCGCAATGTGTCGTTACTGCTGGGGGACGGCACGCTGGGGTGGCGCGAGTACGGGCCGTACGACGGCATCGTGGTCAGCGCGGGGGCACCACACGTCCCGGTGGCGCTCGAGGAGCAGTTGGCCGAAGGGGGCCGGATGCTGATTCCGCTCGGTGATCGGGAGGAGCAGATGCTCACGCTCCTCATCAAACGCAACGGGGCACTGGAAAGCCGTGACATCGTTCCGGTGCGCTTCGTCCCCTTGATAGGAGCCGGTGGTTGGCCGGCCTGACGGTTCAAAAAGGTGCGTACGTTTGCGTACGGCCTCCCGACCGCGCATCTTCGACCACCACGGCCTGACCACGCCATGTCCACGATCGACTCCACCGCACGCCGCAGCGCCGAGGTGCCCGTCATGGTCGCTCCCTATGCGTCTCCGCTGAGCACCAGTGCCCGCAGTGCCCGGGACGGGATGGGCGTGACGGTACAAATGGCACCGTACATCCCGGCACCGTGGCGCGGGAGGCCGTCGCTCGAACGCGCCGTTGCGCCGGTGCCTTTGGACGGCGCCGGCGAGGAGACCCGCACCGTCGCGGCGGGCGCGTGGAGCGCGCCTGAGGTGGAGGCAGCCACTCCCGCGGCACCACGAGTCGCGCCGGCCATGCCGTGGATCGACGCCTTTCTGGCGGCGACGCCGGCATTGCCAATGCGCGCCATCGAACCGCCGCCGTTTCCGGAACGGGAAATCGCGCCGTCATTCCTGGCCGCGATGGCCGACACCGGATTCGCCGAGGCACCCGCGCCACGGTTGGCGACCCCGTTCGCGGTGCCGGCGTTGGAGTCACCGACAGACGACTGGGCGCTCGGTGACGCCGCGCAGGAATTGGAGGCGCTGGCGCACGATTTTAATCAACGTGGGGCCGCCATGCGCCGTGCGCTTGAGTCCGATGGGCTGTTCGAGAGTGCAGTGGCGCCGGAGTTCCTGCCCGCATGGAGCGATGACGATCTGATCGACATCATGCCTTGGTCGTCGGCGCGCACGTCTGGCCCGTCGCCGACTGTTGCGCCGAACTCCTTCGGTGATTCAGGGGCGCCCGAGATTGCTGCACCTTCGGCGGACATTGAGCCGTGGGCGGACCGGGCCCGACGGACTGGTACAGACGGGGCTGAAGCCGCGGCTCGCGCGCTTGAGTTGTTGGCACGTCGGGTTCGCGACGGGGAACTGTCGCTGACGGGATACGAACCGCGTCTCGGGGATGCCGCCGTCCTCGCTGCCGCGCTCGCGGCCCTCCTCGGCGTTCGGCCCTCGTGAGTCTCGCTTGACCTCGGTGCGCTGATGGCCATCGCGGTCCGGCGCTATCGCGTGGAGGGTGAGGTCCAAGGGGTCGGCTTCCGCTGGTTCGTCCGTGAGCGGGCGCGGGCGCTGGGTTTGTCGGGCGTCGTCCGCAACGAGCCGGACGGCGCCGTTGTGCTTCACGTCGCGGGAGATTCCGCCGCGCTCGATGCACTCGAGTCGACCGTTCGCGTCGGCCCCAGCGGGTCGCGGGTCGTCGAGGTGCTGCGTCGAGAGCTCACGAGCTTCGATGCCGAGGGGCTGCCCTTTCCCTTCACGATCGAACGCTGACACGAGGTGGTGGTCGAGTGGCGCGACTCCGGTGAATCGGCCGTCGCGAGGCGTCCGAGGCAGCGAAATCCTCTCACATCGGGTAGGTTGCGCCGATGGACGCCACACTCTCTGACCGCCTCCGCGCCACCCTGCGCGAAGTCCCGGATTTTCCGTCTCCCGGCATTCTGTTCAAGGACATCACTCCTGTCCTTGCCGATCCCGACTTGCTGCGTGACCTGATTGCGGCCATGGTCGCCCCGTTTATGGGTACTGGCGTGACGCGTGTGGTCGGGGTGGAGAGTCGCGGCTTTTTGTTCGGTGTGACCATGGCGCTGGCGCTTGACGTGCCGTTCGCCCCCGCACGGAAGCCCGGCAAGCTCCCGTGGCGCACGGAACGTGAGGCGTACGCACTCGAGTACCGGAACGATGTGCTCGAAATGCATACCGATGCGGTCGGGGCAGGGGATCGGGTCCTCGTGGTGGATGACGTACTGGCCACTGGTGGCACGGCGGCGGCTACCTGCCGTCTGGTCGAGCGTTTGGGGGCGGAGGTCGCTGGCGTCTCCGTCCTTGTCGAATTGGGCTTCCTCGAAGGCCGCGCGCTCCTGCCTGAGCGGGCGGTGCATGCCGTCGCCACCTTCTGACTGCGCTCCGTTGTGCGCCAGTGCGGATGATCCCTTGAGCCGCGCGCGATAATCGGCGAGATTCGCCAGAGGTTGTCGTGGCGGGTCGGCGAAGGTGCGCGCGCCGACGACGGCCCATCATGCGCCGTGTGAGATGTTGGCCCCCGTAGCTCAGTTGGATAGAGCAGCAGTTTCCTAAACTGTTGGTCGGCGGTTCGACTCCGCCCGGGGGCACTCGGCAGTGTGCGACCCGCTCCGCATTCGCGGCCACGGGAAACGTGGTGTCCCGTCCCTACGGGTTTGGGATACCGCTATGTTATACGTGAATCCGCCCGTCACGGGCTCGCCGCGGTGCTTGGTCACGCCGGCGGGTCCATTCAACGCCCCTCATCGCTGGTCTCCCGCATGGCCCAGTCGTCCCGCTCCACCACATCCTCCGCGAACCTGTCCGACGATCCGATGGAGAAGGTCGGTGACTGGTTCCAGTCGAACAGCCGCCCGATCGGCATGATCGCGGGGGGCGTTGCCCTCGCCGCTGCCGCCATCTTCGGGTATCGCGCGATTTCGGCGAGCCAGGCCGCCAAGGCCTCTACCGCGTTGTATGCCGCGCAGGCTCCGATGGCGGACGGCAAGCTGGACGAGGCCGCCACGGCCCTCGGGAAGGTGAGCGCCAACTACGGCTCGACCGCGGCCGGCCAGCAGGCGGCGCTGCTGCTCGCTCAGGTGCAGTTCGACCAGAAAAAGTATGTCGAGGGCATCGCCGGTCTCGAGAAGGCAGCCGGTGGCGCGACCTCGGATTTCAAGGCGTCGATGGAGGCGCTGATCGCGACTGGCTACGAGTTGCAGGGGAAGATGGCCGATGCTGCCGACCACTACGGCAAGGCGGCGTCGGCGGCCAAGTACGCGAACGACAAGTTCAGCTATCAGGCGTCGCAGGCACGCAGCCTGATGTCGGCCGGTAAGAACGCCGAGGCGAAGAAGCTGTGGGAGGAGCTCGCGAAGTCCGAGAACCAGTCGTCGCAGGAAGCGAATGTGCGCCTGGGCGAACTGGCGGGCGCGGGCAAGAGCTGAACGCGCCGAGGACTGTTGGTTACTTCAACAGTCGGTGTTTTGTGAGACGGGAGTTGAAGTAATCGGTGGGCGGCGGCCGGGGGACTGGTTCGCCGCCCATTTTGCGTCTGGTGACCCGCGCGTTAGGGAATGCGCCAGTCGCGTATGGTTATGACGTCAGCATAGTGGCACTGTTGAGTGATGAGCTGGAGTATACTGTGCGCATAATACATGTTATGTAAACTAATGATGGTGGATAACTGTGGGAAACATGTGCACCCTTATCCACGTCGCGACGCTACTGCTGCCGTAAGTCATTTCATGGGAATGCTTTACCTGCCTTCTGCTGGTGTCGAGCGACGTCGGGCCATACGAACCGCCAAGCTGTCCACCTTCCCACATCTGGAGGTCGGCGTTCCGGCGGATGCCGCCTTGTCAGCGAGACTGGTGTCAGTCGGTAGCCAGGATTTTCTCGATCGTCCCGCGAAACACCACACGCCCCTCGCCACGAAGCGTCGGGCGGAAACCGGGCGTGCCGTCGGCGAGCGCCATGAGCGTCACGGACAGATCGCGCCCAGACGACGTGCGGATGATGACGGTGCCAAGCGGCGCGATCCCCCACGATGACAGAAGCACGGCGGTGGCCACGGCGCCGGTCCCGCAGGCCTGCGTTTCACCCTCCACGCCTCGCTCGAAGGTGCGGTAGCGCCACCGCCCGCCTGGGAGTGGCGACACCCAGTTCACGTTCGCACCGGCTGGGCCGGTAGCGGCATGGTGCCGGAGGCTGGGGCCGAGACCAGCCACGTCGATCGCATCCGCGTCGTCGCAGAGAATCACGAGATGCGGGATACCGGCGGTCGCGAATCCGACGGCGCGCTCGCCGACGCCGAGGGAGATCGGCATACTCGGCCGGACTGCAGTGACCGGCTGAAGCTCGATCTCCGGGAATCCCGCGCTCAGGCGGCTTGAGATCAGCCCGGCTGGGGTGCTCAGCGTCATGCCGGAGTCGGTAGCCAGACCCAAGGCGGCGGACAGCGCCGTTGAGCAGAGGGTCGCGTTGCCGCACAAATCTGCCGGCGTGCCATCGCTGTTGAAATAGTGAATGCGGACGTCGGCCTCCGGCTTCGCCACTTCGAGGATGACGAGGCCGTCGGCTCCTATCCCGTTGCGGCGATTGCATATAGCACGAATCGCCTCAGGAGTCACCACAGCGTCGAACGGGACATGCCGTCCGTCGAAGAACACGAAATCGTTGCCGGACCCGGTCATCTTGACGAACGGAAGCCCATGCAGCGATGTCAGCGGCGTCGGCCCCGTCATGTCTAGGCTTGTCCGGTGATTGCCCACCATCGAAGTCGCCAGACCATCCAGATCGCTTCCCGGATGATTCGTTTGGACATCTTCGACTCGCCTTCCGTGCGATCGTGGAAAACGATCGGAATCTCCGCGATCCGGAAATTGCGCTTCCAGGCACGGAAGCTCATCTCGATTTGAAACGCGTACCCGTTCGAGCGCACCTCGTCCAGCGGAATGGACTGGAGGACCTCCCGACGGAAGCACTTGAAGCCACCCGTGGCGTCACCCAAGCGCAGGCCGGTCACGGCCCGGGCATAGATGTTCGCACCGTACGACAGGATCAGTCGTGTCATGGGCCAGTTGACGACGGTGACCTTCCCGTCACGGTACCTGGACCCGAGCACAACGTCTGCATGTTGGACGGCGGCGAGAAACTCCGGCAGGTGCCTGGGATCGTGGGAGAAGTCGGCATCCATCTCAAAGATGTATGCGTAATCCCGTTCAAGCGCCCACCGGAAACCGGCGAGGTACGCCTTGCCCAATCCCTGCTTTCCGGGCCGGTGCAGGACATGTACACGTGGATCTTCCTCGGCCAGTGCGTCGGCCAACCGGCCGGTCCCGTCGGGGGAGTTGTCATCAACGACGAGGACGTCCAGGCGCGCATCCTGCGCCAGGATCAAGGGGACGATCCGAGTGACGTTCTCGCCCTCGTTGTACGTCGGGACGATCACGAGGCCGCGCTCACCCAAGGCGAGCGACGCACGCGCCGGGGTCGGGGTCCGGCTCACAGGCGTCGCGCGCCGGTGGTGCCGCCGGCTGCGCGATCACTGGCGGCACTGACCATCGAGTCGGGTCGATTCGCGTCAAGAACCAGCAATGTCAACAACGTCCCCGCGTGAGATGTGCCGTGTCGAACTTCGGCGCCGTGGATCATACGTCCCGCACCGCTATGACAACGTTAAGTGTAAAGCCGAGGTGGGCTGTTTCGGCAGGGTCGTGGTGATTCACGGGCGACCTTTCCTGAGGATACATCGAGCATGAGACCACTTCGATCGCGATGGTGTCGATGTAGGCTCCACACAGGGCACGCCGTGAACACTTTTATAGTGAGTTGTTTAACGTCATGTAACAAAGTCGCTTATGGCTTTCATCTTACGTCTTACGTGAGGTGTTCGAGCGCCGTGCATCACTCGAGCGTCTGGATCCGATCGGTGTGGGCCGAACGCCGGAGAGCGGCGCGCTGCTCGGCGGGCGCCAGCATCAGGCTCACCAGCCCTGGAAGGATCTCGAGCACGGTCAGCCACACCCTTGAGGTAACGCCGAGCACTACAGCGTCCCCCTGCCCCGCCGCTCCAACGCTGACCAGGATGACCGACAGCGCCGCTTCTCGAAATCCCAGCCCACCCGGCGAGAAGAGCACCAGATAGCCGATGAGGTACGACGCCGTGAAAACCGCGATGAAGAGCGCTGGATTTCCACGGATCTGCGGGGTGACGCCGCGGGCAAAGAGGAAGAAGGCCAAGCCGTACCCGATCCAGGAGGCGGCGTTCATAGCGGCCGCAATCCACAGCGTGACGGCCGGCAGTTGCTGGGGAGACGGCGGAACGCCACGCGTTCTGCCGAACCACGCCAGCACCGGCGGCAAGAGGATCGGCAGGGCCAGCACCCCCACGAGAAAGAGTGCGGCCGCGCTGATGGCGCCCGTACGAAACCAGGGGTACACCAGATCGAGGCCCTGCGCGCCGACTACGACGGCGATGCCGAACCCGGCTCCGATGTTGAGCAGCGTCCCAAGCACCGCCGCACCGGCGGCGGCAGCACCGGATACGCCCTCGCGCGCGGCCAGCACACTCAACGCACCGATCGACCACACCTTGCCCGGGATCCAACGTCCAAGATTGGCAATCGTCCAGATTCTGACCGCACTGCCGTACCGCAGCTCACTTCCCCATCCGCGCAGGAGCAGGCGCCAGCTCTGGATGAGCATGGCGTACACCGCCAACACGAGCCCACTTGCGCCGACGATCCACCCCCACTGCACCTCTACGTTGATGGCAGCGGCACGCATCGCTCCCCACTGACTGCGTAGCGCCCAGGCAATGGAAATCGCCGTCAACGCCAGGACCGTTGGCCGCACCACCGGATGTGCCCAGATGCCCCGACCCGTCGGTGCTCCGGTCGTCTTCATGCGGTCGCCTCACGGTAGTGCGCGAGGTAGCGGTCGGCGACGGACGCCGGGGAGAACCGCAGGAGCATGTCTTCCCGGGCGAGCGCGCCCAGTCGTCGCGCCAGCGGTTCGTCGGTGAGCAGCCGCACCATCGCCGTCGCTAGCGCCTCCGTGTGACCCACGGTGACCAATGTCCCGCCGTGATCGGGTCGGACGACATCAAGCAACCCGCCGTCGGCGTAGGCAACGACCGGGGTGCCGCACAATTGTGCTTCGACCGCCACCAGTCCGAGTCCTTCTTCCTGCGAGGGCATCGCGACGAGCGAGGCCCCCTGATACAGGGGAACGAGCGCCGGCTGCGGTAACGCGCCGTACCAGCGGACACGGTGCGCGATCCCTAAGGCTTGAGCTCGCGTCATGAGGCTGTCGCGGTCGGGACCGTCGCCGACCACATCAAGGATGGCCCGGGTCGGCTCGCCACCTTCCGCGACGGCGTGCATCGCCGGCGTCGCCATGGCATCCAAGAGGTCGGCGATCCCCTTTTGGGCATTCAGACGGCCAACGAAGAGGACCCCGCTCCGGATCGCCGGCGTTCCGTCCGGTTCCGGCTTGGGCACGCCGAAGTGCCGCACATCGACTGGCATCGGCGACACGGCGATTGCCGAGGCCGGCGCGATGCGGCTCGCCGTGTCGGCGAGCCACCCGGAGACGGCGGTGCAGACGGATGCCTGCGCGAGCACCGCCCGCATGATGCCGTGCGACGCGCCGACCTTAGTGGCCAGCCGCACGTCCGACCCATGCATGGTGATCACCAGCGGGGGATCACCGGTGCGCCGGGTCCGCCACAGCGCCAGAGCGGCGGGAAACCACCAGTGTGCATGGACGACCGCATACGGGTCGCCAGCGGCGGCAGCGTCGTCGATCTGCTCACGGACGGCGCGTCGCAGAGCCCGCAGAAGGCCCACGAGTGCTACCTTCCCGCTCCACGACGCCGTGACCTGTTCGGCCATGCTGCCGGAGTAGGCCAGTGTCATCCGGTCCTCGCTGGCATACGGAATGCGCCGGATCGGCACGCGCTCGATCGTGGCGGCCGCGCCGACGCCGGCGCCTCCGGGGGCGATGATCTCCACCCGCGCACCGGTGGCCTGTAGTGCAACGGCCAGACGAAGCACGAACGATCCGGCAGCGTCGCCTTCGAAACGCGGCACGTTGTGCGTGACGAAGAGAATTCGCATGGGGCGCGGTGTCGGGCCGCGGCCGGTCAGCGCGCGTCGCGAGCGATGCCAGACCCGGCCTCACCCGCCGCGTCGTGCCATGCCGCATCGGCCTCCACGATCTGCTGAGCCGTGGCCAGATCGTCGAGTTCGCGCCGGAGCTCGCGCACTTCCGATCGCTGTTGGGCGATCTGTTCGCCCAGCAGGCCGGTGGCGAAAAAGGTGGATCCGAGCATGAGACACGTCTGAATCACGGTCCACACCCATCGCTGCCCCTGCCCGGTCACCGCGAGCCACGCAAGCGCGCCGACGCCCGACAGGACGCCAATCGCGAAGAGGGCAACACCGAGCATCCCGAATGCCAGCAGCGGCTTCTGGCCGAATTTCAGCTCGAACCAGACCGCGAGCATGTCGAGCACCCCGATCGGAATGCGCGACAGGCCGAACTTGGAGCGCCCCGAGTGGCGCGCATACAACGGCACTGGCACTTCCGTGACCGTGAACCCCTGTGCCGCCGCCATCACGATCATGTAGCGGTGAAAGTCCGGGCGCATGGGCAACGCCGCCATGACTTCACGTCGGTACGCCTTGACGTTGTTGAGGTCACGGACGGGCACGTGGAAAAGGCTACGGCTGAGTTTGTTATAAATGCCGGAGACGAACGCCTTCTCGTACTTGCCTTGCTTGTATCCCGTGACCATGTCCGACTCGCCGGCGAGAATCGGCGTCACGAGACGCGGAATGTCTTCCGGCTTGAACTGCAGATCGGCGGGGTAGAACACCAGCACATCGCCACGCGCCTGCAGGTAGCCCGTGCGCAACGCCTCGGCGATACCACGCTGTGCCCGGTGGCGCACGGGATGCAGGAACGGAAACCGTGTGCGCAGCTCCTGTAACAGTTCCCAACTGCCGTCCGTCGAGCCGTCATCGACGACAACGACCTCGTAGCGCGCCGGCTGCCCACCGAATGTCTGCGCACAGAGCTCGAGGAAGAGCGCAAGATTCCCCGCTTCATCCTTGGCGGGTACGAGGACGCTAACGTCCACCGCAGGCCGCGCGGCCGTACGGGTCGGAGTGTGGCGAGCGGAACGAACGGAGGCGGCCATGCGTGGAGGAGTGGGGGCGCGATCGGGCACGCGTCTCAGACGCGCTTGCGCATGCGGGCCGGCAAGACACCGAGCTGGTCGCGGTACTTCGCCACCGTGCGCCGTGCGATCTGGACGCCGGTTTGCTGGAGAATTTCGACGATCGCCTGATCGGTGAGCGGGTTCTTCGGATCTTCGCCGGACACGAGCTTCTGGATCTGGTCCTTAATGCCGCGGGCCGAGACGTCGTCGCCATCGTTCGTGGCGAGACCCGACGAGAAGAAGAACTTGAGCGGCAGCACCCCGCGCGGTGTCTGTGCGAACTTCTCGTTGGTCACACGGCTGACGGTCGACTCGTGCATCCCCACCGCCTCGGCCACCTCACGAAGGGTCAGGGGGCGCAACGCCTGCACGCCGCGCTCGAAGAAATCTCGCTGCCGGTCGACGATGTAATGCATCACTTTCAGCATCGTCTGCCGTCGCTGCTCGATGGCCTGAATCATCCAGTTCGCCGAGTTCAGCTTGCTGGCGATGAAATCCTTGCTTTCGGTGTCGAACTTCTTTTTGTCGCGCGCGATGTCCTGATACGTCTGCGACAGTTTAAGCCGCGGCAAATTCCCGTCGTTCAGGAAGATGTGGTACGCCTGGTCGATCTTATCGACGACGAGGTCCGGAATGATGTAGTTGTCACCGGAGGCGCTGAAGCGCAGCCCGGGCTTTGGGTCCAGCCGCGCAATCGCATCGGCTGCCGACTGGACATCCTGCGCCGTGATCGCATACCGCTTTGCCACGTCGCTCCAGCGATGCCCGATCAGCTCTTCAAATGACTCGTTCACGAGCCGGTACGCGAGCGCCTCGCCCTGCCCGGCGGCGCGCAACTGTAACAGCAGACACTCGCGCAGGTCGCGCGCGCCAACCCCCGGGGGATCGAGATCCTGGATAACGGTCAGCATCTCGCGCATCTCCGCGTCGGTGAACAGCGCAACATCGGCATCGCGCTCCTCCGCCTCACGCTCGAGCAGTTCGTTCACACCACGCTGAATTTCCTCGAGTGGACAGGCGAGATACCCGTCGTCTGAGATGTTGCCGACGAATTCATCGGCAAGGAATGCTTGGCGCGGTGAGAGATCAAGCAGCGACAGCTGAGCGGTGAGGTGATCGGAGAGATGGAGGGTGTCCACCGTAACCGGTTCGTACCATTCACGTTGCTCGTTCTCCTCGCGCTGCCCACCGGTTTCGAAACCGTCAAGCAGCACGGCCTCCCAATCGACCTCATCGTCGCCGGACTTCTCAGGCTCTGCCTCAACGGCGGCCTCCGGCTCGGAGAGGTCCTGCGCCTCGGATGCTTCGTCGGCATCGGAGGACTCGTCGTACTCATCCTCCGGCTCGACGAGTTCGAGAAACGGGTTGGTGAGCAGCTCCTGCTTGAGGTGCTGCTGCAGGTAGAGCAGCGGCATATACAGCAAATC
>JARIEV010000072.1 GCA_031127225.1 Gemmatimonadota bacterium | reverse complement strand
TCCGCCGTACATCGCGACGATGGGGCGCATCGGACGCGAGCGCGGCTGGCCGATGCCAACGCAACGGCAGTTCGACGCCGAGCGGTCGCCGTATGGTGCGTTGCTGATCGGTAGTCCGCAGCAGGTGATCGACAAAATCTTGTACGAGCATGAGCTGTTTGCGCACGACCGCATGCTGATCCAGTTCAGCGTCGGGCCGATGGAGCACGCCGACATCATGCGCTGCATTGAGCTGTACGGCACCGTGGTCGCGCCAGCGGTGCGGGCGGCCCTGAAAAAGCCCACCCCGGCGGTGTAGCGGCCGGGGTGGGCGGTTTCAATGCGTGGCGAGTGACGCCGGGCGGTTACGCAGCGCGGTTACGCCGCGGGCGCGTCCTCGTCATCGCCGCCGGGCAGATCGGCGATCTCTTCCTCGATCTCCGCCACGGTTTCCTCGGTCTCCGCATCCATCTCGATCACATCGCTGCTGTCGTCCGCAGCGGCGGTCGTGGCGGCCTGCGGTGCCGGACGGCTCCACTTCTTGACCACCGGGGCCGCGCGACGCTCGAGCAGGTTGTCGTAGTACGACACCATGCGCTGCTGCACGACGTCGAGCGTGTCGCCCGCTTCGAAGCGGAAGGGCGCGTGGCGCTGATGCTGCTCGGTGGAGACTTCGAACCACCACCACGGATCGGGACCGGTCACGCGGGACGCGGCCACATGACACTGGAACGTCCGACCCCGATCCACGAAGGAAAATTCCTGCAACACGTCGGACATGGCGACAACCTTCGCTGATGGTCTAAAAAAGCTTCTTTCGAAAACTAATCGATCCGGCACAGGGGAGGAGGGACCGCAGCGGAAATCAACCGCTGTGGCCTCCTGCGGACGTTTCGTCCGGCATTCTCTGCGCCAATGTGGCGCGTGACCCTTGCGCTGGCGGTGCGTGTCAGTTGCGCTTGCGCGACGACCAGTGGACCGCCGCAATACGCCACCCCTGCGCGGTGCGGCGGGCCACGAGGAGCTCCGCCCCCGCCGAATCCACCACGCGCTCGCGATACGTGCCCGTGGTCACTGACGTGGAGGCGCTGAAGGCCAGATCCCCGCGCACCGTCACACGTGGCGGCGTCCGCGTGCTCGGCACCGCCTTCGCGAACGCGATGTCGGCAGACAGATGGTGCGCGCGGTAGTCGTCCACCGTTTCCACCGATCCGCTTTCCAGGATCTGCGCATCGGGCGCGAGGAGCGCCAGCGCCGCGAGACTGTCGCCGGCGGCGAGGGCCGCGTGAAAGCGCGTGACCAGTGACGCGACCTCGGTACTGTCGGCGGTCGTGCTGCGCTCGGCGGTGGGTGTCGCCATCGGCATCGCCATGGGCATGGGCATCGCCATCGCCGACATATCATGCCCCGCGTGGGCGCCGCCCGTGGCGGAGCCGTACGTAAAGCCGAGCATCGCGCCGGTGGTCCAGTCGTGCGTCATCACGGCGCCGGAGGTCACCGACGGCGTGGGCAGGGCGGGGAGGAATCCCACCGACGGGCCACCCATGTTGTCGATGCCCATGTGATCGGACATCGCGCGCCACGCCGGAATCGGCATCACGTACGACGTATCATCGCGGAACAGCCGCGCCGCGCGCAGGATCTCGGCGCGCTTGCGGTGGCGCGGCACCGACGGGTTGGTGAGGATGTCGGAGACCACGTCGTGCATCGAGTGCAGGTTGTCGAAGATGATCGCTGCCTCCGGATAACGCGCGGTGAAGGCGGGCGCTACGGCGGCCGTCATCGGCATCTGGTAGGGCAGCGACGTCGGTGCGCCGTCCACCATCTGCCAGAAGCGCGCGACCGTGGCGCGCACACCGGCCTGCTTCGCCGCTGGCGTCGTGCCCACGACGAGTGGTTCGTACAGCCCGACCTGCAGCCAGTGATAGCCCCAGATCAGTCCGTTGAACTTCGGATAACGCTTGCGGAAGGCGAGCGAGTACGACTGCTCCTGCATGAGCGCCATCGTCTTCGGCCGGCTGCTGAACGCGAGGTCGGGGCGGCTTTTGTAGTACGCAATGAGTCGCTGGGCCTGCGTGTCGCGCTGTGCGTCGGTGAGGCGTTCGTCGGCGAGAATGTCGTAGAGCTGCCGGTGCAGGATGTGCGCCCAGTCGAACATCACCTTCGCTTCCGGCGCGAGCTGCGCATACTTGGGCTCGATCGCGGCCTCCTCGAGCGGCACGCGCGGCGGTTTCACCAGCACGGTCTTCGTGAGGTACGCGAACTCCTGTTCCTCAAGGCGTGACGCCGGCGCGTCGGGCTTGGTCCACAGCGTTTCGTACAGAATTGCGTGGCCGTAATCGAAGGCATTGAACAGCCGGTCTGCTGATGCGTATTTGTTGCGGAACTGCCAGTTGTGCGCGGCCTGCAGATAGAACTGTTCGTACGTGGCCGTCCACTGGGCCTGCGCCACGCGAGGTGTGGCCAGTGCGGTGAGCGCGAGCGTGGCGCCAAGCAGGCTGGTGATGAGCGCCCGCGACCGTGTGCGTATCGTCATGTGAGAGTCTCGTGATTAGCGGCGGGGAGACCAGGGCAGTCCAAGCGACATCGCGGCACCGGCGGTGATAAACCAGCCGGCGTCGTCACCCGACAGGCGGTACCCACCGCCGCCGTCGAGGGCCAGGCGCGGGCTGAGTTGATAGCGCGCGCCGCCCGCCACGTCCCACGCCGTCGGCTCGGTCGTGTCCATCGGTTGCGAGGTCACGAGTTCGGCCGTGAGCAGCAGCGAGCGCAGCGGGAAGGTGCGGTCGATCGCGATGCCGGCCAGCCACCGTGACAGTTCCGCGGTGGGGGCGGTGCCGCCGGTGGTCGGCACGGGGGCATCGCCCACGGTGACCTGTCCGTTCACGTGGAATCGTGCCTGCGAAAATGTTTTGGTGGCGATGGCCTTGAACGACGGATAGGCGCGGCCGGGCCCCATCGCGCCGGCGGGGAGGATCACATCGGCCACCACCGCGAGCGCCGGGAGGCGCGTTTCCGTGTTCAGGTTGTACAGCACGGATGCTTCCACGCCGGCAAGGGCGGTGGTGCGTCGGCCGGCCACGCCTTCCACGTGGGCCAACGGGAAGCCGATCTCCACCTGGGTGCGCGGGAAGAGGCCGATGGCCAGTTCCGGTTCGATGCCCCAGCGATAGGTGCCGGCGCGGGCGCGCTCGAGGCGGAACGGCGCGATCTGCAGCTCGACGGCGCGCCGCTCGATGGCGTAGGCGTCCTCGGTGCGGATGGGGCGGCCGGCGTCGGTGTTGTAGTAGTCGGTCTGCGCCGACAGCGGTGCGACCGGCGACAGGACGGCACTCGCGATCAGCGCGAGTACCATGGTCAGCCCCGGCGCGCGGCGGCGCGGGGCAGTGGGCAATGCGGGCATGTGATGGGGGAAAGCGGGCGGAACACAGCGGGGGACGGACGCGCACGGTGCCGCGCACAGGGCGCGGGCATCAGGACGGGATCCGTCGCGGCGACCAGCACAGCAGCCCGCGGCAGCACGAAGCCGGCGGGCTGGCGGGTCAGCGTCGCGGGGGGGGCGGCTCGGGGGTGACGTCCACCGACACGAGGCGGTCGGCTATCCGCTCACTGCGGTCCGTGGTCACCAGCACCTCGTGCAGCTCGACGGCCACCGCCGTACTCATGAGCCCCGCGACGGCGCAAGCCATCGCCATGGGGCAGGTGATGGACTCGTGCGGATGCGCGGGGGCGTCGGTCGGGGCCGACGATTCGGTGGGGGCAGCCGCGGGGGCCGACGTTGCATTCGCCGCGGCGTGATGGCCGTGATGGGCCGTGGCGGTGGGCATCACCCTGGTCGGCATCACCCCGGTCGGCGCCGGGGATGTCGCGACCACGTCACCGCCGCTCGCCGACGGCGCCTCCACGCACGCACCGCCCACTGCCGGGAGCGTTCCCTGCAGCAGTTGGACTCCGAACAGCGCCAGCGCGGCGAGACGTCGATGCACCCACATACGGGAATGGTAACGACGTGCGCGCGGGAGCGGGGGCGCGGTGTGGGCCACCCTCGCCATGATGGACCGTGTGATACGCATCCGATCGCGGTGAGCTGTTACCTTGCCGCCGCTCGTCCCCCTGCCATTCAACCGCGAGATACACCGTGACGGACCTGCCAGAAACGGACGCGTCTGCGATGGGCCACCCGTCTGCCGGTTACCGGTTGCCACTCGACACCCGGCTCGGCGCCGTGGAGTTGCAGGTCAGCCAGCTGTCACGGTCGCTGGCGTACTACCGCGATGTCATCGGCCTGTCTGTGGTGACGGTCAGCGCGAGCCACGCCGTGCTGGGCTGTCACGGCGGGACCACGGCGTTGGTGCTGCTGCGGGAGGTGCCGGGCACGCGCGCCGTTGCGCCCGGCTCCCGCCTTGGGCTGTACCACGTTGCCATCTTGCTCCCCGATCGGGGGGCGCTGGGCCGCTTCATCACCCATCTCGCGGCGTTGGGCGTTCAGGTGGGCGCCAGCGATCATCTGGTCAGTGAGGCGGTGTACCTGCAGGACCCCGACGGATTGGGCATCGAGGTGTACGCCGACCGTCCACGTAGCACGTGGCGTCATGCCGACGGGGAATTGCTGATGGCGTCGGATCCGTTCGATGTGGCCGACCTCGTGCGCGCCGCCAACGGGGCGCCGTGGACGGGTATGCCGTCGGGTACGGTGATCGGGCACGTGCATCTCCACGTGGGCGCGCTGCCGGCGGCCGCGGCGTTCTACGTCGAGGGGTTGGGATTCGACCGGATGGTGGCGCGCTACCCCGGCGCGCTGTTTCTGGGGGCGGGTGGCTACCACCACCATCTGGGCACCAACACGTGGGCGCGCGGGGCCACGGTGCCGGGGGCGCACGATGCCCAGTTGCTGGCGTGGACGATCGTGCTGCCGTCGTCCGCCGATGTGGCCGCGTTGCGCACGCATGTGGTGTCACGCGGCATCGTAATCACCGATGAGCCGGACGGCCTCCGCCTCACCGATCCCTCGGGCACGCCGGTCCGCGTGACCGCCGGTCCCGCCGCCTAGCGCACCGCCTACGAAGCGACCGGACGCTCCACGCGTGCGGCGGAGAACAGATCGATCTGCGGGGGCTGGGTGGGCAGGCCGAGCTGCACGACGGCATCGAGGGTCCATCCATCGCGGGCCAGCGGATCGAGCCGATGCACCGGCACGGCGAACTCCGCGATGAGCGTCTCGATGATCTGATCGATGTCGTGCTGGAAGCCTACGCTGACCGCGCGCTTGCCATCGAAGGTGGGCGCACTGAGCACGGGCACTTTGAACAGCGCGTGGTAGCCGCGCACCCACTCACGCACGAGCAGGTCGAGTTCCGGCTGTCGTCCCGCGCGTGCCACCAGATAGGCGTAGTTGTCGAGCACGGACCGGTCGCAGATTACTGCCTCGTACTCGGCGGCCGCCTCGATCTCCTCGGCGATCTGGGTGTGCAGGATCCACCGTTGGGCATCGAGGGTGGTGCCCTCGTTGATCGGCAGCGGGCAGCGCCGCGCGACCTCCTTGACGATGTCCACGCCGAGGTCGAGGCGCTTGAGCTGCGCGGCGAGCTCGAAACAGAGCGTCGTCTTGCCGACGCCGTGCGTCCCGACGAACGCGACCTTCAGTCGATGACGCCCGTGGGCGTCGAGGGGCAGGAGTTCGGAGACGGCGGACATACGCTCAGCTCGATCGGTTGATTGCGCGCGCGCTCGCGGTGCTGCGCTTGACGGCGCGCATGGAATGGTCATCAACGCCAGCGGCGTATACACCCAGCGACCCGAACCACGTCGGCTGCCACGCCGCCGTCCCGGTGGCAGTGTTGGGTGACGCGGGCGTGTCGAGTACATGTCGGACACCTTCGGTGACCAGATCGCGCAGGGTGCGGCCACGTCGGGCCGCCTCCACCTTCAAGCGCCGGTACAGCGCGTCGTCGAATTCAATTGTGGCTCTCATCATCGCAATCTATCCAAGATTCTCGCCCGCCCCCACGTCCCCCACATCGCCACCACTCCGCCCGCGTTCCATATTTCACGTCGATCCGCCCGTCGTCACCCGTCCCCTTTTTCGGAGTTGCCGGATGCCCGCTCGCGCCCCGTTCCGACCCGCCGTGCTGCTCGTGTCGGCGCTCGTGTCCGTTCTTGCCCCGCGTGGCGCGTCAGCGCAGGACCGCTCGCAGTCGCGCTCCATGGTGCAGTCCCGCCAGGGCGTGGTGGCCAGCGAGAGCGTGCTGGCGTCGCAGGTGGGGGCGGCGGTACTCGAGCGCGGGGGCAACGCCATTGACGCGGCCGTGGCGATGAACGCCATGATGGGGCTCGTCGCTCCCATGAACGACGGCATCGGCGGTGATCTGTTCGCCATCGTGTACGAGGCGAAGTCCGGCAAGTTGTACGGCCTGAACGCGTCGGGGTGGGCGCCGAAGGGGCTCACCGTGGAGCATCTGCGGGCCAAGGGGCGCACCACGATGCCCGGGCGCGGCATCGATGCCGCCACGGTCCCCGGCGCGGTGCGCGGTTGGGAGCGGCTCCTCACGCGCTTCGGGCGCCAGCGCCTAGCCGACGTACTCGCGCCGTCGATCGCGTACGCCGAGGCCGGCTTTCCCGTGGGGGAAGTGGTAAGCGTGTACTGGAAGGACAGCGAGAAGGTGCTGCGCGAGGATGCGCCGACGGCGAAGACCTTCCTCCCCGGCGGGAAGCTGCCGCAGGTGGGGGACCTGTTCCGCAATCCGGAGCTGGCGTGGAGCTACCGGCAGATCGCGGTCGGTGGTGCGGCCGCGTTCTACACCGGCCCCGTGGCCGCGAAGCTGCTGGCCAGCAGCAAGAGTCATGGTGGAACGATGACGGCCGCCGATCTCGCCGAGTACGAGCCCGAGTGGGTGGACCCGATCTCCACGACGTACCGCGGGTGGACGGTGTACGAGCTGCCGCCCAACGGACAGGGGATCGCCGCGCTCGAGATGCTCAACATCATGGAGACATTTCCGCTGGCCACGATGGGGCACAACTCGGTGCCGGCGCTCCACCACATGATCGAGGCGAAGAAGCTGGCCTACGCCGACATGCAGAAGTTCGATGGCGATCCGCGCTTCGTGAAGATTCCGGTGGATGCGATGCGGTCGAAGGGCTATGCCGCCGAGCGCGCGCGGCTCGTGAATGCGTCGAAGGCCACCTGCACCCCCGATGCCGGCCTGCCGGTGGGCACCGATAACGGCACCACGTATCTGAGTGCGGTGGACGCGGAGGGGAACATGATCTCCCTCATCCAGAGCAACTACTCCACCGTGGGGTTCGGCGCGGGGATCACGGTGGCCGATGCCGGTTTTGTCTGGCACAATCGCGGTGCCGGATTTTCCTTCGATCCCGCCAGCGCGAACGTGCTGGCCGGTCGCAAGCGGCCGCTGCACACGATCATTCCGGCCTTCATGGAGAAGGGCAACACGCGCGTGGCCTTCGGGATCATGGGCGGGTGGAATCAGGCGCAGGCGCATGCGCAGTTCGTCTCGAACATCGCCGACTTCGGCATGAACATTCAGGGGGCGCTCGACGCCCCGCGCTTTTCCAAGGAAACCTTTCCGGGGTGCGACGTGAACTTCGAGTCGCGCATCCCCGACGGCACGCTGAAGGCGCTCGCCGCCATGGGGCACGAGATCGTGATGCGCGGTGACTACTCGAGCACGCGCATGGGCGCCGGTCAGGCGGTGTGGCGCGATTACTCCACCGGGCTCAATGCCGGCGCGTCCGATCCGCGCAAGGACGGCGCGGCGGTGTCGGCGCTGCTGCCGGTGCCGGCGCGTCCGGCTCGTCCGTCCGCTCGCGCACCACGGCGCGGCACGCCGCGGCGTTAAGCGCCACGGCGCTAAGCGCGCGACCGCACGCGCTGCACCGCCTTCACGATCTCCACCACGAGCAGCGGACTCAGCGCCGCGGTCACCACCACGAGCCAGTCGTTCCCGCTCAGCGTCGTGGTACGCAGCACGGCGCGCAGCGGCGTCCACGACACCGTCACGATCTGCAACGCTGCGCTGGCCAGCAGCGCGCCCCACAGCCACCGGTTGGCGAAGCGTGGGGCGGCGAAGGCAGACCGCTGCTGTGAACGCGCGCTGAAGGCATGCACCAACTGGGCGAGCGCGAGCGTCATGAACGCCATCGTCACCGCGTGCGGCAGCCCCTCGGTCGTGGTGCCATACCGCTGCCACCCAACGCGGAACGCTACCAGCGTGCACGCGGCAATCAGCCCGCCCTCCCACGCGATCCGCCACGCGAAGCGCGGCGTGAGCAGCGGCGCATCGGGCGCGCGCGGCGGGCGCTGCATAACCGCCGGTGCCGACGGCTCGAGCGCGAGCGCCATCGCCGGAAAGATGTCGGTCACCAGATTCAGCCAGAGAATCTGCAGCACACCGAGCGGCAGCGGCCAGCCAAGCAGAATGGCCGCGAACACCGTGAAGATCTCGGCGATGTTGCACGAAAACAGATAGTGGATGAAGCGCAGAATGTTGTCCACGATCACGCGCCCCTGCTCGATGGCGTGCACGATCGTCGTGAAGTCGTCGTCGGTAAGCACCATGTCGGCGGCATCCTTGGCCACCTCGGTGCCACGGATGCCCATCGCGATCCCGATGTCGGCGGCCTTGAGCGCCGGCGCATCGTTGACCCCGTCGCCCGTCATCGCGACCACCTGCCCGTCGCGCTGCAGCGCGTCCACGATGCGGAGTTTGTGTTCGGGCGTGACCCGCGCGAACACCGCCGTGTTCCGCACGACAGCCAGCCAGCCGTCGTCGTCGAGGCTGGTCAGGTCGCGCGCGTGTACGGCGCGCAGCGGTGTTCCGTCAGCCGCCACATCGATGCCAAGCTGCCGCGCGATCACCGTGGCCGTGCCCAGCTGATCGCCCGTCAGCATGATCGTGCGGATCCCCGCCGTGCGGCACACCGCCATGGTGCCCACCACGCCCTCGCGCAGCGGATCGCGCATCCCTACGAGCCCCACGAACGTCAGGTCGCGCGCGAGCGCCGGCTCATCGGTCTGCAGTGTCTCGTCGCCGTCGGGGAGCGCCCGCCACGCCAGGGCCAGCACACGCAGCCCGTCGGCGGCCAGTGCTTCGTTGGCCTGCATCCACCGGTCGCGGCGCTCGGGCGTGAGTGGTGTGCGCTGCCCGTCGTACCGCTCCCACGCGCTCGCCTCGAGCATGGCCGCCGGTGCCCCCTTGGCATACGCCACCGTGCTGCCGTCGGGGGCGCGGTGCACGGTGATCATGCGGTGTGTCCGGCTGCTGAACGGCACCTCGGCCACGCGCGGCCACGCGCGCTCGAGCGCGGCGTGGTCCCACCCGGCCTTCTCCGCCACCACGATGAGCGCCGATTCGGTGGGATCACCCAGCAGCACCGTCGATCCGTCGGCGCGGGTGATCGTGGCGTCGTTGCACAGCGCGCCGATGCGCAGCGCCAACGCCAGAGGATCCGACGTCTCATCCGCGTTGGCGCGGTCCAGCACCGTATTGCCACGCTGAAAGTCGCCGTGCGGCGTGTAGCCGGTCCCGGTCACGACAATACGATCGGCGGCCGTCGGCGAGAGCTGCAGCGCGCACACGGTCATCGCATTGTGGGTGAGTGTGCCGGTCTTGTCACTGCAGATCACGGTCGTGGAGCCCAGCGCCTCCACGGCCGGCAGACGACGCACCAACGCGTGCCGGCGCGCCATGCGCTGCATACCGATGGCGAGCGTCATCGTGGTGACCGCCAGCAACCCTTCCGGCACGGCGGCGATGGCGAGCGAGATGCCCACTTCGAGCATGTACAGCAGCGCGTGCCCGCGCAGCCAGCCCAGCAGCACGATCGCCACCGTAAGCAGCAGTACCACGGCCAGCAGCGCATGCCCCAGCTGCGTGAGCTTCGCCTCCAAAGGGGTGGCGCGCGTACCGACCTGCTGCAGTAGCGTGCCGATCTTTCCCGTTTCGGTGCGCGATCCGGTGGCGGTCACGAGGGCGGTGCCCCGCCCGTCGGTGACGACGGTGCCCGCAAACACCATGCACCGCTGCTCGGCCGGGCCGGCGGTGCGACTGGCCACCGGCGCGCACGTCTTCTGCACCGGCATCGACTCGCCCGTGAGCACCGCCTCGTCCACATGCAGCCGCTCCGCTTCCGCGAGGCGCGCGTCGGCCGGGATGCGATCGCCCGCGTCCAGCAGGATTACGTCGCCGGGCACGAGTTGGTCGGCGGCAATTCGCTGTTCGTGCCCATCGCGGCGTACGCGCGCCGTCGGCATAGACAGCCGACGCAGCCCGGCTAACGCATCGCCCGCCTTCCATTCGGTGGCGAAGCCGATGGCCGCGTTGAGCACGATCACCACCACGATGGCGGCCGACTCGAGACGATCGCCCAGCAGCGCGGCGATGAGCGCCGCGACCACGAGCAACAGCACCATCAGGCTGCGGAACTGGCGCCCCAGCAGCGCCGCCGCTGACATGCGGCTGCCCTCCGGCAGCGCGTTGGCACCGATGCGCACGAACCGTGCGCCGGCCTCTGCGGTGGACAGTCCGTGCACGGGATCCGTGCCGAGGGCGGCCGCTGCCGCGGCCGTCTCGTACGTACACCACGGCGTCGGCGGTGCCGGCGGGTCGGCAGTGGTCATCGGCGCATTGGGTGACCCGGACATTCAGCGTGACGTGCGGCGGGTCAGGAAGGCCCGGACCACACCGATGAATCACCTGCGCCGTGCCGCGCCGTCAAGCTCAGCGGTGTGCCACCGGCCTCAGCGCTGGTAGGTCACACGCCCGTGCGACACGGTCAGCAGGACCTGGCCGCGGAGGAGTGCGGCGGGGTCGGCGCGAAAGGGGTCGACGCTCACCAGCGTCAGATCCGCGCGCTTCCCTACGGCAATCGTGCCACTCTCGCGTTCATCGAAGCCGGCCCGCGCACTCCACACGGTGTAGCCGCGCACCGCTTCCTCCGGTGTCATGCGCTGCGCCGGATACCAGCCCCCCGCCGGCGCCCCGCTGGTGTCCTGACGCGTGATGGCGGAGTGCAGGCCGTAGAACGGACTCCAGTCGGATCCGGGCAGGTCCGACGAGAACACCATGGCAGCACCGGCACGTCGCAGCGTCCGCCACGCATACGCGCCGGCGATCCGGGTGCGCCCTACGCGGGTCTCGGCCCATCCCTTGTCCTCGACGGCGTGCGGCGGTTGCACCGACGCCGTCACCCCCATCGACGCGAATCGTGCGATGTCCGTGGGGGTGAGGAGCTGCGCATGCTCCACGCGATGGCGCAGACCGCGTGCCGTGGGCGCGGCGCGCGTCACGGAATCGATGAAGTCGAGCGTGGCGCGATTCCCGGCGTCACCGATGGCGTGGATGCCGACTTGAAACCCCGCCGTCATGGCGTCGGCCACCACACGCCGGTCGAAGCCGTAGGTGCCGCCACTGACGCCGCGATGACCCGGCCGGTCGGCGTAGTCCGCGAGCAACTGCGCGCCGCGTGAGCCCAGGGCCCCGTCGTAATACGCCTTCACGGCGCGGACGGTGAGCAGTCCGTTGGCGGAGGTGAACGGACCACGCGTGATCCACCGGCGGATCAGCGCCGGTTCGCGCGCGCTCAGCATCGCATACACGCGCAGCGGCAGCGAGTCCTGCGTGGCGAGCCGTTCGAAGCTCTCCATGACGTCGGCGGCCACCCCCGTTTCGTGCACCCCGGTGTAGCCGGCGGCCGCCATTACGTGCAGCGCGCGCAGTACCTGCGCATCGCGCTGCGCCGGCGTCGGGGCGGGCACCGCATTGTCGAGTAAGGGGACGGCGCGGTTGAGCACCAGTCCCGTGGGGTCGCCGGCGGCATCGCGGCGGATTTCGCCACCGTCGGGGGACGGCGTCTCACGCGTGATGTGCGCCAAGGCGAGGGCGCGCGCGTTGGCCCACGCCGCGAATCCGTGCAGGCTGCGCAACACCACCGGATGATCGGGGACGCGCGCCGAGAGCAGGCGCTGGTCCGGGTAGCGGTTGGCCCATGCGCCTTCGTCCCATCCGTACCCCAGAATCCACTCACCCTTGGGTGTCTGCGCGGCGCGCGCCACGATGCGTTCCACGGCCTCGGCCTCGGAGGCGGACCCGGTGAGATTCACGCGGTCCATCGACTGCCCGAGCTCGGCCACGTGCGCGTGCGCGTCCACCAGACCGGGGAGCAGTACCTGTCCCGCCAGATCGATCACGCGGGTTGCGGGTCCCCGGCGGGCGAGCGCCGCCGAATCGGTGCCCACGTACACGATCCGTCCGTTGCGGATAGCCACGGCCGCGGCGTCAGGATGCCAGCCACCGACGGAATCGAACGGCGCATCAGCGGCGGGGCGGCCGTCGGTGTCGGGCTCCTGCCACGCGAGCGAATACACCCGCCCGTTGTGCAGGATGAGATCGGCGCTTGTGTCACCATCGGCGGCGGGTGCGGCGCGGCGATCGCAGGCCGCAACCAGGCCCAGGCACAGGCATCCGGTGAGCCATGCGATGAGGCGCCGCCGGGGGAGCGGCCGTGGGCCGCAGGAAACATGCGTGGCAGTCATGCGGAGAAAGTACGGGTTGTGCCCACGCCGCGTGCGGAGTTCCCCGATGCCGCTCGCAGCCGTGGGGCGCGATGTGTTCGCCATGACACATTCTCACTCCGTCCGCCTGGCGTCACGCCGGCACCGTGTGGCGCGCCTGCTGGCGCTCCTGGCTCTGGCCCTCCTGCCTCTGGCCCTCCTCGGTGGCTGCGCGAGCGTGAGCGCCGGCGCCGACTTCGATCCCGGCGTGCAACTGGACCGCTACCGGACCTACAACTGGGGAGGCGGGGATTCACTGCCCGTGGGTGATCCGCGGCTGGACGACAACCCGTTCTTCGATGCGCGGGTGCGCGCGGCGGTGGATCTCGAGCTGGCCGCGCACGGATTGCGCCGCGTGACCACGTCGCCCGACCTGCTGGTCCACTACCACGCAAGTGTGCGGCAGCGGGTGGACGTGATCAGGGCGGATGAAGCGGTGGGCTACTCCTCGCCGCGCGCCGAGCGGTCGGACATCGTCCTGGAGTTCGACGAGGGGACGCTGATCGTCGACATCGCGGAGCCCACTGCCAAGTCGATCCTGTGGCGCGGGTGGGCGCAAACGAACGTGGGCGGGCTGATCGAGCGGCCCCGCGAGATGGAGCAGCGGATCCGCGAGTCCGTGCGTCTCATGATGCGGAAGTTTCCGCGGACGATGTAGCGGGGCTGGCGGGGGGCGTGCCTCCGCGGCCACGCGACGCACCACCGGCATGGTGGCGCCGAGCAGGCGGTTCGGGCGACATTTCCCGTCGATTCCACTCGAACTCGAGCGCGGGGAGGTCCAACCCGCGTTGCCCGCCGACACCTCTCGTCTCACACCATGCGCTGGTCCTTTGCTTCCCTCGGTTCCCGTCTCACCGCGGCCTTTCTGGCGGTGGCGGCGCTGGCGTTCGGTATTGCCGCGGTGCTGATCTGGTTCCAGCGCGACCTGACATCGCGCACCCGCACGATTTATCAGGACCGCGTGGTGCCCTTGAATCAGATCAAGCAGATCAGCGATGCGTACGCCGTGTCGATCGTGGATGCGGCCCACAAGCGGCGCAGCGGCGCGATCGGCGCCGCCGAAGCCTCGTCGGTGCTTGCGGCGGCGCGCGACAGTATCCGGGTGCAGTGGACGGCGTATCGGAGCACCCTGCTCACGGCGGACGAGTCACGACTGATCGAGGAGGCCGAGCGCCGCATGGTGCGCGCGACGCCACTGCTGGACGCGCTGCGTGACAGCTATGCCCGGCAGGATACGCTCGCGCTCGATTCACTCGTGTTGGGGGGGCTCTACGGTGCCATCGACCCCATCACGGAGACGCTGAGCGCGTTGGCGGTGCTGCAGCAGGAGGTCGCGGCGGAAGAGTTTGCCCGCTTCGAGGAGACGGCGGCCTTGGCCACGCGCGTGGCCGTTGGCATCACCGTGCTGGCGTGCGTACTGGCCGTGCTGCTGGGCTGGCGGATGGCCGGGCAGGTGACCGCCGCCTTGGGGCTGGTGTCGGCGGCCTTGGCCGACCTCAAGGCCCGTCTGGCGCAGGTGCAGGAGGCGCTCGCGTCCCTTGCCGCTGGGCGTCTGACCACGGTGCGTGTGACACCGGTGCGGGCCGTCGCCTATGCGCGGCAGGACGAAATCGGCGCCGTGATCCGGGACGTGAACGCGATGGCCGATGGCACCAACCAGGCGTTTGCGGCGCTGGAAACGGCCACGAGTCGCCTGCAGGAAGCCACGCAGGAAATCGGCGATGATATCGCCTTGGCACGATCCGGCACGCTCAAGGTCCGCGACCACGCGCGGCAACTGCCCGGGGTGTACGGTGATCTGGCCGCCGGGGTGCGCGCCATCGTGGCCACGATGGCCGCCCCGATTGCGGAAGCACAGCAGGTCATGGCCGCGGTGGCGGCGCGCGACGTCTCGGTGCGGATGTCGGGGCGGTACGCCAACGATCTGGCCGCGTTGGAGACGGCGATCAATCGGGCCATCACCAATCTGGATGATGCACTGGGCGAGGTCGCCGCGTCGGCCTCGGAGCTCACCGCCGCCGCCGCGGAAATTGCGTCCACGTCGTCGCTTCTCGCCGACGGGGCGAGCCGTCAGGGGACGTCCGTCGATGCCATCGCCCAGCGGCTGGCGGATGTGAACCGCTCGGGCGAGGCGAACGCACGCACCGCCGCCAACGCGGTCACTCTGGTGGGGCACAGTCGGGCCGCGGCGACGGCGAGTCTGCACACCGCCCACGAGCTGGCGCAGGCGATGACGCGCATCGCGGAGGGTGGCGCGGCGACCGCGCGCATCGTGCACTCGATCGAGGAGATCGCCTTCCAGACCAATCTGCTGGCGCTCAATGCCGCCGTGGAGGCCGCACGCGCCGGAGAATCCGGGCGCGGCTTCGCGGTGGTGGCGGAGGAAGTGCGGGCCCTCGCGCTGCGCTCCTCGGCGGCGGCCCGCGAATCCACCACGCTGATCGAATCGGCGGCCGCGCAAACCACGGATGGGGTATCGCTCACCGAACGCATGGTGGAGGCGATGCGCGCGCTCGACGGACGGATGAGTGAGATCGGCAGTGCCTTGGGCGCGCTGGCGGAGGCCAGCGAAGCCCAACGGGCCTCCGCGAAGATCGCCACCGAGGCGGTGGGGCACGTGGACGAGATCACCCATCAGGTCGCGGCGTCAGCCGAAGAGTCGGCGGCGGCCGCCGAGGAGATGCGCGCGCAGGCGGCGTCGTTGGATGAGCTCGTGCAGCGGTTCACGCGCAGCGAGTACGCATAGCGCGTACGCATAGCGCGTACGCATAGCGCGTACGCGTAGTTACTCCGGCATGCCGTCCACAAATTGCACCGGCGGCGTGTCCGCTTCGTTCACCAGCAGCCGGAACACATCAGGACGTGCGTAGTGGCCGGTCACGTCGAGATCGAACTGACCACGCACGGTGGCGTCGAGGTCGAGGTCGGCCAGCAGCAACGCTTCTCCCTCCACGGCCGGTCCGGCGAGCACCACGCCGAATGGATCAACGATGCAGCTGCCGCCGCGGCACACCACGTCGTCGGGTGATCCGGTGGCTGCATCATCGGCCTCCGGATAGTCGCGGCGCGTCGCGAACAGGTTGGCGCTCAGCACGAAGCAGCGCCCTTCCACCGCGATGTGCCGCATCGTGGCCAGCCACGTGTCGCGGCTGTCGGCCGTGGGGGCGCAGTACAGCTGAATCCCCTTGGCGTAGTGCGCCGCGCGTAGCAGCGGCATGTAGTTCTCCCAGCAGATCACGGCGCCCAGCCGGCCCAGCGGCGTGTCGAACACCGGCATGGTGGAGCCGTTGCCGAAGCCCCAGATGAGCCGCTCCGCCGCCGTGGGCATGAGCTTGCGGTGCGTGCCCATCAGTGTGCCGTCGGGGGCGAAAAACAGCACCGAGCAGTACAGCGTACCGCCGTCGCGCTCGATGACCCCCACCACCAGATACACCCCGTGCTCGGCGGCAATGGCCCCCAGCCGCGCGCACTGCGCCCCCGGTACCGTGATCGCCTGCGCCTGATAGCGGCGGAACGCCTCGCGTCCGGCCTCGCTGCGCGAGCCGACCACGGTGCCGAACCCCGCCCCGCGTGGGTACCCGCCCACGTAGGCCTCGGGGAACAGCACGAGGGCAGCCCCGCCGTGGGCCGCGCGGGCGCTCACGGCTGCGATGGTGTCGATCGCCGCCTCGGTGTCGGCGGCGGGAGCAAGCTGGGCCACGGCGACCCGGGTGCGGTTGGAAGTCATGCACGGAGTGTACCGTCGGCGCGGAGCAGGCGCGAGCATTATCCTGCACGGGGTGTCGGGCCGTCGCGTACGTGCGGTGGCCCACCTGCGGTGGCCCACCTGCGACCGTCCATCCGACTTTCAACTCCCGATCGCCATGCGCGCCGTCCGTTGCCGTACGTTCGACCAGCCGGAACTCCTCACGGTCGACGTCGTGCCCGATCCTGTGCCGGCCGCCGGTGAGGTAGTGCTCACCGTGCAGGCAGCGGGGGTGAATTTCCCGGATGCGCTGATGGTGATGGGACAGTACCAGGAACGTCCGCCGCTGCCGTTCACCCCGGGCGCGGAGGCGGCCGGCGTGATCACGGCCATCGGTGCGGGTGTCACCACCTTCCACGTGGGACAGCGCGTGGTGGCGTTTACGCGGACCGGCGCCTTCGCCGAGCAGTTGTGCGCGCCGGCCACGGCCGTGACGCCGATCCCCGATGCCGTGTCGTGCGAGGTCGCCGCTGCGCTGCCGCTGGCGTTCGGCACGGCCATGCATGCGCTCATCGATCGCGGGCAGCTGCGCGCCGGTGACACGCTGCTGGTGCT
>JARIEV010000071.1 GCA_031127225.1 Gemmatimonadota bacterium | reverse complement strand
TGATCACGGCCACGCAGATGCTCGAGTCGATGATCGACAACCCGCGCCCCACGCGCGCCGAGGCCAGCGACGTTGCCAACGCCATTCTCGACGGCACTGACGCGGTCATGCTCTCGGCCGAAACGGCCGCCGGCAAGTATCCGCGCCTCGCCGTGGAAGCGATGCGCCGCATCATCACGGAAATCGAGACGCATCCGCGCCCCACGCTCACCAACCGGGTCGACCGTCGCACCACGAGCGGCGTCAACACCGAGGAAGCGATTGCGGCGGCCACCGTGGCGGCCGTGCGCATGCTCGAGTCGCCGCTCGTCGTCGTGTTCACGAAGAGCGGCTTCACCGCGCGCATCGTGTCGTCGCACCGGCCCAGTGTGCCCATCCTCGCCCTCACCGATGAACCGCGGGTCTGCCGCCAGCTCTCGTTGGTGTGGGGTGTCGTACCACGCCTCGTCCCGACGGCGCGCGGGTATGATCACATGGTGGCGATGGCGCTGCGCGAGGCGCTCGACCTCAACCTCGTCACCAAGGGTGATCGCGTGCTGGTCACGGCGGGCGTGCCCTTCGACGTGCCGGGCACGACCAACCTGCTGAAGGTCGAGACGGTGTGACGCAGTCGGCGCGCGTCGAGCGCGGGGGCGGTCGCTGACCGCGCCCGTGCGCCTCACCTTCCTCGGCACCGGCACGTCGTTTGGCGTGCCGCAGATCGGGTGTAGCTGCGCCGTGTGCCGGTCGCCAGACCCGCGCGACCGTCGCACCCGCTGCGCAGCCGTCATCGAAACGGCCGACGGCACGCGGCTGCTCATCGATACGCCGCCTGAGTTGCGGCTGCAGCTCGTGGCCGCCGGGATCGGCCACGTCGATGCCGTGTTGTACACGCACGAACACGCCGATCACATCCATGGTATCGACGACCTGCGCGCCGTGACCATGAAGCGCGGCACCCCGCTGCCGCTGTACGGCGAAGCGCCGACGCTCGACACGCTGCGCACGCGGTTCCCGTACATCATGGACGAGCGGCTGCGCGCGATTCCCGCGCTGACGCGGCCGGAGTGCACGCTGGTGCCCATCACGGCCGGCGTCCCGTTTCACGTGAACGGCGTCACCGTGTTTCCTATCGCCGTGCCGCACGGGCACGCGGCGGTGGTGGGCTACCGCATCGGCCACGTGGCGTACATCACCGATGCCAAACTGCTCCCCGAGGCGGCCTACGCGGCGCTCGCCGGGGTGCGGGTTCTGGTCCTCAATGCGTTGCTGCGTGAGCCGCACCCCACGCATCTCTCGATCGCGGAAGCGATCGCCGTCGCGCAGCGCGTGGGCGCGGAGCGCACGTTGTTCACGCACCTCACGCATCACAACGCGCACGCGGCGTTCGCCGCCGAGCTCCCCGCCGGCATCGAGCCGGCGTACGACGGTCTGATCGTCGACATCCCCTGAGTTCCCCGGATCGAAAGCCATGACGCTGTCACTCGATTTCACCAACATGATGGGCGCGGCGTTGCCGCACGGCGCGGGCATCACCGGCGAGCAGCTCGCGGCGGCGGCATCGGCCTTCGCCGAAGCGCACGCCCGGGTCCATGCCCGCACGGACGATCTGGGCTTCCTCACGCTGCCCACGCACGACGTGCTGCGTGACGCCACGCTGGCCGTGGCGGAGCAGGTGCGCGGGCGCTTCGCCGACGTGCTGCTGCTGGGCATCGGCGGCTCGGCGCTGGGCCCCATCGCGCTGCGCACCGCTCTCTGTCCGCCGGGGTGGAACGCACTCGATGCCGCGGCGCGCGGTGGGCGGCCGCGGCTGCACGTGCTCGACAACGTCGATCCCGCCACGATGTCGGCCACACTCGCGCGCCTCGACCTCGCGCAGACGCTGGTGCTCGTGATCTCGAAGTCCGGCGGCACCGTCGAGACCATGGCGCAGTACCTCATCGTGCGCGAGGCGCTCGCCGCCGCCGTGGGGGAGGAAGCCGCACGCGGCCATCTGGTGTTCATCACCGACCCCGAGGTCGGAGCGCTGCGCAAGATCGCGCGCGCCGAAGGGATCACCACGCTCGAGATCCCCGCCAACGTGGGGGGGCGCTTCTCGGTGCTCTCACCGGTCGGCATGCTCCCCGCCGCGCTCATCGGCATCGACGTGCGCGCGCTGCTGGCCGGCGCCGCCGACGTCATGACGCGCGCCGCGAGCGCCGACCTCTCCACGAATCTGCCGGGCACCTTCGCTATGCTGCAGCATCTGGCCGACACGCGCCACGGGCGCTCGGTCCAGGTGCTCATGCCGTACGCCGATCCGCTGCGCGACCTCGCGCTCTGGTTCGTGCAGCTGTGGGCCGAGTCGTTGGGCAAGCACACACCGGATGGCACGCCGGTCGGCCCCACGCCGCTGCCGGCGGTCGGCGCCACCGACCAGCACTCGCAGGTCCAGCTGTTCATGGAGGGGCCGCTCGATAAGACGGTCACGTTCATCACGGTGCGGGGGCGTGAAGCCGATGGCCGCATCCCGGCGCGTCACGCCGACATCGCGGAACTCAGCTACCTCGCCGGGCACACGTTGGGCGAGCTCATCGACATCGAGCAGCGCGCGACCGCTGGTGCGCTGGCCGCGCGTGGACGCTTCAACGCCACGCTCGCCATCGATACCATCGATGCGTGGCATCTGGGCGCCCTCATGCAGACCTTCGCCCTGGCCACGGCATACGCCGGCGAGCTGTACGGCGTCAATGCCTTCGATCAGCCCGGGGTGGAGCTGGGCAAGCAGTTCGCGTACGCCATGCTGGGGCGCGCTGGCAGCGACCAGGCGCGGGCCGAGTGGGACGCGCTTCCCACGCCGGACCCTCGGTTCCGGGTCTGATCTCGCCCTTGCCGCGCCCGTCGGTACTGTGGAAACTTTCGCGGGCAGAAGCGGCCGCTCCTGAGTACCGGGGCGGCCAATCGACTCACCTTGATGCGGTCCGGCTCGCGCCGGCAGGATCTTTCACACGAATGTCCGACTCCACGATCTCCCCGATGTCGCTGCTGGGTGGCGCCGTGACGGTGACCGACGGACGCGTCCAGCTCCACGACGCGTCGGTCCTCACCTCGCCCCAGATGGACACGCTCGTCCATCAGGCGGTGTTCGGCAACGAAGGCGAGCGTCTCGTCGCCCGCTGGTTGCTCTGGGAGTTGGGACAGATGGTCGGCGTCCGTGCCGCCTCGATCCATGAACTGTACGTGGCCCGCGGGGCGGGGAAGAGCGGCGGCTTCACGGTGCCGGCGATGAACATCCGCGCCCTCACCTACGACACGGTGCGGGCCGTGTTCCGCACCGCGATCGCGACCAACGCCGGCGCTTTCATCCTCGAGATCGCCCGTTCGGAAATTGCGTACACCGATCAGCGTCCCGACGAATACGTGTCCGTCATCCTCGCCGCCGCGCTGCGCGAAGGCTATCGCGGACCGGTGTTCATTCAGGGCGATCACTTCCAGGTCAACCATAAGAAGTACGCGGTCGATCCGGTCACCGAAGTGAATGCCGTCAAGGCCCTCGTCACCGAAGCGGTGGCCGCTGGCTTCTACAACATCGACGTCGACACCTCCACGCTGGTCGATCTCTCCAAGGAGACGCTCGCCGAGCAGCAGCTGCTCAATTACGACGTGTGCGTGGACATCACGCGCTTCGTGCGGGCCGCCGAACCGGCTGGCGTCACGATCTCCATCGGTGGCGAGATCGGTGAAGTCGGCACCGAGAACAGCACCCCCGCCGAGCTCGAAGCGTTCATGGACGGGTTCAACGCGACCCTCGCGGCGCAGGCGCCGGGCATGGCGGGTCTGTCCAAGATCTCCGTGCAGTCCGGCACGTCCCACGGCGGCGTCGTGCTCCCCGATGGCTCCATCGCCGACGTGGCGCTCGACTTCGACACGCTCGCGACGCTCTCGAAAATGGGGCGCGAGCGCTACGGGATGGCCGGCGCCGTGCAGCACGGGGCGTCCACGCTTCCCGATGCGGCGTTCAGCAACTTCCCGCGGCTGGAGACGGCGGAGATTCACCTCGCCACCAATTTCCAGACCATGATGTTCGATCACATCCCGGCCGAATTGCGGGCGGCGATGTACGCGTGGCTCGATGCCAACGCCAAGGACGAGCGGAAGGCCACGGACACCGACGAGCAGTTCTACTACAAGGCACGCAAGAAGGCGATCGGCCCCTTCAAGCAGCAGCTGTGGGCGCTCCCCGAGAGCGTGCGATCCGCGCTTGGCGCCGCCTACGACCGCAAGTTCACCTTCCTGTTCGAGCAGCTCGGCATTGCGGGCACCAAGCCCGTCGTGGATCAGCACGTCACCATGCCTGAGCAGCACCGCCCGTTCCCCTCGGGGGCCAGCACGGTCGTCGCGGCGCCGGACGACGCGGACCTTTCCGACTGAGTGGCTAGTACTGGGAGTCGGGTGCCGCGCGTCATCGTGCGCGCGGTGCCCGGCACCTGACCACTCTCCACAGGACGGAGGTATGACATGGCCCGAAATGATGAGTACGACGATGAACGCGTGGTGGTGATCGATCGCAGCAGCACGTCGGCGGGAGTCGGCACCTTTTTGCTCGGGCTCGCCATAGGCGCCGGGGCGGCATTGCTGTTCGCTCCTGCCAGCGGACGGGACACCCGCCAGCGCCTGCGCGACGAAGCACGCCGCGCGGGCCGCAAAGTGAAAGACGCCGCCGACGGTTTCAGCGACACCGTGGCCGATTCCGTCGAGCACACGCGCATGCGGTTCGACGAGCGCGTGGACCGCGCACGCGACGCGGTGGGGTCCCGTGTGCAGGCGGTCGGCGATGCGGTGGCCGCCGGTCGCGAGGCGGCTGCGCAGGCGCGCGTCGAACTCGAGCGTGCCGTCGCCGACAGCAAACGCGCCTACGCCGACAGCCGACGGGCCTACCGCGATCATGCGCGGCGCGCCGGCCCCGATGACACGATCACGCCGGACGACATGACGTCGCCCGGCCGGGAGGAGTCCGCTGGCGGCGATTCGCGCGAAGGCTGACATCACCTGGGACATTGTCCGACGCGTCTGGAAGCAGGGCGCCGAGGACAATGTGCTGTTTCTGGCGGGCGGGCTGGCCTTCAATGTGCTGCTCGCCCTGTTGCCGTTTGTGCTGCTCGTGGTGGCCGGGCTGTCGTTTCTGCTGGGACGCGAAACCGCCGAAGCGGCCAACACCGTGGTCGCGCTCGTGGATCGTCTGCTGCCCAGCGGAACGCCGGCCGCCGGCGCCCTGCTGCGCGGCATCGTCACCGACGTGCTGAACACGCGCGGTACCGTGACGCTGTACTCCGCCGTCGGCTTCGCGTGGTTCTCCACCCGCCTCTTCGGATCACTGCGCAGTGTCCTCGCGCTGATCTTCGACGGCACCGATCGCGGAATCATGGCGGGCAAGCTGTTCGACTTCGCCGCCACCATCGTCGCCACCATGGCGGTCGTGCTCTACGTCGTGCTGTCGGCCTATCTCGACCTCGCCACCACCCGCGGGCTCGCCCTGCTGCAGGAAATCGGCGTGCGCGCCGACGCCATGTCGGGGCTCGGCTACCTGCTGGGGCGCCTGCTGGCGCTCCTGGTGGTGTTCGTGCTCTTCTACGCCATGTACCGCGCCCTCCCGCAGCGGCGGCCGACCCGCCGCACGGCCGCCGTGGCGGCGCTCAGCGCGTCGGTGCTCTTCGAGATCGCCCGGCACCTGTTCGCGCTCTTCGTGGCGCGCTTCGATCCGAGTTCGCTGTATACCGGCACCATCGCGGCCGTCGTCGCCGTGGTGTTCTGGACATATTATGGTGCGCTGCTGTTCCTCATCGGCGGAGAAGTCGCGCAGGCCTTCGACCTGCGCCGCAGCGAACTGGCCGCGCTGCGCGCGCCGGTGCCGATGCGTCCGGTCCGTTCCGCCGCCGCTCCCCCCAAACGACCTCCCACCCCACGATCGTGACCCATTCCGCCGCCCCCGTCCTCGACCTGCGCAGCGATACCGTCACCAGGCCGACAGCCGCGATGCGGCGCGCGATGGCGGAGGCGGAAGTCGGGGACGACGTGCTCGACGGCGACCCCACCACGCGGCGCCTCGAAGCCATGGTCGCCGAGCGGCTGGGGAAAGAGCGGGCGCTCTTCTTCCCCAGCGGCACGATGGCCAATCAGTCGGCCATCTGGGTGCAGACCACGCCGGGCACCGAACTGCTGCTCGACGCTGACGCCCACATTATCCAATGGGAAATCGCCGGGGTCGCCGCCTTGTGCGGGGTGCAGGTGCGTCCGGTGCACGCCGCCGGGACGGTGTTCCGGGCCGCCGATCTCACCGCGGCCATCCGGTCGCCCTCGGTGCACGCCCCCGAGCCCTCGATGGTCTGCCTCGAGAACACGCACAACGGCGCCGGCGGTGCCGTCACCCCGCTGCCTGAGCTGCGCGCGCTCACGGCCGTGGCGCGCACGCTGGGCGTGCCGGTTCATCTGGACGGCGCGCGCCTCTGGAACGCGGCCGCCGCCACAGGGACCGCGCTCGCCGACTTTGCGGACTGCGCCGACACGGTCATGGTGTCCTTCTCCAAGGGACTCGGCGCGCCGGTGGGCGCCTGTCTCGCCGGTCCCGCCGACGTGATCGCGCGCGCGCATCGTGCCCGCAAGCGCTTCGGTGGCGGTATGCGGCAAAGCGGCATCCTCGCGGCGGCCGCACTGCACGGGCTCGAGCACCATCTCGATCGGCTCCCACAGGATCACGAGGCCGCTGCGTATCTCGCGCGGCTGGTCGATGGCGTCGGCGGTGCGAAGGTCGTGATGCCCGATACCAACATCGTCATGATCGATCTCCCGCAGCCACGTGCCGACGAGGTGGTCGCACGCGCGGCCGCCCTCGGGGTGCGCATCTCCAAGTGGCACGCCAGCCGGGTGCGGGCTGTCGCACACCTCGACGCGCCGATCGACGCCATCGCCGCGCACGCGCCCGGCCTCGCGCGGGCGCTCGCCGAGGTGCTGTCGTAAACGGCACGGGGGCGGCACGAAAAAGCGCACGGGAGGTCCGCTCGTGTGAGCGAATCCTCCCGTGCGCAGTGCTCCGGGCCTGACGAAGCGACGCCAGACTCCACGTGCCGCTGCTACCTTCGGGGTCCTGACGGATTTGGCGGGCTGTCGCCCTCCGGGACCCGGAGCATTCCAAAGTTAATCACGGGGCGCCACGGAAACCACCGGGGGGCGGCGATCCGGCGCCGCGAACAGGCCCCGGCGGCAGACGCCGAGACGGGGTCGGCCATGTAGATTGCATGGCATGTCGCTTGCCCTCGCCCGTAAATACCGCCCGCGGAACTTCGCGACCGTGGCGGTGCAGTCGCACGTTGCGAACACGCTGAAAGGCGCCATCGCCAGTGGGCGCGTGGCGCACGGCTATCTGCTGTGCGGACCGCGCGGCACCGGCAAGACCACGCTGGCCCGCGTGCTGGCGATGGCGCTCAACTGCGAGGAGCTGTCCGACGCCCGCCGGGTGAGTGGCACCGCCGCCGCCACGGAGTTCAGCGACGCGATGGCCGCCGCCGGTGAACCGTGCGGACAGTGCACCAGCTGCCAGCGCATCTGGGGGGGCAGCGCCTCGCTCGATGTGGTCGAAATCGACGCCGCGTCGAACGGCGGCGTGGCCGACGCCCGCGAGCTCCGCGAACGCGCCATGTACGCCCCCTCCGGCGACGATCGCTACAAGGTGTACATCGTTGACGAAGCGCACATGCTCTCGCGGGACGCGTGGAATGCGCTGCTCAAGGTGCTCGAGGAGCCGCCGCCGCGCGTGGTGTTCGTGTTTGCCACCACCGAAGCGCAGAAGGTGCTGCCTACGGTGATCTCGCGCCTGCAGCGCTTCGACCTCAAGCGCATCGGACCGGCGGAGATCCGTGAGCGGCTCGCCGCCGTGCTCACGGAAGAAGGCGTCCGCTTCGAACCCGATGCGCTCGGCATGATCGCCGGCGCCGCCGACGGCGGCCTGCGCGACGCGCTCTCGCTCACGGACCAGGTGCTGTCGCTTGGCGAAACGGCCGAGGTCACGGCGGAGCGCGTGCGCACGGCGCTGGGGCTCGTGCCCGAGGACGAGTACCTGCTCCTCCTCGACATCATCGCCCAGCGGCGTGCCGTCGACGTGTTCGAGGCCGTGCAGCGCCAGGCCGATGGCGGGGTCGATCTCCTGCTGTTGCTCGCCGGCATTGGGCGCACGTTGCGGGCGCAGCTCACGATCACCCTCGGTGGCGTGCCCCCCGAGCTGTCGGAGCACATGCGCGCCGCGCTCACCGCGCGGAAGGGGCAACTCTCGGCCGGCGATCTGCTGCGCATGTTGCACGCGCTGCTCGAGATGGAGCCCATGTATCGCCGAAGCGGGCAGCCGCAGTTGCTGCTTGAAACGCTGCTGGTGCGCTTCGCGCTGCTCGATCGCACGGTGGAGCTCGAGGAGGTGCTGAAGGGCTTCGGCGCGGGTGGTCACGACGATCCCCCCGCACGGCGCGTGGCGCACGAGCCGCGCGTCGCCTCGGCGCACGCCATGCCCCCGTCGCCACCCGCCGCCGTCGCGCCAGCGCTGGCGCCCCCGCCGCCCCCGTTCGTCGTGCCGCCACGCTCGGCCACGCAGCAGGTGGCGGAAGCCGCAGCCGCGGCGCAGATCGCCGAGCAGCGTCCTGTGGCGCGCGCGGCGGCACCCGCACCGCGCGGTGGCCCCCCGCCCACGGTTGAACAGCTCAAAGCCGTGTGGGACACCGTGGCGGACGCCGTGAAGGCGGGCGGCCGCGGCATGTTGGCGCAGGCCGTGGCACGGCTCATTCCGTCGGGCGTTTCTGCCCACGGCAGCGTGACGCTCACCTACGATCCCGCCGACGACACCTTCGCCCGCGCCGCGGACGGTGCGCGCGCGGACATCCTCACGGCCTTGCAGTCGTGTGTGTCCGGCGTGACCGGCGTGACCGTGGTGTCATCGCTCAGCGCCAACGCGTCGGCGCAGGCTGAGGCGAGGGCGCCCCGGGACACCACCAAACGATTGACCGCCCACGACGTGCAGCAGCAGCGCACCGAACAGCTCTCCGCCCGGGATCCGCTGCTCGAGGCCGCCGTCCGCGCGCTGGACCTCGAACTGCTCGATTGACGCGCCGCATCGCGTCGCGCACGTACCCACTTCCACTCCGCACTCCCGACGGACTTATGGATCTGTTCAAGATGATGGGCCAGTTCAAGGACATGCAGGCGCGCATGCAGACCATGCAGGAAGAGATGGGGCAGCGCACCTTCTCCGCGCTCGCTGGCGGCGGCATGGTCGTGGCCGATGTCGACGGCAAGATGCAGCTGCGGCGCATCAAGCTCGATCCGGCCGTGGTGAACGGCCAAGACATCGAGATGCTCGAGGATCTCATCGTGGTGGCCGTGGCCGAGGCGCAGAAGAAGGCCGCCGACGCCATGCAGTTCGAGCTGAGCAAGGTCACCGGCGGTATCGAGCTGCCGTTCAAGCTGCCGTTCTGATCGCCCGCCGTTGAGCGTCATCGACGAACTCACCAGCGAGCTGGCGCGGCTGCCCGGCATCGGCCGCAAGACCGCGCTGCGCCTTACGTATCACCTGCTGCGGCAGCCGCATGCGCAAAGCCTGCGGCTGGCGGAGGCGCTGGTGGCGCTCACCGAGCGCGTGCGCGCCTGCGACCGGTGCCACAACCTCACGGAGTCGCCGCTCTGCGCCCTCTGCGCCGACCCGCGCCGCGACGGGTCGCTGCTCTGCGTGGTCGAGGAAGCCTCCGATATCGCGTCGATCGAGCGGGCGGGTGAATTCCGCGGGCTGTATCACGTGCTGGGGGGGCGGCTCTCGCCCCTCGATGGGGTGGGCCCCGACGATCTGGCCATCGGCGACTTGCTGGCCCGCATCGGTCCCGAAGGGGTGACCGAGGTGATTCTGGCCACCAACCCATCGCTCGAGGGGGAGGCCACCGCGTTGTACGTGCAGCGGCAGCTACTCCCCTGGGGCGTCCGGATCACGCGGATCGCGCGTGGCCTGCCGGTGGGGGGAGACCTCGAGTATGCCGATGGCGTGACGATCGCGCAGGCGCTTTCCGCGCGGCGCGAAATGCCATGAGATGGAGAACACGCGGTTCGGCGTTACCTTCGGGCACGTCCGCGCGTTGATAATGCGCGGCTCCGTGACACCGGGCTGCTGATCTCGATTCCCCCGACCCACTGTACATGCCTGTCGGCGCCGCCACCTGGTCGTTCACCGAGGACGATTTCGGGGCCATCACCATTACGCTCCAGCGGTTCCTGTACGATGCCAAGGCACGGTGTGCCCTGCTCGTGGACCGGAGCGGTCAGCTAGTCGCTACCGTCGGCGAGCCGCCGGCCTTCGACGCGACCGCGTTCGCCACGCTCACCGCCGCCGACTTCAGCGCCAACGACCAACTCGCGCGCCTGATCGGCGAGAGCGACTTCAACGTCCTGTTCCATCAGGGCGAAAAAGAGTCGATGTACCTCGCCGACATCGCGCGGCGTGTCATTCTGGTGGTCCTGTTCGACAATCGCACCACGCTGGGGCTGGTCCGGCTCCGCATGAAAGCGGCGGTCGATGAACTCACGAAGACCTTCGAAGGGGTCTTTTCGCGCGGCGGGTCCGCGTCCACGGCGCCGCCGGGTTTTCTGGCCGGGGCCGAGGACGAGATCGACCGGCTCTTTCAGTAAGGGGCCGCCGTCGATGTCGATGATCAACTATGCGTCCCGTGAGATCAACTGCAAGATCGTCTTCTACGGTCCGGGACTGGGCGGCAAGACCACGAATCTCGAATACGTGTACGGCAAGGTGTCCCCGAGCACGCGGGGCAAACTGATCTCGCTGGCCACGGAAACCGAGCGGACGCTCTTTTTCGACTTCCTCCCGGTCGATCTGGGCACCATCCGCGGCTTCCGGACGCGGTTCCATCTGTACACGGTGCCCGGGCAGGTCTACTACAATGCCAGCCGCAAGCTCATCTTGAAGGGCGTCGATGGCGTCGTGTTCGTGGCCGACTCGCAGGTCGAGCGGGCCGAGGCCAACGTCGAGTCCATGCAGAACCTGTATGACAACATGGCGGCGTACGGGTACGATCTCACCCGCATGCCGTTCGTCATCCAGTACAACAAGCGCGATCTGCCCAATGCGGCGCCGCTGTCGGCACTGCAGTCCATGCTCAATCCGGGCTGGGAAGTTACGGACCCCACGCGCATGCGCGCGCTGGCGGATCCGTTCAAACCGGGTGAGTTTCTGGTCAGCCAGTTGCCGACGGGTGAGTGGGTGGAGCGTGTCCCGTCCTTCGAAGCCGTTGCCGTCACCGGCGACGGTGTGTTCGACACGCTGAAAGCCGTGTCCAAGTTGGTGCTCAAAACGCTCGCCTAGCTGCGGGCGTGGCGGGCACGCATCTCCCGCCTCCGGATCTCCCGTGAACCTTCCGAACGCAATCACGATGGGCCGTATCGCCCTGACGCCACTGATTGCGTGGTTGCCGTTCACCACGTCGTCGAGCGCACGCCTCATCGCGTTCCTGCTGTTCCTGATCGCCGCCGTCACCGACTACTGGGACGGCCACCTCGCGCGGTCGCGCAATCTGGTCACCGATCTGGGCCGGTTGCTCGACCCCTTAGCTGACAAGCTGCTGCTGGTGGCCACGCTGATCCCGATGTACTGGCTGCAGAAGCACTACACGTTGCTGGTGCCTGAGGGCACGATGCCGCAGCCCACGCCCCTGCTGTTCCAGACGCCCCTCGGCGGCGTGTCGCTGCCGTTGTGGATTGTGGTGGTGGTGCTGGGACGCGAGGCCTTCATGACCGTGTTCCGCCAGATCGCCGCCCGCCGCGGCATCGTGATCGCCGCGATCGGCCCCGCCAAATGGAAAACCACCTTCCAGAGCATCTGGCTCGGCGCGGCGTATCTGTGGTTCTTCGCGGCGACCTTCGCGGCGCGGCAGGGGTGGGAAGGGGACAGCGCCTGGCGGGGCGTGGCGTACTTCATTGGCGTGGTGGGCGTGACCAGCATGGTCGGCGCCGTCGTGCTCACGCTCTGGAGTCTGTGGCTGTACCTGCAGCGCTACGGACGGCAGGTCGCGCGCCTGGTCTGAGGCGGGTGCGGGGGCGGCGTTGTCGTCCGTAGTACCTTTCCTCCATGAACATCGAAATCGTCACGATCGGCGACGAGCTGCTCCTCGGCTTCACGATCGACACCAATGCCGCGCATCTGGCGCGTGAACTGGCCGCGCTCGGTGTGCGCATCGTCCGCCGCGCCACCTGCGGCGATGATGCCGACGCCATTGCCGCCGCCGTGCGCGAGGCGCTTGAGCGCACCGGCGCCGTCATCACCACGGGCGGGCTTGGACCCACCGCCGACGACATGACCAAGCCCGCCATCGGCTCCATTTTCGGACGCGGCATGGTGCTCGACCCCGACATCCTCGTCGCACTCGAAGCGCGGTGGCTCAAGCGCTTCGGACATGAGCTGCCGGCCAGCAATCGTCAGCAGGCCATGGTCCCCGAGCGCGCCACGATCCTCGCCAACCGCCACGGCTCCGCTCCGGGCATCTGGCTCGAAGACGACCGCCAGCGGTGGGTCGCCATGCTCCCCGGCGTCCCTCGCGAGATGCGCGGCATGCTGGCCGACACCCTCATCCCACAGCTGCGTGAGCGGCTGCCTGTGGGTGGGTCGGTGGTGCGCTCGAAAACACTGCGCACCGCCAACATCGCCGAATCGGCGCTGGCCGACAAACTGGGCGACCTCGCGCGGGGCGTGGACGGACTGTCGCTCGCCTACCTCCCCGGCAACGACGGCGTCGATCTGCGGCTCACCTCGCACGGCCGCCCGGCGCGCGACACGGAGCAGCGGCTCACCGCCGCGGCCCAGCGCGTCCGCGAGAAGGTGGGACGGTTCATCTACGGCGAGGGTGACGACGATCTGGCCGCCCTCATGCTCGCCGAGTGCGCCGCGCGGAACGCCACGATCGCCGTGGCCGAAAGCTGCACCGGCGGCCTCCTGGGCATGCGCCTCACCGCCGTGCCCGGCTCCAGCCGTGTCGTGCAGGGCGGTACGATCGCCTACGCCAATGCGGTCAAGGTGCGCGAGCTCGGGGTCGCCCAGAGCGACCTCGACGCCCACGGCGCGGTGAGTGAACCGGTGGCCCGCGCCATGGCCACCGGTGCGCGGCTGCGCTTCGGCACGACCATCGGCATCGGCATCACCGGCATCGCCGGCCCCGATGGTGGCACGCCGGAGAAGCCTGTGGGTACCGTGTGGGTGGCGGTGGACATGGACGGCGAGGTGCATGCCGTTCGCGCCGTCCTCCCCGGCGACCGGTCGGAAATCCGGTACCGGGCCGCCCAGCTGGCACTCGATCGTCTGCGCCGCGCGTTCGAACACGACGTCGATGCCACCGGATGGACCGCACGGGGCTGACATCGACGGCCGTGCGGCTGATCTTTCGTCAGTCGTTCCACCACTTTCGAGAACTTCTGCGGCTCCCTTTCGTACGGACTCGGCCGACGCGCCTCTGCGGCGTCGTCGCCGCCCCGGGCGTATCCCACGGGGCGGTCGCCGAGCCTGACTCTTCACCGACCATGACTGATCCTATGTCCGAACTGCCGGTCGACTCCATGGACCCGATGGACACGCAGGGCAGCGCCGAGCTCCTGTCGCCGTCGCACGACGGCGCCGAAGAACTCCTGCGCGAGATCGAATCCCTCAAGGACAAACATCTGCGCCTTGCCGCCGAATACGACAATTTCCGTCGTCGCGCCGTGAAAGAGCGGCAGGAAGCCGGCTGGCGCGCGCAGGGAGAACTCGTGCGTGGGCTGCTCGATGCGCTCGACGATATCCAGCGCTTCGCCGCCGTCGATCCGGGCACCGTTGATGCCAAGGCCGTCATCGACGGCATGCAGCTCGTGGAGAAGAAGCTGTTCAAGTCCCTCGCGGGTCATGGCTTCGAAATCGTCGATCCCACGGGACATGCGTTTGATCCGGCCCTGCACGAAGCGGTCACCACCGCGCCCGCGGCGCAGCCCGAGGACGACGGCCGCGTGGCCGTGTGCTTCCAGGTGGGGTACGTGATCAACGGCCACGTGCTTCGCCCGGCGCGCGTGGTCGTGACGCAGTGGAACGGCGCCTGAGGGCGCGCTGAGCATGGCCAACGGCAAGGATTTCTACGCAGTACTCGGCGTCTCGTCCACGGCCACCGCCGACGAGATCAAGAAGCAGTACCGGCGACTGGCCAAGCAGCATCACCCGGACGCCAACCAGAACGACCCCAAGGCCGCCGAACGCTTCAAGGAAATCTCCGAGGCCCACAACGTCCTCGGCGATGCGGCGAAGCGTAAAGAGTACGACGAGATGCGTCGGCTCGGCGCGTTCGGCGGGATGGGGGGCATGGGCGGCTTCAACGGGGGACGCGCGTCGTCGCGCCCCGGTGCGGCGGGAAGCGCACGTCCCGGCCAGCCGGGGGCGGGCACGTTCACCGACTTCGACGTGGGCGGAATCGGCGGCCTCGGCGATCTCTTCTCGTCCATGTTCGGCGGTGCCGCCGGAGCAGGGCGGGCACGCGCCCGCGCGCCCGAGCGCGGGCAGTCCATCGAGCAGACCGTCGAGGTCCCGTTCCGGGTCGCGGCCATCGGGGGCAAGGTGCCCATCGATATCGAAGCGAACGAGGAGTGCGTCACCTGCCGTGGCAGCGGCGCGGCGGCTGGCGCGCAGATGCGGCCGTGCGCCGAATGCAGCGGGCGCGGCGTGATTTCCTTCGGACAGGGCGGCTTTGCCGTCAACCGCCCGTGTCCGGCGTGCGCCGGGCGGGGCAATGTCCCCACCGAACGGTGCCCGACCTGTCGCGGCGCCGGCGATGCGCGGGTGGCCCGCAAGGTGCTCATCGCCGTGCCCTCGGGGGCGGAAACGGGCGCCAAGGTGCGGTTGCGCGGGCAGGGTGGCAAAGGCGCGGCGGGCGGACAGCCGGGCGATCTCGTGATCACCTTCACCGTGCTCCCCGACCGCTTCTACACGCGCGACGGGCTCGATCTCATCGCTACGGTGCCCATCAACATCGCGCAGGCCACCCTCGGTTCGCGCATCACCGTGAAGACGCTCGACGAGAAGAAAGTGACGCTCCGCATTCCGGCCGGCACCTCGTCGGGCAAGCGCTTCAAGGTCACCGGGCAGGGGGTCCGCAAGGACGGCCGGAAAGGCGATCTGCTGGTGGAAGTCACCATCACCGTGCCCGAGTCGCTCACCGAGGCGCAGGAGAAGGCGATGCGCGAGTTCGCGGAAGCCGGCGGGATGAAATTCTGATGCGACCCACGCGTGCGTTCGCGACGGCCGTCGGCGCGGCGGTGCTGCTCGTGAGCGCCCGGGCGGCCGACGCGCAGGCCGCGCCGACACCCGTCGCCGCCACGGCGGCGACGACCGCCGAGGCGCCCGACATGCGCTGGCGCGCGGGGCAGTGTATGGGTGGTCTCACCTACGGCGCGCCGTTCAAGGTGGCGTTGTCGTATGGCGGCGGCTACGTGTACGAAGGCGACCGCTGGGATCTGTGCGCCATGGCCGTGGCCAAGCTCGGTCTCGGCGCCGCCGGTGCCTCGGCGGGGCTCGCGAAATCGTTCGGCTCGTTGGGCAGCGGTGCTGCGATCACGGGTGGCCTCATCCGCACCTTCGGCGATCCCCTCAACGCCACAGCCCGCCGCAGCTACGCCGGCGGCTCGGTCCATCTCTGGGCCCTGCTCGGCATCGGCGGCGAAATCGGCTATTACGCCCGGCTCGGCGACGCGGCCGGCGACAGCGCACGTGCCCGGAGCATGTTCGTGTGGTCGGCGGGGATCGGCTTCTAGCTCTGGGTCCTCGCGCCGCCGCGTGCGCGCGAGTACGTTCGCGCCCATGTCCGTTGCCGCCGCCCCTCCCGCCGCCCCGCGCCGCCATCCGCTGCGCTCCCAGGCCCTGCAGGTCACCCTCGGGCTGCTCGTCGGCCTCGGGCTCGGCATGTGGCTATCCCGCGACGCCACCCCGTCCGCCTTCACCAGCGGGCTGATCGGCATCCTCGACGTGGTCGGCACCGCGTGGATCAACGCGGTGCGGATGACGGTGATTCCGCTCGTGGTCCCCCTGCTGATCGTGGGGGTGGCGGGGGGCGGCGACACCAGCGTCACCGGCCGCGTGGGCGCGAAGGCCTTCGCGTGGATGCTGGGGCTGTCCATCGCCTGCGCGATCTTCTCCGCGGTCGTGTCGCCACCGTGGTTTGACACGCTCGTGCTCGACCCCGAGGCGACGGCGCGGCTGCGCGCTACCGCCGCGATCGACATCCCCCCCGCCGACGCGCTGTCGCTGCGCACGTGGATTCTGGGGCTCATCCCCCTCAATCCCATCAAGGCCGCCGCCGACGGTACCCTGCTGCCGGTGGTGCTCTTCACGCTGCTGTACGCCTTCGCACTGGGACAGGTGGCCGCCGGTCCACGTGCGGCCCAGCTGGCGTTCTTCCGCGGGATGGCCGATACGATGCTGGTCGTGGTGCGCTGGATGCTGGCCATCGCCCCGGTCGGCATCCTGGCGCTCGCCACGGTGCTCGGCCAGAAGCTCGGCACCTCGGCGCTCAGCGCGATCGGCTTCTACATCATGGTGCTGATCGTCCTCCACCTCGTGGCCACCGCCGCGCTGTATGGCGTCATGGGCGTCACGCGCCGAGTGCCCCTCCGCGACTTCGCGCGCGCGCTGATCCCGTCGCAAGTGGTGGGGATGGGCACCCGCAGCTCGCTGGCCTCGCTGCCGGCGATGGTGAAAGGCGCGACCGATGTGCTGCACCTGCCGGCCACCGCCACGGGCTTCGTCCTGCCGCTGTGTGCGTCGGTGTTCAAGCTCACCAGCGCCATTTACTGGGTGGTGGGCGCCTTGTTCGTGGCCAAGTTGTACGGCATCGACTTACCGCTGTCGAGCATAGCGCTGGTCGCCGCCTCCAGCGTGGTGCTCAACTTCAGCACCCCCGGTATTCCGAGCGGCGGGATGTTGCTGCAGGTGCCGCTCTACACCAGCATCGGCCTGCCGGTGGAAGGCATCGGCATCATGATCGCGCTCGACACGCTCCCCGACATGTTCAAGACGCTGCTGAACGTGACCGCCGACATGCTCGTGGCCGTGATGACCGTGCCGGCGGGAGAGCTTTCGGCGAGGGTGGAGTGAG
>JARIEV010000070.1 GCA_031127225.1 Gemmatimonadota bacterium | reverse complement strand
TTGGCCGCGACATGCGCCATGTGTCAGCGCTGCAGCAGCGGTTGGTGGAGGCGCAGCAGGCCATGGAGCGCGACTACTGGCGGCTCCGCCACGTGGAAACGCGCTACCGGCTGCTGTTCCAGATCGCCAGCGACGCGATCCTCGTGATCGATGCGGTCACCCTCAAGGTGCTCGACGCCAACACGGCGGCCGGCCAGGTGTTCGGGGACTCCCCCGATCGCCTGATCGGGCGGCCGTTCCCCTTTGGCGCCGAGGCGGGGGCGGCGCGCGTGCTCGACGACCTCATGACCTCGGCCCGGAGCGCGGGACGCGCGGGCGACGTTCTGGTCACCATGAGCGAGGGGGGCCGGTCGTACCACGCCTCGGCGTCTTGCTTCCGGCAGGAGTCGGCCACGCTGTTGCTGGTGCGCTTTGCGGCCACCGACGTCGCGCCGTCTCCGTCGAGCGAGGCGTCGTCGCAGTCACCGCGGCGCGTGCTGGACCTCCTGGAACGGTCGCCCGACGGGTTCGTGGTGACCGACCTGGACGGGTACGTGCTCACGGCCAACCGTGCCTTTCTGGACATCGCCGAGCTGGCGAGCGAGGAACAGCTCCGGGGGACGTTGCTCTCGACCTACATCGGCCGCCCCGGCGCCGACTTCCCCGTCTTCACGAGCATGCTCAAGAAGAACGGGGTGGTGCGTCTCATGGCCACCTCGGCGCGCGGCACGCACGGCCACCAGAGCGAGGTCGAGGTCTCGGCCGTCTGGGCGCCGGACGGTGAGGAACCGTGCGTGGGCTTTACCATCCGGGACATCGGCCGGCGTCTGGCCAGTGGGCCACAGGGCGCGCGCGACCTCACCCGGGCCGTCGAGGAACTCACCTCGCTGGTGGGCCGGGTGTCACTGCGGGATCTGGTGCGGGACACGGTCGATCTGGTGGAACGGCACTTCATAGAGGCCGCCCTCGAGCTCACCAACGACAACCGGACGTCGGCCGCCGAAGTCCTCGGCGTGAGCCGCCAGAGCCTCTACGTGAAGCTCCGCCGCCACCGACTGGCGGCCCCCGGGAACGAACGGGACGACCTCCCGGGCGCCTGACGACACAGGGGAAAACGGCCGGTTTGCCCCGGCCGTTTTTTATCGCCCCCCCCGCCCCCGCGATCTCCATCCGGCGCGCGCCAAATTTCCTCTGTTGCATTTCTGTACTGTCAACTAAACTAGACGCCTATGAGCGTCAGCTTTTCTATACGAACGGCGGCGGCGCGCCCGGATCCCAGAGCGATCCTGACGCTGCTCAAGCCGGTGACGTGGTTTCCGCCGATGTGGGCGTTCACCTGCGGTGCGATCTCCGCCGGGGTGCCCCTCACCGAGCGACTGCCCCTGCTCGCGCTCGGTATCGCGATCACGGGGCCGCTCGTGTGCGCGTCCAGTCAAGCGGTGAACGACTGGTTCGACCGGCACGTCGACGCCATCAACGAACCCGATCGTCCCATCCCCTCCGGCCGGATTCCCGGTCAGTGGGGGCTCGCGATCGCGCTGTTCTGGACCGCCCTCTGTCTCGTGGCTGCGCTACCGCTCGGCGCGTTCGGCGTGGCCGCCGTGGCCGTCGCCCTGCTCTTTTCCTGGGGCTACAGCGCACCGCCATTCCGCTTCAAGCGCAACGGCTGGGTCGGCAACGCGGCCGTCGGCTTTACCTATGAAGGACTGGCGTGGGTGACGGGCGCCGGCATCATGCTCGGCAACCGGGTCCCCCCGATGCCGCTGCTCGTGCTGGCCGTGCTGTACAGCATCGGCGCGCATGGCATCATGACGCTGAACGATTTCAAGGCGATGGACGGCGACCGGCGCATGGGCATCCGCTCGCTTCCCGTGCAACTCGGGGCCGACGGCGCCGCGCGCGTGGCTTCGGTGGTCATGCTGCTCGCGCAGGCGGCCGTGATCGCCCTGCTCGCCTCGTGGCAGCGCACCACGCCGGCCATCGTGATCGGTGTGCTCACGCTGGTGCAGGCCATGATGATGTGGCGCTTCATGCAGGCGCCACGCGAACGCGCCCTGTGGCTCAGCGCCCTCGGCGTGCCGTTCTACGTGGGCGGCATGATGATCGCCGCGTTTGCGGTGCGGACGCTGCCAATGATGGTCGGAGCCGCGTCATGAGTTGGTGGCAGCTCTCTCGCCTCGGCCTCGTGCAGGCCGCCATCGGTGCGGTCGTCGTGCTGCTCACGACGACCATCAATCGCGTAATCGTGGTGGAACTGGCACTCCCGGCCACCGTGCCCGGACTGCTCGTTGCGCTGCATTTCGGCGTGCAACTCGTGCTGCGGCCACGGCTCGGTCACGACAGCGACCGGAGCGGACGCCGCACACCGTGGATCCTCGGTGGACTGGCCGTGTGCGCGCTGGGCGGCGTGGGGGTCGCCGCGAGCATTCCCGTGATGGCGACGAATGTCGCCCTCGGCATCGCCCTCGCGTCGATCGCCAGCGTCGTACTCGGCGCGGGCGTGAGTGCGGCCGGTACGCCGCTGCTGGCACTCATGAGTGAGCGGGCCGATCCGTCGCAGCGCGCGGGCGCGGCGGCGATCACGTGGATCCTGATGATCGTCGGTATCATCATCACGGCCGCGACATCCGGCGCGCTGCTCGACCCCTTCTCGTACACGCGACTCATCGCGATCGCCGGCGGCATCGGCGGCATCGGATTCCTCGTGGCCGTGTTGGCCACGTACGGCGTCGAGCGCGGACCGCGCCCCGCCTCCTCTGTTCCTGTCCAGGACGACGCGTCGCACGGATCCTTCATGGCGGCGCTGCGCACCGTGTGGGGCGAGCCGGCGGCGCGCCTGTTCGCCAGCTTCGTGTTTCTGGCCATGTTCGCGTACAGCGCGCAAGACCTCATTCTCGAGCCGTTTGCCGGAATCGCCTTCGGGATGACGCCGGGTGAGAGCACCAAGCTTTCGGGGCTGCATCATGGCGGCGTGTTGATCGGCATGCTGATCACCGCCATCGTGGCCACGCGCCGCGGGCAGCTCCGGCACTGGGCGGCGGCGGGGTGCATGGCATCGGCCGTGACCTACGTCGCGCTGGCCGCCTCACCGGTGCTCGGTGAAGTGCGCACCTTCACCGCGATCGTGATGCTGCTTGGCCTCGCGAACGGCGTGTTTGCGATCGGCGCGATCGGCTCGATGATGGCGCTAACCGGCGACAAGACCGACGGACGCGCCGGGCTGCGGCTGGGTGTGTTTGGCGCCGCACAAGCGCTGGCGTATGCCGTCGGCACGATGGCCGGCGCCGTCGGCGTGGACACGGCCACGGCCGTGCTCGCGTCGCCGCTGCGCGGCTATCTCGCCGTCTTCAGTGTGGAGGCCGTGTTGTTCGCGGCCTCCGCGTTTCTGGCCCTGCGCAGTGCGTCGAGCGAGCGCGCGAACGATGTGTTCCGCGAGCGTGCCGAGCTGCTGCCGGCGGTCCTGCAGTGAACTCCCGCCCGATGTCCCCCCAGGAGAATGTCGCATGAGCCAATCCTCGCCCGCCCCCACCGCCGACCGCGACCTCTATGACGTCATCGTCGTGGGCGCCGGCCCCGCCGGGTCCACCGCGGCACACGATCTGGCGAAAGCCGGGCGCTCGGTGCTGCTGCTGGACCGTGGCGGACGCGTGAAGCCGTGCGGCGGCGCGGTGCCGCCGCAACTGCTGCGCGACTTCGATGTGCCGGAGTCCCTGCTGGTGGCCCACATCGACACGGCGCGCATCATCTCGCCCACGTGGCGCACGGTGGACATTCCCGTGGGGAACGGCTTCGTGGGGATGGTGGACCGCGAGGTGTTCGACGAGTGGCTGCGCGTGCGCGCGACCACGGCCGGTGTAGAACGCCGCATCGGCACCTTCACCACGTTCACGCGCGGCGAGGACGGCGTGCCGGTGATTCAGTACACGGACGGCAAGTCGCGGCACGGGGAGACGCGTCAGGTGCGCGCCCGCATGGTTATCGGCGCGGACGGGGCGCTGTCGCCGGTCGCGCGCCAGTGTATTCCGTACGCCCACAAGGCCAAGCACGTCTTCGCGTATCACGAGATCGTGAAGTCGCCGGTGGTGGGACAGGAAGCGAACTTCGGGGCCGCGCGTTGCGACGTGTACTACCAGGCGCCGCTCTCCCCCGACTTCTACGCCTGGGTGTTCCCGCATGGCGCCACCACGAGCATCGGCACGGGGACGCTGCAGAAGGGCTTCGGGCTGAAGGAAGCGGTGACCAAGCTGCGCGCGGAAACGGGGCTCGACAAAGTCGAGACCATCCGGAAGGAAGGGGCGCCCATTCCGATCAAGCCGCTGCCGCAGTGGGACAATGGCCGTGACGTGGTGCTGGCCGGTGATGCGGCCGGTGTGGTCGCTCCCGCCAGCGGCGAGGGGATCTTCTACGCGATGACCGGCGGACGCTTTGCCGCGCAGGCGGTCGAGGAGGTTCTGGCGACGGGCAACGCTCGCGCGCTGCGCCAGGCGCGCAAGCGGTTCATGCGCATGCACGGCCCGGTGTTTACGGTGCTCGACATCATGCAGACCTTTTGGTATCGCAACGACAACCGCCGCGAGCGCTTCGTCGCGATCTGTCGGGACCGCGACGTGCAGGAACTCACGTTCGACGGGTACATGAACAAGCAGCTGGTGAAGGCCAAGCCGTTGGCGCACGTGCGGATCTTCTTCAAGAACCTCGCCCATCTGACCGGTCTCGCCACCGCGTGAGCCTCTGTCCCGAGTCCGCACTCCCATGCTGATATCGATCGCGATCGACTTTCGCCAAGCCGACGTGGCGACGCGCGAGCGCTTCCACCTGTCGGAGGAGCGCCTCACGCAGCTGTATCGCACGGCGCGGAGCGAAGTGGTCACCGAAGCGGCGCTGATCTCCACGTGCAACCGGACCGAGTTGTACGCGTGGGTGGACAGCGACGACCCCAAGGTGGTGGAGCGCGCGGTGCAGACGCTCGCGCGGCGCTGGATGCGTACGCGGGCCGACGGCGATGCGCTCCTGCTGTCGTCCACGCGTCGCGTGGGCATCGAGGCGGCACGGCATGTGGTGCGCATCGCGGCGGGGCTGGAATCGCAGGTGCTGGGCGACGGGCAGATTCTGGGACAGCTCAAGGCGGCGTACAAGCGCTCCACGCGCGGCCAGGCCGCCGGCCCGGTCCTGCATCGCCTGTTCGAGACGGCGCTCCGCGCCGGCAAGCGCGTCCAGACCGAGACATCGCTCACCGCGGGACGCAATTCCGTGGGCGCCGAAGCCGCCATCACCGCCTCGCAACGATTCGGCAATCTCGAGAACGCGCGTTGCCTGGTAGTGGGGGCCGGCAAGACGGGCGCCCGCGCCACCAAGCAACTGCACCGCCTGGGCGCGCGCGACTTGGTGATCATGAATCGCACCTTCGAAACAGCGCAGGAGCTGGCGAAATTCGTGGGCGGCCGCGCGGCCCCGTTTGACACCCTGCACGTGGAAGCGGCGATGGCCGACGTGGTCATCGTGGCCACCGGGAGCGAGGTGCCGGTGATCACCGGGGCCGGTCTGGCCACGGCACGCGAGGCGTGCGCGTCGATGGGCTATGCCATGCTGCTCATGGACCTGAGCCTGCCGCGCAACATCGATCCGCGGGTGAGCGATCAGCCGGGTGTGACGCTCGTCGATCTCGACACGCTCCACCAGCCGATTCTCGACGCCGAAACGATGCGCCGCGATGCGGTGCCGGTGGCGACGGCCATCTGCGAGAGCGAAATCGATTCGTTCATGGAGTGGATCGCGACGATGCCGGCCCGCGACGCGATCAAACCGCTCCGCGAGGCGCTCGAAGACGTGGCCCGCCGCGAAGTCGCGTTCGCCGCCAAGGATGCCGGCGTGCACGACGCGGCCGTGGCGGAACGCACCGCATCGCGGATTGTGGCGAAGTTGCTGGCCGGTCCGATGGCGGCGCTGCGGCGTGCGGTCCAGCGTGGCGAGCCGCTGGACGCACAGGCCATGATGCTGCTGGAAATGTTCTCCCCGGCGTCCGCGCCCGCCCCGCGCCCGTCGCGGGCCGCGCGCGCCGCGGCGCCCGTCCCTCCTGTTCCCGCCGTATCCGATTCCGCCCACGCGCCCGCAGCGGGTGCGGCACAGGCTGACGGCCGCCGCCGCGCGCCGCGCGAGGTCCGGTCATCGCTGATTCTTTCTCCGGAGCAGTTCACGTGAGTTCCTTGCCCGCGCCGACGACGCCCGTCAACGATCTGCTGCTGCGCGCGCTCCGCCGTGAGCGCGTGGAACGCCCGCCGGTGTGGATGATGCGTCAGGCGGGACGGTACCTGCCCGAGTACCGTGCCGTCCGCGCGAAGTCCGATTTCCTCACCATGTGCCGGACCCCGGAGCTGGCCGTCGAAGTGACGCTGCAGCCGCTGGATCTGGTCGGTGTCGACGCCGCGATCATCTTCAGCGACATCCTCGTGATCCCCGAGGCCATGGGGATGCACCTGACGCTCGACGAAGGGATCGGTCCGCAGTTCCCGTCGCCGCTGCGCTCGCTGAAGGACCTCGACCAGCTGCATGCCGTGGATCCGCAGGAGCATCTCAAATACGTGCTCGACGCGCTGGCCCTGGCCCGCCGCGAGATCAACGGTAAGGTGCCGCTCATCGGATTTGCCGGCTCGCCGTGGACACTGGCGGCGTACATGGTGGAAGGCAAAGGCACGAAGCAGTTCGCCGTGGCCAAGCGCATGCTGTACGAAAACCCCGCGATGGCCCATGCCTTGCTCGGCAAGATCGCCGACGCCGTGGGTGACTATCTGGTCGCCCAGGTTGCGGCGGGCGCGCAAGTGGTGCAGCTGTTCGAATCGTGGGCGGGGGCGCTGGGCCCCGAAGAGTTCCGCACGTTTGCGCTGCCGTATCTGGCGCGGTGCGCACAGAAGGCCCGCGAGGCGGGGGTCCCGGTCATCGTGTTCGCTCCGGGCGCCGGATGGGCGCTGGGCGAGATCGCCGCGGCCACCGACGCCGATGCGATCGGCGTGGACTGGCACACCGCGCCGTCCGATGCACGCCGGCAACTGGATCCGTTCCGCGTGGCCATGCAGGGCAACCTCGATCCGTGCGCGCTGTACGGCCCGCCGGCCGAGATCCGCCGGCGGACGCACGCAATGATCCGCGCCTTCGGCCCGATCGGCCACATCGCGAATCTGGGGCACGGCATCCTGCCCGATGTCCCACCCGCGCATGCGCGCGCGTTCATCGACGCGGTGAAGGAGTGGCAGTGGACGGACGAGGAGATCGAGGCAGCGACGGCACAGTCCACTCAGTGGAGCAACCCAATGGCGGGGGCACGATGAGCGCAGCGGTATTTCCCACGGCGGCGCCGGTGCCGGCCCCGACCGTCACCACGCGCCGCGCCGAAGCGACGCGCTGGATCGCGGGGCTGCACGACGAGCTCACGTCCTTTTTCGGGCGGCTCGACCGCGGTGGCACGTTCGCCGAGGACCGCTGGGAGCGTCCGGGCGGCGGCGGCGGTGTGGCCCGTGTGATGACCGATGGCGTGACGTTCGAGAAAGCGGGCATCAACCGCTCAGCGGTGATGGGCGAACTGCCCGAACTCGCCGCGCGCCGTCTGGGCGGCCACGGGGCGGCCGCCGGTGCGACGCATTTCTTCGCGACCGGCGTGAGCCTCGTGGTGCATCCCCGCAGCCCGAAGCTGCCCACGGTGCACCTGAACGTACGCTATTTCGAACTCACCGACGAACACGGGCATCTCACCGACAGCTGGTTCGGCGGCGGCACCGACCTCACGCCGTTCTACCCGTATCACGAGGACGGTGTGCTGTTCCACCGCGCGTTGCGCGACATGGCCGACCGGCACCACGCGCGGTTCTATCCGGACTTCAAGCAGTGGTGCGACGAGTACTTCGTGAACGTACACCGGGAAAACGAGGCCCGCGGGATCGGCGGCCTGTTCTTCGATCACCTGCGGCCGGACGATGCCACGCATGGCCTCGATCTCGATGGGGTGCAGGCCTTTGTGAGCGACGTGGCGCGGGTGCTGCGCCACGCGTACGAACCGATCGTGGAACAGCGCCGGCACGAAGCCTTCAGTGAGGCCGAGCGGGAATTTCAGCTCGTGCGTCGCGGACGTTACGTGGAGTTCAATCTGGTGCACGACCGTGGCACCATCTTCGGGCTGCAGACCAACGCGCGGGTGGAGAGTGTGCTCATGAGTCTGCCGCCGCTCGCCATGTGGCAGTATGCCCCGCGGTATGCCGCGAATTCGTTCGAGGCTCGGTTGGTGAAGATGCTCGAGCCCCGTGACTGGGTGACGGACCTGAGCGGAGGGTGAGCAATGCGCGCGGTGGCTGAGCAACGCAACGACGTGCCGTCAGGAGCCACCGGGGCCCGTGCCCCGCGCTCGGTGGCGGTGGTAGGGGCCGGCATCACCGGGCTCGTCACGGCGTACGCGCTGCGCCGCCGCGGCCTGCAGGTCACGCTCTTCGAGGCGAGCCGCCACACGGGCGGCTCGATCCGGACCACGCATACCGACGGCTTTCTGGCGGAGCACGGCCCGAATTCCTTCGTGACCTCGGCGCCGGTCGAGGCGCTAATCACGCAGCTCGACCTGCAGGACGACGTGGTCGAGGCCAATCCGGACGCCAATCGCCGCTTCGTGGTGCGCGACGGCGTGTTGCAGGCGTTTCCCATGACGCCCACCGCGATGCTGACCACGCGGCTGTTCTCGCTGCGGGCCAAGATGCGCGTGCTGCTGGAGCCGTTGGTGCGTCGAGGCGCGAACGATGCGGACGAATCGATCGCCTCGTTCGTGCGCCGGCGCCTCGGCCGCGAGGTGCTCGACTATGCGGTCGATCCGTTCATCTCCGGGATCTTCGCGGGGGATACCGAAGCGCTGAGCATGGCGCACGCCTTCCCGCGGGTGGTCGAACTCGAGCGTGCGCACGGCTCGCTGTCGGCCGGCCTGATGGCGCAGCGGCGTCGCGCCAAGTCGCCCGCGGCGAGTTCGCCGGAGCCCGGCGCGCCGCAGGAGACCGCGCCGTTCGCGCGGGCCAGACTGATTTCGTTCGTGGACGGGATGCAGACGCTCACCGACGCGCTGGAAGCGTCGCTGGCGGGCACCCTGCAGCTGGGATGTCCGGTGCGGTTGCTGCACCGCGACGGATCCCGCTGGGTGGTGGAGGCGGGCCAGGACGGTGCCACAACGTCGCAGACATTCGACGCCGTGGTGATGGCCACCCCCGCACATGTGCTGGCGGCGATGGAACTGCCGGCCGAGTTGCGCGCCATGGCCGCGCCGGTGGAGCGGGTGGCGTATCCGCCGGTGAGCACCCTCACGTTGGGCTTCGCGCGCGCCGACGTCGCGCATGCGCTGGACGGGTTCGGCATGCTAATCCCATCGCGTGAAAAGCGCAGCCTGCTGGGGGCGCTCTTCACGTCGTCGCTGTTTCCCGATCGCACCCCCGACGGGCACGTGTCCATCACCTGCTTCGTGGGCGGCGCCCGTCTCCCCGAACGCGCCCGCGAAGACACCGATCTCCTGGTGGAGCGCGTGCTGATGGATCTGCGCCAGCTGCTGGGCGTGCGCGGCGAACCGGTGTATGCCCACCACGTGTACTGGCCGCGCGCGATTCCGCAGTACACCGTGGGCTACCAAGCCGTGAAGGACGCCGCCGACGCCACTGAGGCGACCAACCCGGGGCTGTATCTAGGCGGGAATTACCGCAACGGCGTGTCGGTGGGTGATTGCGTGGCGAGTGGTGAGCAGATCGCGGATCGCGTGGCGGCCTACATCACGCGTGCCGGCTAACCTCCGGTCATGACCGCCCTCGATCTCCCCGCGCTTGACCTCCCCGCGCTTGACCTGCTCGCCATTGCGCCGCACCGCGACGACGCGGAGCTCACCTGCGGCGGTACCCTGATCAAGGCCGTCGACGCCGGTCACCGGGTCGGCGTGCTGGACCTCACGCAGGGTGAGATGGGCACGCGGGGATCAGCGGCGCTGCGGGCGGACGAAGCGGCGGCGGGGGCCCGCGTGATGGGGCTGCACGTGCGTGAGAATCTCGGCCTGCCCGACGCCAGCGTGCGCAACGACGACGACGCCCGCGCGCGGTTGGTGCAGGTGCTGCGGCGGCTCCGTCCGCGGGTCGTGATCATTCCGGCCCCGCGCGGCCGCCATCCGGATCACCGCCGGACCACCGAACTGGCGCGCGACGCCTGCTTCCTGAGCGGTCTCGCCAAGTACGCCGCCGGCGCGCATCCGGCGTTCCGCCCGTTCAAGGTGCTGCATGTGGTCACGTACCGCGAAGACGCGGTGAAGCCATCGTTCGTGGTCGACATCAGCGCGCAGTTCGCCCGCAAGCTCGCCGCGATCCGTTGCTATGGCTCGCAGTTCGATGGCACGACCCAGGCCGGCGAGGTGTACCCCAACGGGGAGCCGCTGTACGACATCGTGACGCATCAGGCGGCGCACTACGGCGCGCTCATCCGCGTGCAGTATGGCGAGCCGTTCTACACCGACGAAACCCTGTGCGTGGACGACGTCACCACCCTCGGCGTGTCCACCTTCTGATCGTGCTCCGGTGTCCGCCGCGTCCGGGCGGGCGCACGGCGGCGCGGCACGACCCGAGGGAGTGAGGGCGCGCCATGTTCTACGACATCAGCATCCCGTTTGCCGCCGCAACGCCGCCGTGGCCCGACGACGTCGGCTTCTCCTGCGGGTGGACATGCCGGCGCGACGACGGCAGCAGTGTGAACCTGGGCGTGCTGCGCACCAGCCCGCACGTGGGCACCCACGCCGACGCGCCGCTGCACGTGCAATCCGGATGGCCCGCCTCGGAGTCGTTGCCCGCCTCCGTGTTCGTGGGCGACGTGGCGCTGATCGCAGTGCCGCCCGATCATGACCTCACGCACGACATCGGCATCGCGCTGCTCACCCACCTGCTGGGCGCGCATCCGCCCACGCGGGTGCTGCTGCGCACCGGCCACTCGGTCGCCGGCGGTGTCTTCCCCACCGACTGGCCCGCACTGACCGCGGAATCGGCCACGTGGCTGGTGGAGCACGGGGTGACGCTGTGGGGGGTAGATGCGCCCAGCGTGGACCGGCGGACGAGTACGGTGTTACCGGTGCACAACACCCTATTTGGGGGCGGTTCGTTCGTGCTGGAGAATCTTGCGCTCGAGGGGGTGCCGGTGGGGCACTACGAGCTGCTCGCGCAGCCGCTGGCGGTGCACGGGGCCGATGCGGCGCCGGTGCGGGCGCTGCTGCGCGCGATCCGCGAGCCGTAGCGCGCTAGGGGCTCAGGGCTTCTTGAGCCGATCGAGCTGTTCGGTCACCGCGTCGGGAAGCAGCAACGCATCCGCAATCGTCGCGATCCCTTCGGCCTCCGCCCACGCCCGCTCGAGCGCACCGAGTTCGCCCTCGAGCGCCTCGCGTTCCGCGTCTTCGTTTATCGCCATTTCGAAAGCGAGCCGTGCGGCGGCTGGAATGGCCGTGAGATCCCCGGTGTCGCCGAAGGTGCTTTTGGCCGCCCATTCAAGGCGCATCCCGGCCGCCCAGCGGCCGAAGCGTTCAGGCCCCCCGGCTTGTTCGATGAGCGACACGCCGTCCGTGATCACATTGCGGCGCGCACCGCCGAGGTTCACCAGCGGCAGCAGGCGACGCAGCAACGGCACGGCATCGGTCCCGTGCAACTGCACCCGTCCCAGTTCGTTCTTGCCCTCTTGGCGTCGCATCATCGCCCAGTAGCCGCCGTTGCGCACCGTGGGATCAGGGCCATGGTAGTGCGCGGTGTAACCGATATCGATCGCCCAGCCGGCCGCGCGATCACTCGGGATGATGCGTGGGTTGCCGATCGGGATGAACCGGCCACCGCTGGGATGATCGACGGGCTTCTGTGCCATCCCCGCGGCCGACACGATCCCAACCAGGTTCGCGACGTGAATGAGTGGCGCGAGCGCGGCGAGTCCGACGCCGCTCACCACCGCCCCGCTCACGATCAACCCTGCCGCCGCCGTGACGCCAACGCCCGTGGCAATGGCCTTCACCCGCCGCCGTCCGAACTGATCGCCGTAGCGCCACGCCGCAAACTCGGGGCGCTGTGGCTCTCCGATGCGCACGAGCTCCGTGCCGTCGGCCAAGCGCGCGAGTCCGATGTTGTCGGTACTCACGCGCACGCGCGTTTCGCGAAACGCCCGCTCGCTCTGTTCGATCGCTTCCCAGCGCTCGTCGAAGGGCGTGAGGTTCCACCGCTCGCAGCGGCGACAGACCACCCACAGCCGTCCGCGGCGTGCGTCGAACGCGAGGCGTCGTCCGATGGGCAGTGCTTCGATGGCCTCGTTGGCGCCCAGCGGCTTCCGGCAGTGGATGCAGGTGGAGTACATCAGCGATCGCGCAACGTGTCGAGCTGCTCGTCGATCGACGCGGGGAGGAACATGTCGTCAGCGATCTTCGCGATCTGCTCCGCGTCGGCCCACGCGAGTGCGAGCGCGGCCAGCTCGCCGTCCATCGCGCGGCGCTCGCTTTCTTCGTGGAGCGCCATCTCGAGGGCGAGGCGATCACGCGGGGCAAGCGAATGCAGCGTGCCGGGGAGTTTTTTGACCATGTTGCGCTTGTTGCTACCACTGAAGTCCTTTTTCCCCGCGCCCCATCGGTCATCGCCAGCTGACGCACCAACGCGCTGCTGCACTGACGTGAGCACGCGATACGGATCGCCGATCTCCTCGAGCAACGACACCGCATCCTGCACCTGGGCACGCGAGCCACCGAAGCGATTGACGGTGGGCAGCAATCGCGCGGCCGCTTTCATGGCCGCTTCCCCACACAACAAGTGCGTGCCGACAACTGATTCCAATCGCAGTTGAAGCGGGCTACCCTCAACACCGCGTTCGAGCGTGCTCATGCGTGCGTGCTTGCGCTGCACGTCAACCACCTGCCCATCAGGGAGGGCAATCTTACCGATCGATTCGCCCTGGCGGCCGTGGACGATTGCGTCCCAGATCGCGCCATTGGCGTAAACCCCGGCGAAGCTTGCCGCACTGGCGCCGAGGGCCGTGACCGCACCGATCAGCGCGGCGGCGCTGCCGACCACCGCCCCGGTCACCAACAGCTGTCGGTTGCGGCGCCGGCCGAACTGATCGCCGTAGCGCCAGGCGGCCATCTCGGGGCGCTGCGGCTCGCCGATGCGAATGAGATCGACGCCCTCCTTGAGGCGGGCCAGTCCCACGTTGTCGGTGCTCACGCGCAGGCGGCTGTCGCGGAAGCGGCGCTCCATCGCCTCGATGGCCTCCCAGCGCTCTTCGAGCGGCGAGAGGTTCCAGCGGTCGCAGCCGCGGCACACCACCCACAGGCGCCCGCGGGCCGCGTCGAACGCCAGCCGCGTGCCCACCGGGAACGGCTCGAAGGCCTCGTTCCGGCCCAGATTGGCCGTGCAGTGCAGACAGGTGGTGAAGATGGCGCCGCCGGGGCTGTACCGTCTCGTGGGCGGGTGCCTCCCGCCACAACTTCCTGTAACTTAGGGACATGACGCAGCCCGTGTATCTCGATCACGCCGCCACCACGCCGGTGCGCGACGAAGTCATGACTGCGATGGCCCCGTTCTTCGGGCCTCGCTTCGGCAATCCGTCCAGCGTGCACCGTTGGGGACGGGAAGCCCGGGTCGCCCTGGACGACGCGCGCGAGCGGCTGGCCGCGTGTCTCGGGGCGCACGCCGACGAGGTGTGCTTCACCTCGGGGGGCACCGAGGGAGACAATTTCGCGATCCTCGGCGTGTTCCGCGCCCTGCGCGCGCAGGGACGCGACGCGGCCATCACGACGCCGACCGAGCACAAAGCGGTGCTGGCGGCGGTGCATCAGGTGGCGCACGAAGGCGGCGAGGAGCGGCTGGTGCGCGTCACACCCGACGGCCTGGTGGACGCGGCGCACTTCGCGGCGCTGCTTGATGCCCGCGTGGCCGTGGCCAGCGTGATGTGGGTGAACAACGAGGTCGGCGTGATGCAGGATGTGCCAGCGCTGGCGGCACAGGCAAAGGCCGTGGGCGCGATGTTCCACACCGATGCCGTGCAGGCGTTCGGGAAGGTGGAGCTCGATACCCGTCGCATCCCGGTCGACCTGCTCACGATTTCCGGACACAAGTTCGGGGCCCCCAAGGGCACCGGCGCGCTGTACATCCGCCGCGACACCCCGCTGGCGCCGATGCTGCACGGCGGATCGCAGGACCGGGGTCGTCGTCCGGGCACGGAGAACGTGGCGTTTGCGGTGGGGCTGGCCACGGCGGCCGAGCTGCTGCTGGCCGAGCACGGCGCCGAACAGGCGCGACTGCTGGCCCTGCGTGAGGCGCTCGAGCGCGGCCTCTGTGAGCGGATTCCGGGCGTGATCATTCACGGCGCGGGGGCTCCGCGGGCACCGCACATCACGAACGTGTCGATTCCCGGGGCCACCAGCGAATCGCTGCTGATGGCGCTCGACCTCCGCGGTATCGCCTGCAGCGCCGGCTCGGCGTGTCAGAGCGGCAGCATGTCCGCGTCGCACGTGCTGAGCGCGATGGGCGTGGCGCCGCAAATCGCGAACGCCGCGCTGCGGCTGTCGCTGGGGAGCCTGAGCACCGAGGCCGACATCCAGTACACCCTCGATGTGATGACGACGCTGGCCACGAAGGCGCGTACGGGCGGCACCGCGCCCGCGTTCGCAACGGTGGAGTTCTGAGCCAGTCCATGACGGCCGCTTCAGTGCACGACCTGTTGCCGCCCAAGGGCGCGCGTGTGCTCGTGGCGATGAGCGGCGGCGTGGATTCGTCGGTGGCGGCAGCGGTGCTGGTGGACGCCGGCTGCGACGTGGTCGGTGTCACGATGAAGCTGCACGAGGACGGCAAGGACATTCCCGACCGTCCGTGCTGTTCGCTGGACAGCACCAGCGACGCGCGACGCGTGTGCGAGAAGCTCGGCATTCCGCATTACGTGACCAACTTGGTGGATCGCTTCGGGCATGATGTGCTCGACGACTTCGTGCAGGAGTACGCGCGCGGCCGCACGCCGATTCCCTGCGTGCGCTGCAATACGTTCACGAAGTTCCGCGACCTGCTGCACACGGCCGACGACATCGACGCGCCGTGGCTGGCCACCGGCCACTATGCGCGCATGGGCGTGCTGGCGAACGGAAGCGACGTGCGCGTGATGTTGCGCGGGCTCGATCCGGCTAAGGACCAGAGTTATTTCCTGTGGGGCATCGAACGCCCGGTGCTGTCACGCCTTGTGCTGCCGGTGGGGAATCAGACCAAGGCCGACACACGCGCGATCGCGCGTCGCTTCGGGCTCCGCACGGCGGAGAAGCCGGAGAGTCAGGACATCTGCTTCGTCCCCGACGGCAACCACGTGCGCGTGCTGGAAGAACAGCTTGGCGCTGACGCCCCTGCCCTGTCAGTCGGTCCGCTGCGTTTGGTGAGCGGCGAAGTGATCGGCGAGCATCAGGGGTTTGCGCGCTATACCATTGGCCAGCGCAAAGGACTGCCCGGTGGTTTCGCCGAGCCGATGTTCGTGGTGGAGATCGTGCCGAGCGAACGCGCGGTGGTGATCGGCCCGCGCGAAGCGTTGCTGGGCCGCGGACTGGAAGCGCGTGAACTGAACTGGCTGGTGGAGCCGCCGGTGGTGGGTGCGCAGGTGCAGGTACAGGTACGTAATCGCGCCGCGGCCGCGCCGGCCACGATTGTGCGCCTGGCGAGTGGGGCGATCGAACTCGCGCTGGATGAACCGGTGCACGCGATTTCACCGGGGCAGTCGCTGGTGATTTACGACGGCGACATCGTGCTGGGCGGTGGCGTGATCGAGCGCGGGATGCGCACGGCACCGAGCCGGCGGCTGCCGATTCTGGCAGCGTAGTCCTTCTGCCAGGCGCTTGCTGAACTGATCACGCAGAGAGGCAGAGCGCGCAGGGTTCGCAGAGCAATGCATTGTTGTTCTCGGCGCGCTCTGCCTCTCTGCGCGCTCTGCGTGACCTTTTAACGGGCGAGCAGGCTCACTCCACCCTCGCCGAAAGCTCTCCCGCCGGCACGTGGCGCGTCGGATGCTGGTGTGCCAGCTCGATCACCGAGCCGATCTGTAGCATACGCGCCTCATCTGTCGTAGGCGTGTCACACCGCTGATGCCGAACAGGGAGCGGGGGAATCCTCCGATGTTACTGCCGCATAGGCAGTTGCAGGACATCGTCTCTGGCAAGTCACGCGACGGAGAAGACGGCACGGGTTGTGCTCCGCCAGAGCTCGGTCGAGGGACATCGACTGCAATGCCTATCCCCAGCTGGCTCCTGAGCGGCGCCACTCGCGGGACGGATTACGTTCGTTCACACGCGAGGGAGTACCGGATGCGTCGCATCACGTCACGTTTGGCCATAGCCGTTTTGGCCGTCACCCTGTCGACGCAGTCTGCGACCGCACAGCCGTATACCTACGATTATTCCGGCACGACTGTGGGTGGCCCAAGATGGGCTCGGCCCAAAATCGACTTCTACGGTGGTTCTAGTGCGGTTCCCTACAGCGCTTTCGGATTCAGCGTGTACCGCACCGGGATGCATTCCTTTCTGTCCGAAGCCACTTCCTGGGACAACTATTTGTACTTGTACGAGGCCGCAGACGATGGCAATTACCTCTTGATCCAGAACGATGACCTGAACGGTACGGCTGGCTTGTCAGGATTTGACTTTGTATTGGACAGCAGAAAGGTCTATTATCTGGTTACTACAGGGTACCAGAACATCGATGCCGGCGTGTTCTCGAATTCTATCACTGGACCCAGCGAGTACGTTTTCACATACTGCTGCTTCTCGTTGCCCGCGTCCACGGTGCCCGAGTCAACCGTGCCCGAGCCCACGGTGCCGGAGTCCACGGTGCCCGAGCCGTCCACGTATGCCATGATGGCCGCCGGCTTGCTGGCGCTCGGTGTCACCGCCAGAAAGCGGCGCGCCACGGCGTAACGCGGTGTACGAATGCGGGAACGGGGGCATCGACCATACGATGTCCCCGTTTTTCATTGCGGTCGCCACGCGGCACGATCGCCGCCGTCATCTGCCCCCGGGATGAATTGATCCGTCAGCACGTGGCGCGGCATGCGCACGGAGCCGAGCCGGCGGCTGCCGATTCTGGCGGCGTAGTCCTTCTGCCAGGCGCTTGCTGAACTGATCACGCAGCGATGCAGAGAGCGCAGGGTTCGCAGAGCAATGCAGTGTTGTT
>JARIEV010000069.1 GCA_031127225.1 Gemmatimonadota bacterium | reverse complement strand
GCCTTCCCCACGAGCGGCTTGCGGTCGTAGGCGCCGGTCCGCATGCGTTCGGCGAGGGCGAGCAGGGCGACCGTCTCCGCGGGGGAGAAGTCGGCGATATTGAGGAAATCGCGATGCGGCAGCAGGTTAGGCGGCATCCGCGGAAAAGTACGAAGGGGCGGCGGCGGGACCAACCCACCCAAGGCCACGGCGGCGATCTTTCCTTGACAGGGTGTCCCGCGGCCGCCATTCTTTGTTCGGTTACTGGACAAACTTTTCGCGGGGCCCCTCCTGCCTGGGCCCTCCGCCAGCGCCTCCGTTTTTCCACCCGGAGTGGATCGCCATGCAATTCCCCTCATCCGCGTCGCGCGCCCTCGGACTCACCGGCCTGTTGTTCGCGGCCGCCTGCAGCCGCGATACGAGCTCGCTGGAACCCGCGCCGTTTCCATCGGGCGGCGCGATTTTCGGCGACGCTGTCGGGGCGGGGGTGGACTTTCAGGCCTTCGCGGGCTCGAAGACGGACGCGCTATCGTCGGATGCGTCCACCAAGCGCGACGGCGCGGCCGCGCTCAAAGTCATTGTCCCGGGGCCGGGCGACCCGAGCGGCGGCTACGCGGGCGGTGCCTTCGTGGCACAGGTGCCCCGCGACCTGAGCTCGTACAACGCGGTGACGTTCTGGGCCAAGGGGAGCATCTCGGCGAAGCTTGATGTGATTGGCCTGGGGAACGACAACACCGGCACCTCAAAGCTGAACGCGCAGCGCACCAACATCGACATCACGACGAACTGGACCAAGTACACGCTGCCGATCCCGCTCGCGGCCCGTCTGACGTCCGAGCGCGGCCTGTTCTTCTTTGCCGAGGGGCCGGAGAACGGCGCGGGGTACACGCTGTGGTTTGACGAAATCCGCTACGAAACCGTGGCCGACCTCGGACCGGCCCGTCCCAGCATTCCGACGCTGTCGCTCACCGCGGAGGTGGGCGCGACGGTGGCCGTGACGGGCACGCAGGTGGCGCGCACGATCGGCGGGACCGAACAGACCGTGGAGGCATCGGCCGCGTACTTCACCTTCAAGTCGTCGAACCCCGCCGTCGCGACCGTGAGCGCCAACGGGACGATCACCACGGTGGGCGTGGGCACCAGCACGATCACCGCCACGCTGGGCGCCGACGCCGCCACCGGCGCCATCACGCTGCGGACGGCTACGGCACCGGCCACCGCGGCACCGACACCGACCCGCGCAGCGGCGGATGTGATCTCGCTCTTCAGCAATGCCTACACGAATGTGCCGGTGGATACGTGGTCGGCGAGCTTCGATCAGGCCGATGTGGCCGACGTTCAGGTGGCCGGGAATGCGACCAAGCGCTACACCAATCTGGTGTTCGCGGCAGCGGAGTTCATCACGACCAAGGTGAACGCCACGAACATGACGCACCTGCACCTTGATGCGTACATGAACGACGTGGCCAACTTCCGTGTGAAGCTGGTGGACTTCGGGCCGAACAACGTGTTCGGTGGCGGTGATGACTCCGAGCACGAGGTTGCAGTGTCGGCGCTCAGCACCCCGGCGCTGGTGGCCAACGTCTGGAACAGCATCGACATCCCCTTGTCGCAGTTTGCCGGACTCTCACGTCGCGCGAATCTGGCGCAGCTGATCATCGTGGGATCGAGCCCCACGGTGTATCTGGACAACGTGTACTTCTACAAGTCGGGCGTACCGCCGGCCGCCGGTGGGCCGGCCACTGCGGCGCCGGCACCCACGTTCGCGGCCGCCAACACGTTGGCCATCTACTCGAATGCGTACACCAGCTCCGGCGTGGACACATGGTCGGCGGACTGGGATCAGGCCGACGTGGCAGACGTGCGGATCGGGAACGACGATGCGAAGCGCTACAGCAACGTGGTGTTCGCCGGCATCGAGTTCATCTCGAAACAGGTGAACGCCGCGTCGATGACGCACTTTTCCATGGACGTGTGGACGCCCGACGCCACGGCGGCTCCCGCGGTCTTCAAGATCAAGCTGGTCGACTTCGGCGCGAACGGCGTGTACCAGGGTGGAGACGACTCCGAGCACGAGATCACGCTCACGGCGGCGACGACGCCGGCACTGGGCACCGGGGCGTGGGTCCGCCTGGATGTCCCGTTCACCGCGTTCCCGGGACTGACGGCACGGGCGCACCTGGCGCAGCTGATCTTTTCCGGCGACCTGAAAACGGTGTACGTGGACAACATTCTCGTGCATCGGTAGCCGTCCTTCAGGGCTGACTGTTCCATGCCCTTTGGAGACCTGATGACCGACAACCTCCGCTGCGAGGTCGGTGCCCCCGGTGCCGACCTGCCCCGCACCCGTCCGCTCGCCACGACGATCCTGCGGCTCATCTGGGACGACGAGTTCATCTCCCGCGCCGACATTGCGCGGCGGCTCGACGTGTCACGCAGCACGGTGTCCGATATCGTGGACGCGTTGCTCCCCACGGGACTCGTGGCCGAAGCCGGGGTCGGCGCGTCGAGCGGTGGCCGACGGCCGATCGTGCTGGCGTTCCAGTATCAGGCCTTCTCGCTGCTGGGCGTGGATATCGGTGCGTCGCATGTGTCCGTGGTGCTCACTGATCTGCAGGGGCGCGTGCGCGCGTGGCAGCACCAGTCGTTTCCGGTGCATGCCGACCCCGACGGCACACGCCGACTGGTCACAACGCTGTGCGACGCGTGCGTCGGCATGGTGGATACCACGGCGGCACCACTGCTGGGCATCGGGGTGGCGCTGCCCAGCCCCGTCGATCCGCGCTACCCCGAGAAGGTGTCGCCGCGCGCGATGGTGCAGTGGGACGGACGGCACGGCCTCGAACTGCTGATCGCCCGGTACGGTGTGCCGGTACTGCTGGACAACGATGCGAATCTGGGCGCCCTGGCTGAGCACTGGTGGGGCGCCGCGCGTGGCCTGTCCGATTTCACGTTCATCAAGATCGCCACCGGCATCGGAGCCGGCCATTTCATCGGCGGGCGCATCTACCGCGGCGCCGGCGGCGTGGCGGGAGAAATCGGGCACATCACAATCGACGTGCACGGCAACCCGTGCATTTGCGGCAATCGCGGTTGCCTGACCACGTATGTCGGGTCGCAGGAGTTGGTGGAACGCGCGCGCACGCTGTTACCGGAGTATCCCGGCAGCAGCCTTGCGGGGGCACCGATCACGTACAGTGGCCTCGAGATGGCGGCCCGAGCCGATGACCCACTCGCACTGCGCGTGGTCACTGAGGCGGCCGAGCACATCGGCACCGTGGTAGCCGGTATGCTCAACCTGTTGAACCCCGCTGCCGTGATTCTGGGCGGCAGCTTGCCTGGTCTGCGGGAGCAGGTGCTCGTCCCGATCCGTGAGTCCGTCATACGGCGCACGTTCACCAGCGCCGTCGCGTCGTCGGACATCCAGACCAGTGCGCTGGGCGACCGCGGTATCGCGATCGGCGCCGCCACACTGGTGTTGGATGCGCTGCTGCAGGATCCGAAATCGCTCATCACCCTCCGGGCTTCGTAGCCTCAACCCCGCCCCTCATGCGTCGTCTATACGCCATTGGTTTCGCGCTGTCTGTCGTCGGCTGTTCGTCCGCCACGGAGGCACCGGCCCGCACCATCGTGTGGGAAGACGACTTCCCGGGTCCCTCCGGCCAGGTCGCCAACCCGACCAACTGGACCTTTGACGTGGGCGAGGACTGGGGGAACGCGCAGCTGGAATACGACACCGATCGCGCGACGAATGCATCGTTGGACGGCAACGGGCACCTCGTGATCACCGCGCGCCGTGAGACGTATCGCGGCCGCCAGTACACGTCGGCGCGCCTCAAGACGCTCGGCCTGCGCTCATTCAAATACGGCCGCGTGGAAGGGCGCATGAAGCTGCCGCGTGGCCGCGGGCTATGGCCGGCCTTCTGGATGCTCGGGACGGACTTTCCGTCGGTCGGCTGGCCGCAGACGGGCGAGATCGACATCATGGAATACCGCGGACAGGAACCCAGCACGGTGATCGGGAGCCTTCATGGTCCCGGCTATTCGGGGGGCGCCGCGCGCACGAAATCGAAGACACTCACGCTGGCACGCCTCGACAATGACTTCCACGTGTACGCCGTGGAATGGACGCCGGAGCAGATCGAGCACTCAATCGACGGCACCGTGTACTTCACCACCCGCCGGACCGATGTGAACGGACCGTGGGTGTTTGACAAACCCTTCTTCATCATCCTGAACGTTGCCGTGGGTGGAAACTTCGTGGGCGCGCCTGACGCCATCACGACCTTTCCGCAGCAGATGGTGATCGACTGGATCCGCGTGTACGAGGCGATCAAGTGAGCAGCAACGGCACATCGGTGGCGCACGCCACTCCCGCGGCCGACCGCATCCCGTTCTCGGGGAAGCTGGCCTACGGCATGGGCGCGTTCGTGAACAATCTGCTGGCGGCGGCGATCGGCGGCATGCTGATCATCCTCAACCTCGGGTTTGGCATGGACCCGGCGCTGGTGGGGCTCGCCAGTGCCATTCCACGCGTAACCGATGCGCTGACCGATCCCCTCATGGGCTTCATTTCGGATCAGACGCGCTCACGGTGGGGGCGACGTCGACCGTACATCTTCATCGGCGCCATTCTCTCCGGCCTGTTCTTCGCGCTGCTGTGGATGATGCCGACGGGCCGCAGCGACATGTTCTATTTCTGGTACTTCACGATCGGCTCCACGATTTTCTACGTGGGGTACACCATCTTCGCGACGCCTTGGGTGGCGCTCGGCTACGAGCTCACGCCCGACTACCACGAGCGCACGCGCCTGATGGGCGTGCAGAACTTCATCGGTCAGCTCGCGTACGTGGTGTCGCCCTGGTTCCTGTGGATCATGACGCACAAGCCGTGGTTTGCCACGCCCACGATCGGCGCCCGCTGGCTGGCGATTGCGATCGGGATCGTGGCCGCCGTGGTGGGAATCCTGCCGGCGATTTTCCTGCGGGAGCGGTTCTCCGCCAGTACGGCCGTCCCGGCCAGCGTCGCCGACGGCCCGACAGAAACCGCGTGGGCCTCGGTGAGCCGCAACACCACCGCCTTCTTCAAGGGCTTCGCCACCACGCTGCGCTCACGGCCCTATCTGCGCCTGTGCATCGCAACGTTCCTGGTGTTCAACGGCTTCATCATGATCTCGTCGTTTTCGTCGTACGTGATCATCTACTACGTGTTCGGCGGTGATCAGCAGCGCGGGGCAGAGTACGCCGGCTACGCGGGCACCGTGGGAGCGGTCTCGACGTTTCTGATCATCTTCTTCATCACGTGGCTGGCAACGCGCGTGGGGAAGAAGCGGGCGTTCTACGTGTCTACCAGTCTGTCGATGGTGGGCTACGCCATGAAGTGGTTTTGCTACGACCCCACGCGCCCGTGGCTCGTCCTGCTGCCGGCGCCGCTGATGGCGTTCGGATTGGGCGGCCTCTTCACGCTGATGGGCTCCATGATGGCCGACGTCGTGGACTGCGACGAGCTGGAAACGCAGCAGCGACGCGAGGGGATGTTCGGCTCGATCTTCTGGTGGGTGGTCAAGGTTGGCATGGCAGCCGCGCTGGCGGGCGGTGGCTACCTGCTCAACGCCACCGGCTTCGATGTCGCGCTGGGCAGCGCACAGACGCCACAGACGCTGGTGCTGCTGCGTCTCGCCGACATCCTGGTGCCGTTCGTAGCGTCGGGGCTCGCGATCTGGACGATCGCCGGATACCCGATCACGGAAGACAAAGCCCACGACGTGCGCCTGCAACTCGAGCGCCGTCGTGGGCAGTCCACTCAGCCAGTTACGATCCCGTAGCCGAACGGGAAGCGCGGCGCCTCGTCCTTGTACGACGGCGCCGACGACGCCGGCCACGCGAACGAGAGCGTGCCATGGAACGGGAAGTCGCCCAGCAGTACATCCGCGACGCCCTGCCCTTCGGAGCCCGGCAGCCACGCCGCCACAAAGGCCTGCGACGCGTCGAGCTCCGCATTCACCACCAGCGGACGGCCACCGATGAACACGGTGACCACGGGAATTCCCTTGGCGGCGATGGCCGTGATGGTGGCCAGATCGTCCGGGTGCAGCTGCGCGAGTTCCGTGGTCTTGCCGTATGGCGGCAGCGTGTGCGGCTTGACGACCACCTGTGAGCCGGGCTGCACACGGCCACCGGCCCGCAGGTCGCCCATCCCCTCGGCATAGGGCGTCTCGCCGATCACCACGATGGCCACGTCATGGCTGGCGGCGTCCGCCGACGCACCGCTTTCGTCGAGCGTGGCCATGGGTGCGAGCGCACGAATCCCTTCCCACACCGACGTGCCGCCCGCGACGGCCTCATTGGTGGTTTCGCCCTGCCACGCCACGGTGAAGCCGCCGCACTGATGCCCGCGGTTGTGAGCCGACTTGCCGGCAACGAGGATGCGCGCCGCGCGTGACAGCGGCAGCAGCGCCTGGTCGTTCTTGAGCAACACGAGCGATTTGCGCACGGCTTCGCGCGCCACCTCGCGGTGCGCCGCACCGCCGAAGGCGGGATCATTGGACCAGACACGCGCCGCGGGGCGCGGCTTCTCGAACAAACCGAAGCGCAACTTCACGCCGAGAATGCGACGTACGGCGTCGTCGATGCGCGACTTCGGGATCAGTCCCTGCTCCACCTGCTGCGTGAGCAGCGCGAGACACTGCTTCCACTCGACGGACACCATAAACACATCGATGCCAGCGTTGGCCGCCATGCCGATCGCCGTGCCGTAGTCTTCGTGGAGATAGTCCACCCCATCCCAGTCCGAGACCACGAGGCCATCGAAGCCCAGCCGCCCCTTGAGCACGTCGGTGAGCAGATAGCGATGCCCGTGGCACTTGTCGCCGTTCCAGCTGTTGAACGACGCCATGACCGTGAGCAGCCCTGCATCGAGCGCGGGGTAATACGGCGTCATGTGAGTGCGCTCGAGCTCGGACTCAGTGATCGCGGTGTCGCCCTGATCGTTCCCGGCGGTGGTGCCGCCGTCGCCCACCCAGTGCTTGGCGCAGGCGATCACGCCGTCGGCCCCGAGGTCACCCTGCACGGCGCGCACGTAGCCTGCCGCGAACGACGCCACGAGTTCCGGCTGCTCCGAAAAGCTTTCGTACGTGCGACCCCAATGGATGTTTTGCGCTACGGCCAGCGTGGGCGCGAAGGTCCAGTCCACGCCGGTGGCGAGCACTTCCCGCGCCATGACGCCGGCGGCGCGCGCGACGAGCTCCGGATCGCGGGTGCAGCCGAGGCCGATGTTGTGCGGAAAGACCGTCGCTCCGCGCACGTTCGCATGGCCATGGATGGCATCCACCGCGTAGAGCAGCGGGATCGGGAGTCGCCCGGGCGCCTCGTCCATCGACGCGGCCCAGTAGGCATCGTTCATGGCCACCCAGTCGGACACGGCATTCGTGCCGGGCGCCGAACCACCACCGCTCAGCACTGACCCGATGTGATAGTCGCGCACATCATCGGCCGTGGCGGCCATGCGCTCCGGCATCATCATCTGGCCGAGCTTCTGGGCGAGGGTCATGCGCGCGAGCAGCGCATCCGCGCGCTCAGCCAGCGTCTCGTGTCGCGTCATCGTGGTCATGGGGATGGTGCTGCTGGAGTGGATCAGGTCGTGTGCGAGGAGCACCGTGTCGCCCTACGCGAGCACGGAGAATTCGACGAAAGTGCCGGCGGCCGCATGAGGCGCCACCCACGCGTGGAAGCGCCCCGGTTCGACCGCGAGCGTGAGGTCGCGGCCGTGGAACGCCAACGCGGCCACGGGCAGCGAGAAGTGCACCGTGCGTCGTTCGCCCGGCGCGAGGTGCACGCGCTGGAACCCCTTGAGTTCCCGCACGGGTCGCGTGACGCTGCCGACCAGGTCGCGCACGTACAGCTGCACCACCTCATCAGCCGCACGCGCCCCACGGTTGGTGATCGTGGCCGACAGCTCGACGGTGCCGGTGAGCGCGACCTCGGCGTGCTGCACCGACGGCGCGTCGTACTCCACCCACGTGTACGTAAGGCCGTAGCCGAACGGAAAGAGCGGTGCGGGATCGACGTCGAGATGAAACGACGTGTTACCGATGGACAGCTGGGGCGCCCGCGGGTGGATGTCGTGGATGGACACCACCGTTTCCGGGGTGGCCGGTTTCCCGGTGTGCTTGTGCGCGTAGTAGATCGGGATCTGGCCCGTCACGCGCGGCAGCGTGACCGGCAGGCGCGCCGACGGCCCCACGACGCCGAACAGCAGGTCGACGATGGCCGGTCCGCCCATCGATCCCGGATGCCATGCGTACAGCAACGCCGCAACGCGGTGTGCGATGCGCTCGAGCGCCAGCGCCCGTCCGGCCATGATGACCAGCACGACGGGCGTGCCCGTCGCCACCACCGCGTCGATCAGGCGCTCCTGCGCACCCGGGAGTGACACGTCGGCCCGGCAGTGTGCTTCCCCGGAGAGGATCGATTCCTCGCCGAGCACGAGGATCGCCACCTCGGCACGCTTGGCCGCACGAACCGCGTCGGCGAAGCCGCTTTCGTCGTGGCTGCGTGTGTTGGGCACTCCCGGCGCGACCTCGATCTGCACGGTGTCGGGGAGCGTGTGGCGGAGGGCCTGCAGCACCGTCCGACTATGCGCCGCGTCGCCATCGAAGATCCAGGTGCCGAGCGGCTCGTACGGATCATCGGCCAGCGGCCCGATCACCGCCACGCGCTGCAGCGCCCCGGCGGCCAACGGCAGCACATAGTCGTTCCCGCGCTGCGTGTTGGTGAGCAGTACGATCGATTCGCAGGCGCTGGCGTACGCGGCGTCGAGGTGTTCGTCGTTCCCGGCGGCGGGGAAGGACGCGGGTTCGGTGAACGGCCGTTCAAACAATCCGAGGCGGAACTTCAGACGCAGCACATTCGCCACCATCGCATCCACCTGCGCCAGCGGGACGTGCCCGTCGCGCACCAGATCCGCGAGGTGGGCGGCGTAGGTCGTGCTGGCCATCTCCATGTCGACACCGGCCAGCGCGGCTTCCCGTGCGGAACCGTATTCGTCGGCGGTGAGCCCGTGCACAGCGAGCTGGCGGATGGAATCCCAGTCACTCACGACGAGGCCGTCAAAGCCCCACGTGTCACGCAGCACCCCGGTGAGCAAGTCGCGGTTGGCACTGGCAGGAATGCCGTCGAGGTCACTGAACGACGTCATCACGGAGGCGACACCCGCCTGCACCGCCGCCGCGAACGGCGGCAGGTGCACGTCGCGCAGTTCGCGCGGGGCGATGTTGGTGCTGTTGTAGTCGCGACCGCTTTCACTGGCGCCGTAGCCCACGAAGTGCTTGGCGCACGCCGCGATGGCGTCGGGGGCGGTGAGGTCGTGCGTCTGGAAGCCGCGCACCGCGGCGGCGGCGAGCGTGGCCGTGAGATAGGGATCCTCGCCGTATCCCTCGGCGACGCGTCCCCAGCGCGGATCGCGACCGATGTCGATCATCGGGGCAAAGGTCCAGTTCACACCACACGCCGCCGCTTCGCGCGCGGCAATGCGCGCGCCGCGCTCCACCACGTCGGGGTTCCAGCTGGCGGCCTGCCCCAGCGGGATGGGGAACACCGTGGCAAAGCCGTGAATCACATCGCGGCCGATCAGCAACGGGATGCAGTGACGCGACTCGTGCACGGCGATCCACTGCAGCGCGTTCACCGTGGGCACATGCACCTCGTTGATGACCGAGCCGACGCGTCCCTCACGTACCGCGCGGGCGAGATCGTCCGACACCTGCCCCCCGGCGCCGGCCACCTGCTGTAACTGGCCGATTTTTTCGTCGAGGGACAGCCGAGCGAGCAGCGCTTCGATGCGCTCCGCGATGCGCTCCGCGATGCGCTCCTCGATGGGCGGTGTGCGGTGTTCCAAAGTCGACACGCGCGTGCGCTACCAGGCGACGGTGAGGTACGCCCGCACTTCCCACTCCGACCCGTGCGCGGACGGCGCGGTGGGGTCGCAGGTGGGTACGCCGGTCACGAGGTCAGGCACACGCTCGGGGCAGAAGCGAGGGGAGTACTTGTTGAGCGTACGCCACGCACCGCGCACGCCGAACTTGGTTTCCGGCAGGTCCCACCACTGTGGCGTACCGATGGAGTACGACACATCCGTGAGCAGCTGCTTCGGGAACGTGAGATTGAAATCGCGATGATAGTCGAACGGGCCCCAGTCATTGAGCTTGGCGGCGGCCGTGACCTTCACGTGCTGGCGGACCATGCGCACATCGATGCCCGAGCGATGCAGCAGGCGCGGATCGTTGCCGTTTGGCTCGGCCGTGCCGGTGTACAGATTCGCGATGAGGCGCAGGTTACGGGCCACACGCGACACGATCCGCGACCGCACCTCGTAGAGGCTGCGCGCCGGCGTGGCACCGGGGAACGCGAACGTGGTGCGACCGTCGGCGAGAATGCCGATCGCGGCGTCCTGCGTGGTGGGCAGGCGACGGTACACGTAGCCGATGTTGGCGGCGAAGCGGGCATCTTCCCGCATATCGTTGTCCCACTGGTACATCCACGTGGCCGGCGTGGGATCGAACGTCAGCAGCAGCTCGGCGCCATACGTTTCGCGATTGGCGCGCACAGCGAACGGATCATCAATTACGTTGCGCGGCCGGCCGGGGGCCGGCGTCTCGAACGGCACCGGTCCGACGATGGGCTTCTGGTACAGCACGTTGGGCGCAATTTCGAACGACCCGAACCGCGCGGCGAGGCCCGTGATCGTGTTCCACTGATTGTTGAGCCCCGAGTCCTTGAGACTCCACCCGGTGAACGTCTGCACCGACGTGGGGCCGCCATCGGCCACGAGCCCCATGATGGCACCCTGCGCATACCAGTTATAGCGCCCCTTCGAGTAGGTCACGCGCGCCTTACCGCCAAACGCGTCACTGTCGCGAATTTTGTCCTGCAGCACGCGCGTGGTGCCGGCGGCGTACTCGACGATCTGGAACGGCACACCGACGCGCGTGGCACCGGCCCAGATGCCGCCCGCTTCCATGCCCACGCCGGCGATGGTGTCCGCGACGTGCAGCGTGGCGCGACGTGTCTGTGGAATCGGGATGGCGAACGAACTGTTGGTGGCCGACGCCGACAGCTTGGCGACGTCTTCCTGATACAGCCCCGTGATGTGTGTTTCGCCAAACTTCCGGCTGTACTTGGCGATCGCGGTGGGGTTGGCGCCCCACCACAGCTCGGGGCCGAAGGCCAGCTTCAGACCGGCGAGCTTCCGCTTGCCCGTGAACTCGACACCGGCGGGGGCATTGCCGTTGTACAGGTCGATGTTGCGGCCGTAGTTGGCTTCGCGGTAGATGCCGAAGAAATCGCCTTCGTAGCCCCAGTGGTAGTGACCGGTGCGGTAGAAGGCGTCGAGACGGAAATTACGATCATCCCACGACACGTTGGCGCGATACACCGCGAGGCGATCGATGCCGGTGAGGCGCAGCGGTGCGCCATCGGTGAGCACTGTCCTCCCCCGTCCGCGGTTCTCGTAGAAGATTTCGTCGATCGGATTGTTGGGCACGTTGCCCAGCACGTTGAACGAGACAGTGGCCGAGAACGCCTCGTTCGGACGGGCGGTGACATCGGCGTAGAACGACTCGAGACGATCGAAGCCTAGAAATGATGGGCGCGCAGTGGGGCTCGGGTCGCTGATGGGCGGCGTGCTGATTTTGGTGCCGCCGGTATTGAACGTCTGGAGTTCGAGGCGCATGCCGCTCACGGTGACGCGACTGGCGCCCTCACCGGTGAGTGCCGCACGGTCGGCGCGGGCGCGCAATTCCACGTCGGCGGGGCTGATGGCCGCGAAGTGGGCCGCGATGGCGGCATTCCCGGTGGTGGCGTATGGATCGAGGCGGTAGGCCTGCTGCAACGCGTAGAACGCGGCCCGCGGGTACAGCGGGTAGTGGCCGTTGGCATCCGCCGGTCCCTTGGCCACGATGCCCCACCACTCCTCGTTCATGTTGTTGTCGCCCTTCGTGTAGTCGTCGTAGCCGGCATTGGACCACGAGGCGTTGGTGTCGTGCTCGTTGAGACGCAGTTCCTGCCCGAACTTCCACCAACCGTCGGTCCACTGGAAGGTGAAACCGCCGATGGCGTTGCCGGCGCGACCGTGGCCGGCGGTCTGTTCATAGATCTCCTGCCACTGTCCAAGCACGTAGCGGGCCTGTGAGGCCTGATCCTCGCGCATGTCGCGCGCGTTCCAGGCGTCGGCCCCGAACTCGGTGAGCATCACGGGAAGCCCCAGCGTGGTCTTCACCCGGTCGAAGAGGTCACCGGCCGAGATGCCGCGATACACGTTGGTGCCGAAGACGTCGAGCCCCTTGGCTTCCTTCGCGATGATATCGAGGTACTGCAGGTCGCCGTTCGCGAAGGCGACCGGGCGCGTGGTATCGGTGGCCTTGATGGCCCGCGCGACCTCGCCGACGAGCGAGTAGAGGTACGTGGCCTTGGCCGCGTCCCGTTCACCGGCGGGCAGATTTTCGGTGGCGGCCGACTTCCACTGCAATCCGTAGTTGTTTTCGTTGCCCAGCAGCCACATGAGCACGCCGGGCGTGCCGCGGAACTCGGCGACGAGCGCGAGGACCTCGCGGGTGAGCGCCTGCCGGACCTTGGGGTCGGAGTAGTCGGTCTGGGCCTGATAGACCCCGCCAATGGTGGTGCCGTAGCGTCCGAGCGCGTGATTGAGCACGGTGAAGATGCCGTGGCGCTCGTAGATGTACCGCACCCAGCGGGGAGGAATCCCGTTGTACTGCCGGATGACGTTGACGCCCATGACCTTGAGCAGCCCCATCTCGCGGTCGAGGGCCGCCTTGATCATCTCGTCCGGCTGCGCCCACAGGCTGTAGGCATAGTTGGTGCCGATCGGGAAGTAGTCCCAGTTCACGCCGCGCACCAGCAGATCAGCGCCGTCCACCTGGAGCCGTGCGCCGCCGGCATCGGAGCGAACCGCGATGCGCGGGGACTGGGCCCGCGCGACCTGCGGCCGCGCCGCGCTGAGGAGCGTCAGGCTGGCGAGCGTCGCCGCAAACGCGGACCAGCAGCGGCTCCGGACGGAGCGGGCGGGCAGCTTCGGCGTGGGGTGCATGATCGGGCCTCCTCCACCAGTCGGTGGACGGATGAGCGGGTCGGGCGGCGGGGAGGGACCATCTTTGTTCGCCGACACAACAAAGTGCCGCCCGCAAGAACGGCTGTCAAGCGTGGGGCGGCCGCCTTACAGGATGTACTTGCGCAGATCCTCGTCTTCGCTGACCGCCTTGAGCCGGTCGTGCACCATGGCGGCGTCGACGACCACCACGTCCTTGCCGCGGTCGGGCAATTCGAAGAGCACGTCCTCGAGCAGCGTGGTCATGACCGTGTGCAGCCGGCGCGCCCCGATGTTTTCCATGCGCTCATTCACCCGCGTCGCCACGCGGGCCAGCGCCGCGATGCCGTCGGGCTGAAAGTCGAGTGACGCGCCTTCGGCCTCCACCAGCGCCGCGTACTGGCGCGTGAGCGCGTTCTCCGGCTCCGTCATGATGCGCACGAAGTCCTGCTCCGTGAGCGGCTGGAGCTCCACGCGGATCGGGAACCGGCCCTGCAACTCTGGGATGAGATCGCTGGGCTTGGACACGTGAAACGCACCGGCGGCGATGAACAGGATGTGGTCGGTCTTCACCATGCCGTACTTGGTCTGCACGTTGGAGCCCTCCACGATCGGCAGGAGGTCGCGCTGCACCCCTTCGCGCGACACGTCGGGACCGCCGCCCTGCCCGCGCTCGCCGGCGATCTTGTCGATCTCGTCGAGGAAGATGATCCCCATTGCTTCGGTGCGTTCAAGCGCATCGTCGGTGACATCGTCCAGATCGATCAACTTGTCGAGCTCTTCGTCGAGCAGGATGCGGCGCGCCTCGCTGACCTTCACGGTGCGCTTCTTCTTTTTCTTCGGCAGCATGTCGCGGAACCACTCGGCGACACTCTCCATCCCCTCGTTGCCACCGGGCGACATCATCCCCGGCATCCCCGGACCGGTCTGCGACACCTCGACTTCCACCTCACGCCCGTCGAGCTGCCCGTCCAGCAGCAGCTGCCGCAGCTTGTCGCGCGTGCGCTTGTGGCGTTCCAGCGCCTGATCGTGTTCCGCCTTCGACTCCGGTGTGTCACCGGGCGCCACGGGCGGGACGGGGAGCAGCAGATCGAGCAAGCGTTCGTCGACCTTCTCGTTGGCGAGATCTTCGACTTCGGACTCGCGTTCCGTGCGCACCATGTCGATCGCGCTTTCAACGAGATCGCGCACCATCGACTCGACATCGCGCCCCACGTAGCCGACCTCGGTGAACTTCGAGGCCTCCACCTTCGCGAACGGCGCCCCCGACAAGCGGGCCAGTCGCCGCGCAATCTCGGTTTTGCCCACGCCGGTAGGACCGATCAGGATGATGTTGTTCGGCGAGATCTCGGCGCGGATCGCCGCCGGTGTGCGCTGCCGACGCCACCGGTTGCGCAGCGCAATGGCCACCGACTTCTTGGCGTCCGCCTGGCCGACGATGTAGCGATCGAGCTCGGCGACGATCTGTCGTGGGGTGAGATCGGCGAGCCGGGCAATAGCCTGTTCGGTGCGTGGAGAGGGCATGTCGAAGGCTAACGGCCCTCTTAGCTTTCGGGGATGTCTTTCCTGCTCAGTTTTGCCGGTGCACTGCAGATCGCGGCGGCCGCCGTTCCCGCCCCGCCCGCGATCCAGGCGTCCGTGGATTCCACGCCGGTGATCTACCATGCCATCAACGGCCGGACCGAGGTCCAGATGGGGCGAGCGAGCGCGGCGTCGGTCGACATCGACGGCCGCCTCGACGAACCCGTGTGGCGGTCGGCACCGGTGTTGACGGGCTTCTCGCTGTACTCGCCCACGGACGGCCGCCCCGCCCCGGATTCGACCGAGGTGCGGGTGTGGTATTCGGCCACCGCGCTGTACCTCGGCGTGCGGGCCTTCGAGCCGCACGGCATCGTGCGCGCCACGCTGGCGGACCGCGACCGCGTGGGCACCGACGACAACGTCGAGATCCACCTCGATCCGTTCGAAGAGCGGCGTCGCGCCTTCGTGTTCATCGTCAACCCGCTCGGCATTCAGGGCGACGGGACCAAAGCCGAGGGCGGTGGGTTCATTCCCGGGTCGAACGTGATGCCGGGGCAGAATGACCTGAGTGCCGACTTCCTCTGGACCTCGCGCGGGCATGTGGAGGACTGGGGCTACGACGTGGAAATCCGGATCCCGTTCACCAGCCTGCGCTTTCCGAGTCGCCCGGTGCAACGCTGGGGGATCCAGTTCAGCCGGAAGGTGCAACACAGCGGATACGAGGAGACGTGGACACCGGTCCAGCGTGGCGCGGCCTCATTCATCGCGCAGGAAGGGTGGCTGGCCGGGATGACCGGGCTGCAGCGCGGCGTGGATGCGCTGCTCAATCCCGAACTCACCAGCACGATCAGCGGCGCGCCCTCGACCGATCCGTTGCGGCTGAACGACTGGCGCTACACCAGCCGACCGCGTGTGGGAGGCAACGTGCGCGTGGGACTGGGGAGCAACTTCGTGCTGAACGGCAGCATCCGCCCCGATTTCTCCCAGGTGGAGGCCGACGCCTTGCAGGTGGCCGCCGATCCGCGCTTCGCGCTGTTCTATCCGGAGCGCCGTCCGTTTTTCGTGGAGGGCGCCGATCAGTTCAACGTGCCGAACACGCTGGTGTACACGCGCCGTATCGTGCAGCCGGATGCCGCGCTCAAACTCACCGGCCGCCTCGGGCGGTCGAACATCGCGATTCTATCGGCCCTTGACGCGGCACCGACGGCGGGCGGGGCGGGCGCCACCAAGCCGCTGGTCGATATCGTGCGGATCACGCGCGACTTCCGGCAACAGTCGCAGAGCGGGGTGTTGTACAGCGAACGCGTGAGCGAGGGGCGCGCCAACCGCGTGTTCGGCGCCGACGTGCGGCATGTCTTCGGCGGGAAGTATTACGCGCAGCTACAGGCGGTGGGCAGTCTCACGCGCACGGCCGGCACGCAGAAGCGCGGCGGCCTGTGGGAAGCGGTGGTCGATCGCACCGGACGCGGCTGGGGCTTTCACTACAACGTGCTTGGTGTCACACCGGAGTTTCGCACCGACAACGGCTTCGTGGCGCGCACCGGGTTCGTGACGGTCAACACCGCCAACCGGGTCTCGATTTTCGGCCAGCAGGGCAAGCTGTTCGAGAAGCTGCAGACGTTCTCGCAGGTGAGCGGCTTGTGGCAGTACGGCGAGTTCTTCAAGGGCCGCAGTCTGCTGGAGAGCCGGGCGAGTCTGGGGAATACGGTGACCCTCCGGCGTGGCTGGTCGCTGGGCTTCACGCCGGCGTTCGCGACGTACGCGTTTGACCCCACGGTGTACGGGTCGCTGCGCGTGCTCGAGAACAACCGTGCCGTGCCGTTCACGCCGGCACCGCGCATCACGGCGTTCTCGCAGCAGGCGAGTCTGTCCACGCCGCAGTTCCGCCGTTTTGCCGCATCAGCCAGCGTGCTGCGTGCGCGCGACGTGGACTTCAACGAGACGTCGCGCGTGTCCCGCACGGCGTACACCGGCAGTGTGGACTGGCGCCCGGACACGCGCCTGCGCGTGAACGCCACGTACGCGAGCAACGAGTTCGTGCGGCGGGTGGACGATGTCTCGACGTTCTCCACGCAGATCCCGCGCCTCAAGGCCGAGTATCAGGTGACGCGGTGGGTCTTTGTGCGCCTGATCACGCAGTACGAGGCGAACCGACGCGAGACGCTGCGCGATTGGCGCACCGGCTCCCTGCTCTACACGCGCCGGGCCGACGGGTCCCTCACGCCCACGGTGGCAACCCGCTCGAATCTGTTGCGCGCCGACTGGCTGTTCTCGTTCCGCCCCAGCCCGGGCACCGTGCTCTTCGCGGGGTACGGGAACAGCATGACTGAGCCCGGGGCCCTGGGGTTCGATCGGCTGCGCCGCGTGAACGACAGCTTCTTCCTGAAGGCGAGCTGGGTGAACCGGATCGGCGCGCGATGAGGTAGCGGCGGCCGTGAGCCGCTACCCGGCCATCTCCGGCTCGAGCACCGTGATGTTGGTGTTCGTGTAGATGCAGATCTCACCGGCGATGGTCAGCGCCTTCCGCACGATCTCGGCGGGGGCGAGTGCCGTTTCACGCACCAGCGCGCGGGCCGCGGCCTGGGCATAGGCGCCCCCCGATCCGATGGCCAGAATGCCGTCATCGGGCTCGATCAGTTCACC
>JARIEV010000068.1 GCA_031127225.1 Gemmatimonadota bacterium | reverse complement strand
CACTCTCCGACGCCGACCTGATTCGCCCTGAGCACACGCCGCTCATGGTGCAGCACATGACCGGATGCCTCATCGGCCGCGACTACCCGCTGCCGATCGTGCACCACGAAACCGCCTACGCCTTCGCGCGGGACCGCATGCACGCCATCAAGCTGATGGCACAGCAATCCGGGAGTGCGAAGCGGGTGTACGACCGGCACGGGTCGCGCCGCACGCCGCTGAATGCGCGCACGCGGTAATCGGGACGTCGGCCCGTGACCGTTGACAGTGCCGATGCCGACTCCCACACTTCAGCAGCTACTGAAAACTCCGTAGTGATTCCCGATGCCGCCCCGATGCCCCGTCTCCCGTTGCAGCGCCACGCTCGTGTGATGGTTGGCATCGCCGTGATACTCGGTGCCGCGCTGCACGCCCCCGTGTGCCTCGCGGCACAGGGCACCGGCACCCTGTCGGTGACCGTGACGGCGCAGCAAACCGGGGTCGCGCTGCCATATGCCGTCGTCGCCCTCCCCGAACGCGCTGTCGAGCGGTTCACCGACGCCGCTGGTCGAACCACGATCATCGCCTTGCCCACCGGCGGCTACGACATCGCGGTGCGTCGCATCGGCTTCGCCCCGTACCGGGGCCGCGTCGTGATCGAAGCCGGCATCGTGACCACGGCGGCCATCGCGCTGGCGCAGATTCCGGTGCAGCTCACCGGCATGGTGGTGCGGCCACGCGAAGTGTGCACCAAGCCCGGCCTGCCGGATCGCACGCGCGATCCCGCCGTCTACGATGTTGTGGAGTTGCTGCGGGAGAACGCCGACCAGTTCCGCCTGCTCACCTCGCAGTATCCGTTTCGCTACGCCACGCAGCGCATCCTCGCCGCGCTCGCCGACAGCGCGGTGTTTGTCCAGACGGTCGATACGCTGGTGGCCGAGAGCAAGTCGTTGGGTGGCTATCGTCCCGGTCGCGTGGTGCGGGACCAGCGCGCCCCAGGCGGTCGCACCGAAACCACCATGGCGATTCCGGTGCTCTCCGATATCGCGGCCCCCTCGATTATTGCCAACCACTGCTATCACTTCGGCGGTGTCGTGACCGAAGGCGCCGAAACGTGGGTACGTCTCGAAGTGCGCGCCGCCGACAAGCTGCGCGCCCCCGATGTGCATGGCACCTTCTTTCTCGACAGCGCCACGGCGCAGTTGCGCCGCATGGAGCTCGAACTGAGCCGGCCCGATCGTCTGCCTCGCCGGCTGCAGGGTATTCGGACGGTGGCCGTGGCGACCACCTTCCGTGAGATCACGCCGGGGTTGTCGCTGGTGGATCGCGTCTGCGCCATCAATTGGCAGAAACCGTTTCAGGGACGCGGCCGGAGTCACCCGATCGAGCTGCAACAGCTCACCGCGTACAGGTTCGACGTGGCACCGCCCGATGCGCCGATGATGAGCGCGTATGACACGCCGGCGTGGCGCCCCCGCACGCAGGTGCCGCTTGGTCTGTTGTGGTGCGACGGGGTGGGCACGATCAGCTGACCGCGGAGCATTCCCGGTCGCCGGGGTACACATGTGGACGCGTACGCGACATTCGCGGGCTTCCGCGGCATCGGCTATCGTCCACGGGAGCCCGCGGCGCGAGCGCCCGATGCATGCCCCGCCGACCACCGGCTTGACCACCGACACGACCAACTCGACCGATGCAGAGTAGATCACTGACCATGTTTCCCGCGCGACCCTTCGCGTTGATGCTTTCGAGCGTCGTCATGCTCGGCGCCTGTGCGCGCGGATCGAGCGGTGTCTCCACGGCGCCCGAGCCGGCGATGCAGCCGGTCATGCAGGCGCCGATCCAGGTTGCACCACCACCGCCCGCCCCGGTGTCATCCGACACGGCGCGGGCGGATTGGCAACGCCTCGACTACGACACCGACCGGGTGATGGGCGTCGGCTCCGAGCGGGCGATCCGTGAGCTGCTGACCTCGCGCCAGCCGCAGCGGCGGGTGGTCGTGGCCGTGATCGACGGTGGCGTCGATACCGCGCACACCCGGCTCGCGCGCGCCCTGTGGAAGAATCCTCGCGAGATCGCGAATAACGGCACGGACGACGACGGCAACGGCGTGATCGACGACGTGTTCGGCTGGAACGCCCTCGCCACCGTCGATGGCACGCCGGTGCGCTACGACACGTTCGAACTCACGCGTCTCTATGCGGCCTGCCGCAATCAGCCCGCCGGATCGCTCACCGAGAAGCCCAAGTCTGCCGAGTGCAGCGAGCTCGCCTCGGCGTATCGCGACAAGGCGACGGAGGTGAAGTCGACGTTGCTGCAGGTGGAGAACATCGACGAGATCCTGCACAGCGTGGAGCGCATACTGGGCATCGCCTTAAGGGGCGCGCCGATCACGCGTGCGTCGGTCACCGCGCTGCGGCCGACCTCGGCCGATATGGAAGAGGCCAAGCGCATGTGGATGCGACTCGATGCCGATGGATTGAACGCCGCCGAGATCGCGAGTGCGCGGGAGGCCTACGATTCGCAGGCCCGCTACGGGCTCGACACCCTCTTCAATCCGCGCTCGGCACAGCGGGTGGTCGGTACGCGCGACGTCACCGGCCCCGACGCGATGCACGGCACGCACGTGGCCGGCATCATCGGCGCGCTGCGAGGCGACGGTGCCACCATGCAGGGGATCGCCCCGAATGTGGAGATCATGGCCGTACGTGCCGTGCCCGATGGCGATGAGCGCGACGTGGACGTGGCGCGGGCCATCCGCTACGCCGTGGACAATGGCGCGCAGATCGTGAACATGAGCTTCGGTAAGGGCTACTCGCCGGCCAAGGCGTCGGTGGATTCCGCGGTGCGCTATGCGGCATCGAAGGGCGTGCTGCTGGTGCATGCGGCCGGCAACGAAGGTGAAGACAACGACGAAACGCCGTCGTATCCCACGCCCGTGTTGAGTGGCGGTACGCGCGCGGCGAACTGGATCGAAGTGGGCGCGTCGAGCTGGAAGCCGCTGCCTGCGTTGCCGGCCGAATTCTCCAACTACGGCCGCGAACAGGTGGACCTCTTCGCGCCGGGTGTGGACATCCTGTCGACGGTGCCCGGCGGTGGTCTCAAGCGCGAGAGCGGCACCAGCATGGCGGCACCGGTCGTGTCGGGCGTGGCGGCGTTGCTGATGACCTACTTCCCGGAGCTGTCGGCGCTGCAAGTGCGCGACATCCTGCTGGAGTCCGTGCGCACGCTGCCCAATCTCGAGGTCCGGCGGCCAGGTGATGGGGCGATGGTGAACTTCACCACGCTGTCGCGCACCGGCGGCGTGATCGATGCCTACGCCGCCGTGAAGCTGGCCCTGCAGCGCGTCGCGCCGCGGCCGTAAGCCATTACCCGTTGCGCATTACGCGGCCGATCTGATTCCGATCGGCCGCGTGCCCATCAGCAGCTCTTGCACTTGTGGTTGTTCTTCGCGCCCATCTTCTCCAGCAGTTCGATGGTGTCGAGGAACGGCGGAATACGCTGCACCGCACCGTTCGCCATATCGACCGTGGTCTGCCCGGTGCGGGCCACGGCCATGACGTCGGCGCCCTTGCTCACGAGGTATTTGATCAATTCGTTGTCGCCACGGGCCGCCGCATGATGCAACGGCGTGTAACCCTTGAAGTCACGGGCGTTCACGTCGGCCTTGAGCTCTTCCACCAGAAACTTGACCGTCGGCACCCAGCTATCGGGCGCGTGACGATGCGCGTTGGCCGCAAAGCCCTCGCCGTACCCGGCACCGCTGGCCGCATGAATCGCGAGCACACCGGGTCCGTTGTCCGGCACGGGTGGCAACCCTGACGGGTCCTTCCCCGCCGCAACATCCGCGTCGAGCTCTTCCGAGCCCGGCAAGCGACCGGCCGGCTTGATCGTCGCGATGCTCGGATCCGCTCCATGCTTGAGCAGCAGCTTCATGGCGTCGAGATCGGTGCCGTACGCCGCGCGCCAGAAGGGCGTGGCCCCGGCGGTGCTGACGCTGAGCTGGTCGAAGTTGTACGACATGTACCACAGGTGCTTCGTGAGCCGCACGTTGACATCGGCGCCCGCCTTGATGAGCGCTTCCATCAGCTCGAGATAGCTCACGTTCGACTGGTACTGCGCCACCGGCTGCGGGTAGGCCGCCTTCGGCGCCCACACCACGTTGATCACGGCATACAGCGGCGTCGCGTTCGCCGTGCTGGCGAGCTTCGGATCGGCCCCGCGATCGAGCAGCGTCTTGGCCAGATCGAAGCGGCCGTTGATGGCGGCCATGAGCAGCGGCGTGGTGCTGTCACCGGCGCTGGCGTGGTTGATTTTCGCCCCCGCCATCAACAGCGCGTTCATTGCTGCCGTCTGGCCGTCACGAACGGCCAGCAGCAGCGCGGTATTCCCGCCCTTGTTGCCCACCAGATCACCGTACGACGGGCCGCGTTGCCGGCGGTCGCCGGCAGTCGGCGTGATGCGGGTGTCGGAGTTGCCGGTGGGCGGGGCATCCTTGGCGGCTGCGGCATTGGGAGCAGGCGCCGCCGATGCCGCCGACGGAGGAGCGGTGCGCGGCGTGGCCGCGGAGGCAGAGGCCGGGGCCGAGGAGGCGGCACCGGCAGCGGCACCGGCAGCAGCCGCGCCAGGTCGGCCGGCACCGGGTGCCGCCGCCACGGCCGCCGGCGCCATCAGCGCCTCCGCCGACTTCATCGCCGCCAGCCGGCGCGAGCGCGTGACCAGAAACGCGCGGTCCTTCTTCTCCTGCTCGGGGATGCTTTGCGTGCGCGTTTCCGCCTCCATGTCAGCGCCGCGCGCCACCAGCGCCGTGATCGCCGACACGCGATTCGCCGCCGCCGCCCACATGAGCGGCGTCTGCGAGAACGCGCCTTCGCGCACGTTCACCGACGCCCCCTTATCAATCAGCGCCCCGACGGTGGCGGCGTCGCCGCTGGCGGCCGCGAAGTGCAGCGCCGATGCACCGCCCGACGACGTGACCGCGTTGACGTTCGCACCGGCCGCCAGCAGCGCCTTCACCGCCTCGGCGCGTCCGTTCTGCGCGGCCAGATGCAGCGGTGTGTAGTTGGCGTTGCGGGTCACGGCATCGAGCCGCGCCCCCGCCGACACCAACATCCGCGTGGCCACCAGATTCCCGCGCGACGCCGCCCAGTGCAGCGCGGTCATCCCGTCACCCTGCGCCTCGTTCACGTCGGCGCCCTGCGTGAGCAACACGCGCAGGCCGGCGCTGTCGCCGCGCATCACGGCATCGGCCAACGGCGAGTCGGACGCCGGATTACCGGCGGAGAACATGAGCGCCGCGGCGGCGGCGACACCAAGCGTCGTCAGCCGACGGGCCGCCCGCGGCCATGCGTGCACCGCACGAAACTCAGGCATGAGCGTTCAGGTTGAGGGCACCCGTGCTGTCGCCGAACGTGGTCAGGTCATTCATGCCAAGCGTGTGCATCATGCTGAGCATCGCATTCGCCATCGGCGTGCCGTCCGGCGCCTTGATGTGCAGGTTGCCGGCCAGCCGGTTCTCGGCCTTGCCGAGCAGCATGAGCGGGCACCGACGATGGTTGTGCACGTTCGGATCGCCCATCGGCGAGCCGTAAATGATCATCGTCTTGTCGAGCATGTTGCTCTCGCCTTCCTGAATGCTCTTCAGCTTGTCCAGCAGGTACGGCAGCATCGACACGTGATACTTGTTCAGCAGCTGGAAGTCGCGCACGCCCTTCTCACCGCCGCCATGGTGCGACGCCGGATGGAAACCCTTATCGGTGCCGCTCTCCGGATACGTACGGCTGGTGCCGTCACGGCTCATCTTGAACGAGAACACGCGCGTGACATCGGCGGCGAAGGCGAGCGCCTGAATGTCGAACATCAGCTCGACGTGTTCCTTGAACGAATCGGGCACGCCCGCCGGCGCGGCCGCGAGCTCGCGCTCCTCGCCGCTCGAGTTGCGCGCTTCCACCATCTGAATACGGCGCTCCACCTCGCGGATGTCCGTGAGGTAGCGATCCATGCGGTGACGGTCGTCGGCATCGAGGCCGCGCGACAGCGACGTCATCTGCCCCGACACGAAGTCGAGAATGCTGCGACGCGAGCGACGGCGATCGGCCCGCTCGGCGCTGTTACCGCCCACGCCGAACAGCTTCTCGAACGCCACGCGCGGATCGCGGATGACCGGCAGCGGCTCGGTGGGCGACTTCCAGCTGATGGAGTCGGTGTACACGCAGGCGTAGCCGTAGGAGCAGCCACCGGCCTGGTCCACATTCTCGATGCACAGCTGCATGGAGGGGATCGGCGTGTCCTGGCCGAACCGCTGCGCATACAGCTGATCGAGCGACGTGGCGATTTTCACATCCGAGCCTTCCGTCTGCTTCGGATGCGTCTGCGTGAGGAACGTCGCGCTGGAACGGAAATGGTCACCACCGATCTCGGGCGGCGCGGCCGGCTCGGCCTCACGCACGTCGGTGTTGCTGATGATCGTCATGTACTCGCGGTACTTGTCCAGCGAGGACAGGGCCGACGGCGACAGATCGAAGTCGCGACCGGTCGCAGCGGGCGACCAGAAGTTGAGCTTCGACCCGATGTCGTTGGAGCCGGCGGCGCCGTGCACCATTTCGATCGCGATCAATCGCGGCGCCGCGTTGGCCGAGCCCATGATGCTCTGGCCGCGGGGGACCATGGCGTTCAGATACGGCAGCGCGATCGTAGCGCTGAGCGACTGCACGAACTGTCGGCGAGGCATCGCCTTTCCCGTCAGGAACTGCATAGCGGTTGCTCCGTAGGAGTGAATCAGGAACGTGTCAGTGACTCTGGCCGACTGATGCCCCGCGCGCGGGAACGGCGGCCTGCGCGACCGGCACCATGCGCATCCGGAACGCGTCGCTCTTCACCACGCCGAGCACGACATCTTGAATGCGATAGTTCTTGGCCTTCACCGACGCTTCGATCTTGCGGATCGCCGGCCCGTCGGCGTATTCCACGCGCCGGCCAACGGCGTAGGCCATGAGATTGGTCACGAACGTGCGCACCAGCGGCACGGGGCGCTTGAGCAGCACGTGCTGGAGCTCACGCGGGCCGGTGATCTTCGTGCCATCGTAGTAATCGCCGCGGGTGTCCAGCGGCATGTTGTTTTCCTTGATGCGCCACTGACCGATCACGTCGAAGTTGTCGAGCGCCAGCCCGATCGGATCGATGAACTGGTGGCACGAGCGGCACGACGCGTTGTCGCGGTGCTCTTCCATCCGCTGGCGTGTGGTGAGCATGCGCCCTTCCTTGCTGGCGCCCGTGACTTCGAGATCGGGCACATTGGGCGGCGGCGGCGGCGGCGGCGATCCCATGAGCACCTCCATCACCCACTTGCCACGCAGCACCGGCGAGGTGCGATTCCCCTGCGACGTAAGCAGTAGCACGCTGCCGTGGCCAAGAATGCCGATGCGGTTCTTGTCGGTGTGGGTGACACGGCGGAAATCGCTGCCCACCACATCGGCCATGCCGTAGTGCCGGGCCAGGTCTTCGTTCACGTACGTGTACTCGGCCGTGTACAGGTCGAGCAGGCTGCGGTTCTCACGCACCAGGCTCGCCACGAACAGCTCCGTTTCTTTCTGCATGTTCTTCGCGAGCTGCAGATTGAACGCGGGGTACAGCAGCGGATCCGGATGCACCTTCTCGATATCCTGCAGACGCAGCCACTGCGCGGCGAAGCGCGTGGACAGCGCCTCGGCGCGCGGATCGGCCAGCATGCGCTTGGTCTGCGCCATCAGCACCGTGGTATCGGTGAGCAAGCCGCGCTGCGCCACGCTGGTGAGCGTGGAATCGGGCAGCGTGCCCCACAGGAAGAACGACAGGCGCGATGCGAGGTCGGTGGAGCTGACCGCCACCTTCGTGCCGGGCTTGGCGGTGACCGCCACTTCATCGGCCCGGAACACAAAGTACGGGCTGGCGAGGATCGCTTCGACCGCGCCGCGCACGCCGCTCTCAAAGCCGCCGTTCTTCGCTTCCTCGTCGTAGAAGCTCATGATCGCCTTGCGGTCGCTCACCGTGAGCGGACGACGATACGCCTGCGAGCCGATCCGATTCACGATACGCTCGGCGCACGGACGCTGCTCCGCGGCACTGAGCGGACGGCAGCTGAAAATGCGACGGCGGCTCGGCGTGTCGGACACACCGGTCGGGTTAAACGGGCCCGTGACCGTGAACAGCTTCATGTGCCCCTGAATCGTGATCGCGTCCTGAATGCCGATCTGCGTGTCGGGGAGACTGTTGCCGATGGGCGTCATCAGATCTTCAACCGGCCCTTCGAACGTGCGCACGTAGGCCGCGGCGACCACGCGCGGGCCGGCCTTCACCGTGATGGGCACGGTCTTGAGATCGAGTCCGTTGGGTTCGCTTTCGTGCATGCCGCGATCGATATCCATCAACGCGACGCGCTCGCCATCCACTGAAATTTCGATCTTCTCGTCGAACGGCGCGTTGCCACCCACCAGTTGGCCAATCGGCGTGGAGTGCAGCGACACCGCGAACACATACGCGCCGTCGGCCGGGAAGTAGTGCGTGGCCGAGGTGCCGCCACGCGTGCCGATCGGCGTGTCCCCGTCACGGCCGTTCTGGTTGGCCAGGCGCGACACCTTGAACGTGGTGGTGGACACGCTCGCCTTCGCGTCGCCCACCGCGAGACGGCTGATGGCGTTGGCTGCATCGAGATACGCTTCGAGCACCGTCGCCGACGGGATCTGCACGTCGGCGATGTTGTCGAAGTTTGCGCTCTTGGTGTCGAGCGGCAGCCACGACTCGGCGTTCACGCTCACCGTGAGCAGGTCCTTCACCGCGCGCTCATACTCGGCGCGGTTCAACCGCTGGAACGAGCGACGCCCCACATCCGGCTTCCGCACGGCGATGGCGTCCATCTGCCGTTCGAGCGTTTCCGTGAGCACGTCGAGCGTATCGCCCGCCGGACGCGGACGGCCCGGCGGCGGCATCATGCCCGTGCGCAGCTTGCCGATCATCTTCTCGGCGATGATCGGCGACGTGGCGCCAACCGTGGCCAGATCGAACGACTGCAGCGAGAAGTTGCCCATCTTGCGCTGGTCGCTGTGACAGCCGGCGCAGTTCTTTTTCACGACGTCGTTGAGCACCACCGGCGCCAGCGTGCGGGTGCGGCGCGCCGCCACCCCTGTGCTGGGGCGCAGACGATCGAGCGATGTCCGGTAGCGCGCGATCGGAGCCGGTGGCGCGATAAAACGTGCGGGCGACAGCACCACCGGCTGCGCGCCGGACGACAACGCGCGGGGGGCGGGCGGATCCACACGATCGGAGCCAGCGGCGGCGATCGCGAACGTGATCACGCCGGCGGCGAGTGCGACAACAGATTTCATCCCAGAGCCTCGGGGCGGGCGGGAACAGCAGAACCGGGCAGGCAGGGTCGCGCCGGCATGATGCGCGGCGCGACGACTATGAAGAGTGTGCCCTGCTCAGGCATCCGGCAAGAGCCGCCCGGCCCCAACGTGCCACCTCAGACCGTTGCGGGTCATGGAGTTACGAGCCACGGCCCCGTCGTCAGCGGGGCGCGTCCGAGCCGGCGACGCGCTTCAAGGTGCGAAATAACATCTCAGTGCCCTGCCGTAACGACTCGACACGGACCCGCTCGTCGTTGCCGTGCATGCGACGGAGTTCGTCGTTGCTGATGGGGTACGGATAAATCCCGAACACCGGAATCCCGCGGGTGCGCCACGCGGCGGCATCGGTGCCCGCCTGAAACAGGTACGGCGTGACCTCGGCCTCGGGCCACTGGGCCTTGGCCTCGGCGGCCAGCACGCGATACAGCAGCGACGTGTCGGCTGACGCCGGCGACGGCGGCGCCAGCGGCGCGGCCATCGTCACGGTGAGGAGCGGATCGTTGAACAGCTGCTCCAGCGAGCGGATGAACGCCGCCGGATCGCTCCCCGGAATGAGCCGGATGTTGAGCGTGGCCTCGGCCGAGCCCGGGATCACGTTGCTCCGGAACCCGCCGGCCACGATCACCGGCGCGATCGTGTTGCGCATCAGCGAGTGGATCAGCGCGTCGCGTGAGAGCATGCGGTCGGCATTGGCCACCTGCGCCGGGGTGCCGCGCAGCAGTTCCGTGTACAGCCGTCCCGCCTCGCCCCGGTTGGTCTTCGCCAACGTTTCGAAGAAGCGGCGTGAGTCGGGGGTGAACTCGAGCGGGGTTTCATAGCTCCCCAGCTTGGCCAGCGCGCGGCCGATCGTGACGAGCGCATTGTCGGGGAGCGGCATGGACGAGTGCGTGCTCGTCCCCTTGGCAGAGAGCGTGAGGTTCATCACGCGCTTGTCGGAGGTGGAGATACTCACGTACTGCACCGTGCCGTCGTCGCGCGTGATGATCCATCCGCCTTCGTTCAGCGCGAATTCGGCATCCATCTTGTCCCAGTGCGAGCGCGCCAGCCACGACGTGTTCATGGGCGCGCCCTCTTCATCCGCCTCGGCGAGGAAGATGACATCGCGATCCAGCGGCACCTTGCGATCGGCCAGCAGCATGGCGGCACGGGCAAAGACCGCCACGCCCCCCTTGAAGTCGATCGCCCCGCGTCCGTACACCGCGCCGTCCTTGATCACCCCGGCGAAGGGATCGACGCTCCACTTCTCGCGCTCCACGCCCACCACGTCCGCGTGCGCGGCCAGCAGCAGCGGCTTCTTCGAGCCGTTCCCCTTGAGGCGCGCGAAGAAGTGCACCTTGGCCGAATCAGGCGTGGGGACGATGTCCACCTGAAAGCCACGGGCGCGGAAGAGCGGCCCGAGGATGTCGGCGATCTGCTGCGTGTGTCCCGGCGGGTTGCTGCTGTTGGCGCGAATGAGCTGCGCCAGCAGGAGGGCGGTGGAATCGGTGTCCTGCGCGGCGAGCGCGGCAGGCCCCGCCAGCACAGCGGCGGCGATGAGCCCGGACAGACAACGGGTGACACGGAGCATGCGGCAACCTCGGTCGAAAGGCGTCAGTGGATTGCGCGAAGTTACGACGCATCGGCGTGCGCGGCTATGCGGCCACGGCGGCCCCTCGCGAGCCAAACCCATCACACAACTCCCGGACGTGCAAAACCCCGACAAGCACGCTGAGTGCCTATCGGGGTTCGCTTTAAAAAGTAGCAGGAGAGAGACTCGAACTCTCGACCTCACGATTATGAGTCGTGCGCTCTAACCGGCTGAGCTACCCTGCCCCACTTCGTACTGACGCTTCCAAATTTCTCACAATCCCCACCCGATCGCAAACCCAAAACTCGAGTGGCGGGACGCAAACGGCCGGCCCTTGCGGACCGGCCGAGTGCAGATGGCGGGGGCGGGATTTGAACCCGCGACCTTCGGGTTATGAGCCCGACGAGCTACCAGGCTGCTCCACCCCGCGTCAGAAAGAAGAAGCTAGCGTGCGATCGCTGAGAGTCAACCCCAACGCACCGATTACGCATCACCGATCACGGCGTGCGCGCGGTGTCCACGCGCATGCGGTACAGCAGCTCCTTCTCGCCCTTCACCATCCCCCACTCCTCGCGCGCCATGCGCTCGAGCCGCGCGGGATCACGCGTGACTGCCGCGAGTTCGCGACGCAACGAGTCCACATCGTGCGCCAGCGCCTCCACATCCCGCGTGAGCACCTGCTGCCGCTCACGCTGCGCCAGCAGGTCGGACGTGCCGTACTCGCCGCCCTCGATCGCGTACACGAGCACGGCGAGCGCACCAACGCCCCACGCCACACGCTTCATGAGGGGCGTCATGCGTGACTACAGACCGAACAGCGCGCCGCCCGGATACTCGGCGTACCCTTCCAGCTGCTCTTCGATGCGCAGCAGCTGGTTGTACTTCGCCACGCGGTCGCTGCGCGACGGCGCGCCGGTCTTGATCTGTCCGGCCTGCGTCGCCACCGCGAGATCGGCGATGAACGTGTCTTCGGTTTCGCCGCTGCGATGTGAGATGATCGCGTTGTAGCCCGCCGCGCGCGCGAGCTCGATGGCTTCAAACGTTTCGGTGAGCGTGCCGATCTGATTCACCTTCACCAGAATCGCGTTCGCGACCTGCGCCTCGATCCCCTTGGCGAGAATTTCGCTGTTCGTGCAGAACAGATCGTCACCCACCAGCTGGCAGCGATCGCCCACGAGTTCAGTGAGGTACTTCCAGCCGTCCCAATCGTTCTCGGCCATGCCGTCTTCGATCGACACGATCGGATAGTTCTCCAGCCAGCCGGCGTACTTGTCGGCGAGCGCCTGCGGGCTGAGCGACGCGCCGCCGCTCTTCTTGAAGTGGTACTGGCCACCCTGGAACATCTCGCTGGCCGCCACGTCGAGCGCGAGGGCAACATCGTGGCCAGGACGCAGCCCCGCCGCCTCGATCGCCTCGATGATCACCTTCAGCGCGTCTTCATCGCTGGCGAGGTTGGGCGCGAAGCCGCCTTCGTCGCCGACGCCGGTGGACAGCTTGCGCGCCACCAGCACCTTCTTGAGCGAATGGAACACCTGCGTGCCCATGCGCAGGCCGTCGCTGAACGTCTCCGCGCCCACGGGTACGATCATGAACTCCTGGAAGTCCACCGTGTTCGTCGCGTGCGCGCCGCCGTTGAGGATGTTCATCATCGGCACGGGCAGCGTGCGCGACATCGGGCCGCCGAGGTAGCGATACAGCGGCAGCCCGACTTCGAGCGCCGCCGCGCGCGCCACGGCCATCGATACGCCCAGCATCGCGTTGGCGCCCAAGCGCCCCTTGTTCTCCGTGCCGTCGAGATCCATCAGCGCCCGGTCAATCGCGATCTGATCGGTCGCATCCATGTTCTCGAGCGCGTCGTTGATCTCGGTGTTCACGTTGTTCACGGCGGTGAGCACGCCCTTGCCGCCGTAGCGCGCCGGGTCGCCGTCGCGCAGCTCCACGGCTTCACGCTCGCCGGTGCTGGCCCCGCTTGGCACCGCCGCGCGCCCCGCGCTGCCGGTTTCGAGGATCACGTCCACTTCGACCGTGGGATTGCCGCGGCTGTCAAGAATTTCGCGCGCGCTGACGGAAACGATGGAGGCCATATAGATCAGTCTTGAGTGGTGAGTGTCGCGTGGTGAGTGCAGCGGGAACTACAAAAAGTCGGGCTCAGGCTCTGACGTGCGCAGCGACGAATTGCGGCCGGCGCGCACCGGTTCGGGGGCCGACGTGACGCCGTAATGTGTATGCAGGCACTCCGCCATGCGCTCACGGACGCGATCGGCCAGCCCGTTGCGGTCGGCGTAGGTGAGCCCAGCGGTCGGGACCGGTTCGAGCAGGTGCACGTGCACCGTGCCGGGCGACGCCCGGAATTCGCGACGCGGATTCACTTCGATGGTGCCGTAAATCACCACCGGCACCACCGGCGCCCCCGACCCGATGGCCAACACGAACGGGCCTTTCTTGAACGGACGCAGCGCGTACTCGTCACCGCGGGTGCCCTCGGGGTAGACCAGCACCGACTGACCGGCGCGGATCTTGGCCGCCGCGTCTTCGTAGGCGCTGAAGGCCGCTTTGCGGTTCTCGCGATCGATGTAGATCACACCCACCGCACGCGCCGCGCGACCGAAGAACGGCACGCGCTCGAGTTCGCGCTTGGCCACAAAACCGTAGTGCGGCAGCGCGGCGATCATGGCGGGGATGTCGAACCAACTCACGTGATTGGCGATGAACACCCGCGGCGCCCCATCGACGTGTCCGTCACGGCCGTGCACCACCACTTTCACGCCGGCCGCGCCCAGCAGCCACGAGGCCCACCAGCGCGGCGTCTTCGCAAAGATGCTGTCGGGGCCATGCGGACGACCCAGCAGCTCCGCCAGCAGCGTCACGGTGCCGAACAGAACGGTTCCGGCCAGTAGGGCCAGCGTGGTGAAGGCGGTTCGCATCACTGCAAGGTCGCCGACTCCGGACCCGAATTCAACGCACGTCGGGGCGCAACGCGAAATGATCGAACCCGGCCGGTGGCGAGGGTGTCGCGTCGGACGTGCCATCGGATGCGCCATCGGCCGCGTCCACGTACCCCACCACCGAGAGTGGCACCGACGACACGTCGGCCCAGCGGGCGGCGAGTGGTTCGTACGCCGCGGCCGGCATGGTGGCCAGCAGCTCGTACTCCTCCCCGCTCTGCATCGCCAGCGCCACGGGCACGCCGGGGCCGACGGGGACCCGCGTCGCGTCGAGCACCAACCGCACGCCGCTCGCGGCGGCGATGTGGCGGGCGTCGCCCGCCAGCCCGTCGCTGAGGTCGATCATCGCGGTGGCGCCGGCGGCCGCCAGCGCCTCACCTTCGGCCCAGCGCGGCGCCGGGGACGCGAAGCGCGCCCGACACCATGCCGTGGGGTGCTCGCCCGCCTCCCACGCCCGCACGGCCGCGCCGGGGCCGCCCAGCACGCCGGTCACCACTACCACATCGCCGGGGCGGGCGCCGCTGCGCGGCACCACCCGCGCCGCCGCGCCGATCACGGTGGTCGTGATCGAAAACTCGGCACCATGGCTGAGGTTACCCCCCACGATGCGGGCACCGGCCGCGCGGATCACGACGCCCATGCCATCGGCCACGTCGGTGAGTCGGTCACGCCACGCGTCAGGGACCACGAACGCGATCAGCACGCACTCGGCCCGCGCGCCCATGGCCGCCAGATCGCTCAGCGCCGCCGAGGCCGCCCGCACCCCCACGTCGTGCGCCGTGATCCACCCGCGGCGAAAGTGCACGTCCTCCACGCACGCGTCCACGCTCACCACGCGCGTGCCACCGGCCGGCGGTGCCAGTACGGCGGCGTCGTCGCCGATGTCCACGGCGAGATCACCCCACCGCGCCATCAGCGCGCGGATCGTGTCGAACTCGGCCCCTTCCCGCATGGCCTGGTGCGGACGCGGCGCCACGCTCACGGCAATCCCCCGTCACCGCGCCGCCGCAGGCGGATCAGCCCCTGCGGCGTCCCCACCCACAACCAGTCGCGCGTGGCCATCAGCGCCAGCGCCGGTCCCGGCAGATCGGCCGGCACGCGCAGCACCCGCGTCGCGCCATCCCGCCGCGACACGATGAGCACGCCATCCGTTCCGGCCAGCCACATCGTGCGCTCGTCGATCGCCACGCCGGTCACGCGCCCCACCTGCCGCACATCGAGCCGGTCCTCGCGCACCGGCTCCACCCCACCACGCGGGGCGAGACGCAGCACCGCGTCGTCCGTGGCGGCCAACAGCACGCTGTCGCTCCACGCCAACGCCCGCACCGGACGCCGCAGGGCGGGATCGCTCCCCAGCGGGCGCGACACCACGCCCCCGTCCACGCCGTTCGGCGACGGGATGGCCAACAGTCCGCCCTCGGTGCCCACCCAGAGCGTGTCCCCTGTGAACGCCAAGGCATACACCGGCATGTTCTCCAGCAGGCGCACCTCCACCCCGCGCACGCCCACACCGCGGGCCCGCGCGGCCGCGCGGCGCGGGTCGCTACGCGCGTCAGTACTGTCGCGCACGTACACCAGACCGCGCGCGGTGCCCGCCCACACGCCGTCGTCACGCGTGGCCACCGCCAGCACCCGCCCGTCGGGGAGCCCGTCCAGCACCCCCCACGCCTGCAAGGGCGACGCGCCGTCCAGCGACAGGCGCACGAGTCCGCGGTCGGTGCCCAGCCAGGCGCGCGAGGCACGCGTGACCAGCGAGAGGCCGCGCACACCCATCAGCGGCACCGCAATGGTGCCCTCGAGCCACCGGAATCGCTGCAGGTCGCTGCCCACGAAGGACAGCCCGCCGCGGTCAGGTGACTGCCCAAGCCCCGCCGCCCACACCCCGTCGGCCGCGGGGGCGAGTGCGCCCACCCCGGGCTCCATGAGGCCGTACGGGAGCGGCGTGGCCTGCATGAACGCCGGATCGAGACGGAACAGTCCATCGCCCGCCGTACCCAGCCACACCTCGCTCGTGCGCTCGGGTGACGCGGCCCCGCTCAAAATCTGCACCGGGCGCAACGGCCGGTCGGTGGCCTGCGCGCGCAGCAGCAGCGAGGGCTGCGTGCGCAGCGACGGGAACTGCGTGTACAGGTCGCTCAGCGTGCGCGGCAGGATCAGCGTGGTGGCCGCGGGGGGGCGTGGCAGCGGCGTGGCGATGCCGACGCGCGAGATGCGCGTCCACTCGCCGCCCGCGCGCACGATGGCATCGCCGGTCCCGGCGCGGTCGAAGGCAATGAGGTCGGGTACGCCGGTCACGATGGTGCGCTGCAGCTGTTCGGTGAGCGGGCGGTACATCAGCACCCCGCCCGGCACCCCCAGCCACAGCGCGTCCTCGACCGGATCCCCCGCCACCACGGTGATCTGCTGATCGGCCAGACCGTCGTCGCGCGTGAGCGGCGGCAGCCACTGGTTAATGGCCCGGTCGTAAATGGCGATGCCGCTGCCACCGGCCGCGAACACGTAGCGCCGCGACACGGCCACCGCCTGCACCGAGCTGAAGCTGCCGATACGCTGACGTTCATCGCGGCGCCCGCCGCCGCTGAGCGGGGAGGCTGCACCGTCCATGGCACCGCCCACACCGCTGCCGGCGGGCACGCAGGCGGAGAGCATCGCCCCCGCGGCCAGTGCCCACGCCACGGCCACCGCGTGCACCGGCGACTGGCCTCTCACGCGAAACGCGCGGCGATGGACAGCGGCGACGGCAGCTCGGCCAGCACCCCTGGCGCGCGCGCACCGCCGTGCGCGAGCCCGTGCCACGCCTCGGGGAACGCCTGCAGCACCGCCTCGAGGGTGCCACCGAGAACGCCACCCAGCCGCGCGGTCGCCAACTCGGCCGCCCGGCCGTGCGCAGCCGCCCCGGCCGCGGCGGCCGTCGCCGGCGCGATCCCCTGGCCCAGCAGCGCCACGATCACGCCCGTGAGCAGGTCGCCGCTTCCCCCGGTGGCCAGCAACGGGGTGCCATACGGCGCCACCTGCAGCGGCGCGCCGTCCGGTGTCGCGATCAGGGTGGGCGTTCCCTTGAGCAGCACGATCGCGCCGCTGCGCACCGCGAACGCCTGGAGCGCCGCCGCGCGCTCGTCCCACGCCGCGGGCACGGCACGTCCCAACAGCTGCGCGAACTCACCGGGGTGCGGCGTGCACACCACCGACCGCGCCGAGCGTGTCCAATGGCGCATTACTGCGGCGGGATCGGTGCCCAGCGACTGCGCCACGTCGGCGATCAGCCACAGCGCATCGGCGTCCAGCACCAGCGCGCGGTCGCGGTCGCGGTCGCGGTGCGCGGTCATCACGCGCTCAAGCAGCGCCGCCGACTGGGCGCCGCGCCCGAGGCCGGGGCCCAGCGCCAGCGCGTCGCAGCGGGCCAGCGTGTCCATGGCGTCCGGCCCGTTGTCGGCGGCGGTGTCCGCACCATCTCCCCGGTGCGCGTCCGGCG
>JARIEV010000067.1 GCA_031127225.1 Gemmatimonadota bacterium | reverse complement strand
GAATTCACGGCTCGGCCGCACCCCGGTCGCCACGCCCCCCCGGGACAACGGCGCCGCCCTGACGGCCCAGGCCGCCGCCTCCCGGCGCCCGATGTCGCAAATGGTCGTCGATTCGGCGCGCGATGCCGCCGGTCGGGCCAACACCGCCTCACCGGCCCCCGTGGGCACCGACGACGCCATCATGCGCATGATGCCGCAGATGGACATGAAGCTGGGCGGCGACGGCGAGGCCGGCGGCCTCCGCCTGAGCGGCACGGTGGGCATCGTGGTCATGATGGGGCTGCTGACGCTGCTCCCCACGTTGCTGCTCATGATGACGGGCTTCACCCGCATCCTGATCGTGCTGCACTTCCTGAAGCAGGCGATGGGGACACAAAGTGCCCCACCGGCACACCTCCTCGCGGGGATGGCGCTGCTGCTCACCGGCTTCGTCATGACGCCCACGCTGACGCAGGTCAACCGCGACGCCATCACGCCGTGGCTGGATGGCAAGATGACGCAGGTCGAGATGATGAAGACCGGCGTCAAGCCCATGCGGGAGTTCATGTTACGCCAAACGCGCCAGGCCGACCTCAAGACGTTCGTCGAGATGAGCCGCATGCCGCGTCCCGACACCGTCGATGACGTGCCCCTGCACGTCCTGATGTCGGCCTTCGTGGCCAGCGAGCTGCGGACCGCCTTCCAGATCGGCTTTGCGATCTACCTGCCGTTCATCATCATTGACGCGGTCGTGGCCTCGGTGCTCATGAGTATGGGCATGTTCATGCTGCCACCCGCCATGATCTCCCTGCCCTTTAAGTTACTGCTGTTCGTGCTGGTCGACGGGTGGAGCCTGACCATCACCAGCCTGGTGCAGAGCTTCAAGTAGTCCGCCGGCGCCAGAACATGTGAGAAAAATCATACGATTCACCCGTCGGCGGCCGGAACACCCCTCAAGTTGTGCCGCTTGCAGTCGACAATTGACAAGGTGATAGATCGTCGAGGCGATGACGCCTCCGCACCGAAGGTGACGCAACATCGGAGTGGGTGCAGCATGTCGGACCTTGATGAAGCCAACGATATTCTCAACGAGTTCCTCGTCGAAAGTTACGAGGGACTCGACCAGCTGGACCTCGATCTCGTTGAGCTCGAACAGAGTGGAGTGAGCAAGGAGCTCATCGGCCGGGTCTTCCGCTGCGTGCACACCATCAAGGGCACCTGCGGCTTCCTCGGCTTCGGCGTCCTCGAGTCGGTGGCCCACGTGGGCGAAAACCTGCTCTCCAAGGTCCGCGACGGTTCCATCGCCGTGACCCCCGAGCTCACCACGGCCCTGCTGCGCCTCAACGACGCGTTGCGCGCGATGCTGGTCGAGATCGAAGAGCACGGGCGCGAGGGCGACACCGATCATTCAGCGCTCATCCTCACGCTGGTCCGGCTCGCGGACGGCCCCGGCGCCACGCACGACGCGCATGACGAGGCAACCGGGGCAGACGACGCGGCAGACGAGGCGGCACCCGAGGCGCCCCCGATCGTCGTGCCCCCACTGGGACAAATCCTCATGAACAGCGGCGAGGTCAGTCTGGCCGATGTCGCGGCGGCCATGCACGAACAGGAACTCGTCGGCAGCCCGCCGCGCGTCGGCGAAATCCTCGTCGCCCGCGGCAGCACCAGCGCCGCCGCCGTGAAGGACGCCCTCGATACGCAGCAGGATGCGCGCTCCGGCAACGTCAGCGACGGCAGCATCCGCGTCGATGTGGCGCTGCTCGACCGCCTCATGAACCTCGTGGGCGAACTCGTGCTGGCCCGCAACCAGATTCTGCAGTGCACCGCCTCCAACGCGGACAGCACCCTGCTCGGCACCACGCAGCGCCTCAACCTCATCACGTCCGAGCTGCAAGAAGGCGTGATGAAGACGCGCATGCAGCCGATCGGCAATGTCTGGAGCAAGTTCCCGCGCGTTGTGCGCGACCTCGCGGTCACCTGCGGCAAGCAGGTCACCATCCAGATGGAAGGCGCGGAAACGGAGCTCGACAAGACGATCATCGAGGCGATCAAGGATCCCCTCACGCACATCGTCCGCAACTCCGTAGACCACGGCATCGAGTCCCCGCGCGATCGCGTGCTCAACGACAAGAGCCCCGAAGGGCGCTTGCTCCTGCGCGCCTTCCACGAGGGCGGTCAGGTCAACATCGAAATCACCGACGACGGCGCTGGCATCGACCCGGCCCGCCTGCGCATGAAGGCCGTCGAGAAGGGGCTGATGACCGCCGAAGCGGCGGCCCGCCTCAGCGATCGCGAATCGATGCACCTCATCTTCGCCGCCGGGTTCTCCACGGCGGCCAAAGTCACCAACGTGTCCGGCCGCGGCGTCGGCATGGACGTCGTCAAGACCAACATCGAGAAGATCGGCGGCACCGTCGACGTCACCAGCGTCATCGGCGCCGGCACCACGCTCCGCATCAAGATCCCGCTCACGCTCGCGATCATCCCGGGACTCATCATCACCTCGGGGAAGGAACGCTTCGCCATTCCGCAGGTCAGCCTGCTGGAGCTCGTGCGCATCGAGCACGAGGAAGCGAAGCAGCGCGTGGAAATGATCTACGACTCGCCCGTGTATCGCCTGCGTGGCAAACTGCTCCCGCTCGTGCACCTCACGCAGACGCTGGGACTCGGCCGCCAGCCGTGGCCGCACGAGCCGGGCGCCATCGACCAGCCGCTCAACATCGTCGTGCTGCAAACGGACGGCATCTCCTTCGGCCTCGTGGTTGACCAGATCAACGACACCGAGGAAATCGTCGTCAAGCCGCTCGGCAAGCAGCTCAAGGGTATCGCCACCTTCGCCGGCGCCACCATCATGGGCGACGGCAAGGTCGCACTGATTCTCGACGTGCACGGGCTCGCCCAGCGTGCCGGCGTGCTCACCGGCGACCGTGATCGCCAGGCCGCCGATCAGCGCAACGAACAGAAGGGATCGGGCGAGCCCACGCAGACGCTGCTCCTGTTCGGCTTCGGTGGCACACATCGCATGGCGCTGCCGCTCTCCGAAATCGCCCGTCTGGAAGAATTTGCCCCCGAGACCGTCGAGCGCACCGGCCGGTACGACGTCGTGCAGTACCGCGACCGTATCATGCCGCTGGTGCGACTCAGCGAGATCCTCGACGGCGTCACATCGAACGCGGCCGCCGGTGACATGCTGCAGGTCATCGTCTACGCGTACGAAGACCAGTATGTCGGCCTCGTGGTCGACCGCATCCTCGACATCGTCGAAAGCGCCGTCACCGTCCAGCGCCGCCGCCGCGCCGGCGCCGTGCTCGGCTCGGCGGTCATTCAGGAGAAGGTCACCGATATTCTCGATATCCGCTACCTCGTCCATCATCTCGAGGATGACTTCCTGACCACGACTTCCCTGAGCGACTCCCGCGAGGTCGTCCTCCATGGCTGACGGCACGCAGTACTGCACCTTCTGGGTGGGCTCCCTCTACCTCGGCACCGATGTGCACCGGGTCCAGGAAGTCATGCGCACCCTCGAAATGACCCCGGTGCCCCTCGCCCCGCCCGCCGTGCGTGGTCTCATTAACCTCCGCGGCCAGATTGTCACCGCGATCGACCTGCGCCGACGCCTCGGCCTGCCCGAACGTCCGGACGGTCAGGAACCGATGAACGTTGTCATGCGCACCGACGATGGTGCCGTGAGTCTGCTGGTGGACGAAATCGGCGATGTCATTGAAGTCAACGAAGCGGCCTTTGAGCCGCCGCCCGATACGCTCAAGGGCGAAGCCCGTGCCCTCATCAAAGGCGTGTACAAACTGAACGGTCAGCTCCTGCTGATTCTCGACAGCGTCAAGACCGCGTCCACTGAAACCGCCCTCGCGCTGATCAACTGAGATGACAACACCTGTAATAGAAGCGGCCGCCCCCACGCTGTACGACGAACTTGGCGGTGCCGCCGCGATCGAAGCCACCGTCGATCAGTTCTACGAGCGGGTACTCGCCGATGAGGAACTGAAGCCGTTCTTCGCCAGCACGAACATGCAGTGGCTGCGCAAGCGCAACACGCAGTTTTTCACGCAGGCCCTCGGCGGTCCGGCCGAGTACAAGGGTAAGGGGATGCAGGCCGCACACGCGGGCCTTCCCATCCAGATGGAGCACTTCACCCGCGTCGCCGGTCACCTGACCGACGCGCTCGACGCCTTGGGAGTCCCCCAGGCACTTATCACTCGGGTCATTACTGCCGTGGCCCCTCTCTCGGAGCAGATCGTGACGACCGCAGCGAAGCCCGTTCCCCCCGCGCGCCGCAGCGCGCCTTCAAAGTCCACCGCCTCACGGACCCCGACGCAGGGATCAGCGGATTCGTTCAGCCATGCGATGCTCGAGAATGTCCCGATCAACGTGATCGCGGCCGACACCGACCTGAACATCACCTACGTAAATCCGGCCTCGGTGCGCACGCTGCGCACGCTGCAGGATCACCTGGTGGTGCGGGTCGATGACATGATGGGCCAGTGCATCGACGTGTTCCATAAGGACCCCGACCTGCAGCGCCGCATCCTGCGCGATCCGCGCAACATGCCGCACACGGCCAACATTCAGCTCGGCCCCGAAACCCTTAGCCTGCTCGCCACCGCCGTCTACGATGCCGACGGCACGTACGTCGGGCCGCAGATCACGTGGGAAGTCATTACCGAGAAACTCAAGGTGGAAGCCGGACTAGACCGGGTCATGTCCATGATGGAGAACGTCCCCATCAATCTCATGATGGCCGACCTCGACCTGCACATCACCTACCTCAATCCGGCTTCGACGGCGACGCTCAAGACCATCGAGCATCTCATGCCGATCAAGGCCGAGAAGGCCCTCGGCGCCAACATCGACATTTTCCACCGCGACCCCAAGCATCAGCGCAACATCCTCAAGGATCCGCGCAATCTGCCGCACTCGGCGCACATCCAGCTCGGCCCCGAGACGCTGGACCTCCGCGTGAGCGCGATCTACGACAAGGCCGGCGCCTACGTCGGTCCGATGATCAGCTGGGCGGTGATCACACAGCAGCTCGAAACCGAGCGCCTGGTAAAAGAAGCGCAGGACCGCGAGACGCAGGCCGCCACCGACCTGCGCCAGAAGGTGGACGCCATGCTCGAGGTGGTTAACGCCGCCGCCGAGGGTGACCTCACGCGCGAACTGCACGTGAAGGGCAGCGATGCGATCGGGCAGATGGGCGAGGCGCTCTCGCGCTTCATCGGTGACCTGCGCCTCAGCATGAAGGCGATCGGCAACAACGCGAGCGCGCTCGCCGCCGCCGCCGAAGAGCTCACGGCCGTCAGTCACCAGATGACGACGAACGCCGAAGAGACGAGCGCACAGGCCAACGTGGTCTCTGCCGCCTCAGAGCAGGTGAGCCGCAACGTCGTCACCGTGGCCACCGGCACCGAGCAAATGGGCGCCAGCATCCGCGAAATCGCCGGCAGTGCCGCCAACGCCTCCAAGGTGGCCGACAACGCGGTGCGGGTGGCCGAGTCCACCAACCACACGGTCTCCAAGCTGGGCGTCTCCAGCGCCGAGATCGGCAAGGTCATCAAGGTCATCACGTCGATCGCGCAGCAGACCAACCTGCTGGCACTCAACGCCACCATCGAGGCGGCGCGGGCGGGCGAGGCGGGCAAGGGCTTTGCGGTCGTGGCCAACGAAGTAAAGGAGCTGGCCAAGGAAACGGCCAAGGCCACCGAGGACATCAGCCAGAAGATCGAAGCGATCCAGGCCGATACCGCCGGTTCGGTCACGGGCATTCGCGAGATCGGCGAGATCATCGCCCAGATCTCCGATCTGCAGACCACGATTGCCAGCGCCGTCGAAGAGCAGACCGCGACCACGAACGAGATGGCGCGCAACGTGAGCGAGGCCGCCAAGGGGGCGTCCGAGATCGCGCAGAACATCTCCGGCGTCGCGCACGCCGCGTCGAGCACCTCGCACGGGGCCTCCGACTCGCTCCGCGCATCGTCCGAACTGGCCCGCATGTCCTCCGAGCTGCAGGCGCTGGTCCAGCGCTTTACGCTCTAAGGCGGGCCGCACCCACCCCCTGTCCCATCGCCCGCGCTACGCGCGCGCATCGTCGCACGGCTGGGCGCCATGCACGGCCTACCACAGAAAATCGGGTAGATGATCAGCCTCGGGGAGCTCGACGCCAACGAGCCGCCGGACGTCGCGTACACCGCGCTCACCGAGTCGGGGGCCGCGCTCCCCATCCCTAAAGTGCAACCGCTCGTCGAACAGGCCTTGCGTGGGCCCATCGACGAGCGGTTTCGCTTTTTCGCCCCCGTGGGCATCGCCGCCTCCATCGGGCAGGTGCACCGCGCCGAAGTCGGCGCCATGCTGGCCAGCGAGCTGGACTACACCCGCGAAGCGGCGGCCGCCCTGCGGACGCCCGTGATGACTCGGGATACGCTCGACCCGCGCACGCCGGCGCTCGCGCCGTACCTCAAGATTCGTGTCACCGAGGCCGGGGCTCCCAAGGTCACGCTCACCTTCCCTGGGCGATGTGCCGATACTTCACAGGAGTTGATGCCGGATGACCTTCGGGCGCGCCTCGCCGACGAGGGAACCGACCTCGCCGGGATCGTGGAACGGTCCGCCAAGCGCGGGCAGACGCCCGGTGTGCTGTTCGAATCGCATCACGCGCAGCAACTTGTTCGTGTGTGGCTGGAGTAGCCGACGACGGCTTTCCTGCGTGTCTCTCAGGATCCTTTCGCCGAATCGTCCCCCATGGCACCCGCTACCACCTCGCCCCGCGGCTCCGCCGCCGACACCGACACCCACGACGAGAACGCCCACGCGCTCGTCGATGCCATCTCGCGTGCGCAGGCGCTGATCGAATTCGACCTCGACGGCACCATTCTCACCGCCAACGACAACTTCTGCACGGCGATGGGCTACCGGCTCCGCGACATCCAGGGCCGTCATCACCGGATGTTCGTGGACCCTGCCTATGCGGCCAGCCCCGAGTATGCCCGGTTCTGGAGCGACCTGCGCGCCGGACGGTTCGTCACCGCCGAATTCACGCGACGAAAGCAGGACGGCAGCGACATCATGCTGCAGGCCAGCTACGTCCCGGTGCTCGATGCCCAGCGTCGCCCGGTCAAGGTCATCAAGTTCGCCACCGACATCACCGCCGCGAAGCAGCGCGAGGCCGATGCGGCCAGCCGCCTCGCTGCGATCAGCCGCTCGCAGGCGGTCATCGAGTTCAACCTCGACGGCACCATCATCACCGCCAACGACAACTTCCTGAACGCGCTGGGTTACCGTCTCGACGAAGTCGCAGGCAAGCACCACAGCATGTTCGTGGACCCGACGTACGCGCGCTCGGCCGAGTACACGAAGTTCTGGGCCGACCTCAACGCCGGTACCGTGCAGCAGGCCGAATACAAGCGGGTGGGCAAGGGTGGCCGCGCCGTGTGGATTCAGGCCAGCTACAATCCGATCTTCGACCTGAGTGGCAAGCCATACCGGATCGTGAAGTTCGCGACCGACGTGAATGAGCAGAAGCAGCTGCTGGCCATGATGAGCAGCAGCGCGCAGTCACTGGCCGGCGCCGCCGAGGAACTCACCGCCACGGCGCAGACCATGAGCGCCACCGCGGAAGAAACGAGCGCGCAGGCCAACGTGGTCTCCGCCGCCTCGGAGCAGGTGAGCCGCAACGTCTCCACAGTTGCCACTGGGACCGAGGAGATGGGCGCCAGCATCCGCGAGATCGCCTCGAACGCCGCCGAGGCCTCCCGCGTCGCGATGCACGCGGTGAAGGTGACCGAGAGCACGAACGCCACCGTGGCCAAGCTGGGCATCTCGAGCGCCGAGATCGGCAAAGTCATCAAGGTCATCACGTCCATCGCGCAACAGACCAACCTGCTGGCGCTCAATGCCACCATCGAGGCGGCGCGCGCGGGTGAGGCGGGCAAGGGCTTTGCGGTCGTGGCCAACGAAGTGAAGGAGCTGGCCAAGGAAACGGCCAAGGCCACCGAGGACATCAGCCAGAAGATCGAAGCCATTCAGGCGGATACCACCGGGGCCGTCAGCGCCATCAAGGAGATCTCCACGATCATCGACAAGATCGCCGAGATTCAGACCACGATCGCCAGTGCCGTTGAAGAGCAGACCGCGACCACGAACGAAATGGCGCGGAACGTGACTGAAGCCGCCATGGGCGCGTCGGAAATAGCACAGAACATCACCGGCGTCGCACAGGCCGCGATCGCCACGTCGCAGGGGGCCGCCGACTCGCTGCACGCCTCCGCCGAACTCTCCCGCATGGCCACCGACCTGCAGTCGATGGTCGGCAAGTTCAACTTCTGAGCCGAACACCTTCTATGCCCCTTCTCTCCGGAGTGCTCGCATGCGTGCCCTGATCGTGGATGATTCACGCGCGATGCGCGCCGTGATCGGCAAAATGGTGAGTGATCTGGGTGTCACCACCACCTTCGCCGCCAACGGTCGCGAGGCGCTGGAGCAGCTCGAGGCCCACGGCCGCCCGGACTTCGCGCTGGTGGACTGGAACATGCCAGAAATGAACGGGTTCGAGCTGCTGCTGGCCATCCGTGCCGACGTGCGGTACGCCGACATGCCGCTGGTGATGGTGACCACCGAAACCGAGATGAGCCAGGTGATGAAGGCGCTCGAGAGCGGCGCGAACGAGTACGTCATGAAGCCGTTCACCGCCGACATTCTGCGCGACAAGCTCGACATGCTCGGCCTCGTCCCCGCGGCCTGAGCATGCGTCGTATCCGTGTGCTGGTGGTTGATGACGCCGTCGTCGTCCGTCGGCTCGTTACCGACGTGCTGGCGGCCGATCCCGACATCGAGGTGGTCGGCGTGGCGGCGAACGGACGGATCGCGCTGCAGAAGATCGCGCAGCTCGCCCCCGATCTGATCACGCTCGACATCGAGATGCCCGAGATGGACGGGCTCACCACGGTCACGGAGCTCCGGAAAACCTGGAAAACCCTCCCGGTGATCATGTTCAGCACGCTCAGCGAGCGCGGCGCCCAGGCCACCATGGAGGCGCTGTCGCGCGGAGCCACCGACTACGTCACCAAGCCGGCCAATGTCGGCAGCGTCACCGTAGCGCAGCAACGGGTCCGCGACGACCTGATCCCCCGGATCAAGAGCCTGTGCGCCGGCGTGCTGCCTTCGTCGGCGGCCTCCGCCAAGGCGGCCGCGGTCGCCGCGCACACAGCTGCGTCCGTGTCCGCCCAGCTCACCAAGGTGGCGGGGTCGCCCCCGCCGCGGCCGCTGCGCCCCCCCGTCACGGGACCGCTGCAGCCCATCAGCATCGTCGCCATCGGTTGCTCCACCGGCGGCCCCAATGCGCTGATCGAGATCCTGCCGAAGTTCCCCGAGAACTTCCCGCTGCCGATCGTGATCACGCAGCATATGCCGCCGATGTTCACCAAGTTTCTCGCCGACCGCCTGTCGGTGATGTCCAAGCTGACGGTGTGCGAAGCCACCGAAGGGGCGGCCATCACCCCCGGTTTCGTCTGGATTGCCCCCGGCGACCACCACCTGGTGCTCAAGACGGTCGCCGGTCAGGTCGTCGCCACGCTCACGCAAGGTCCGCCGGAGAACTCCTGCCGTCCCGCCGTTGATGTGATGCTGCGGTCGGTCGTGGAGTGCTATGGCCCCCGCGTGCTGTCCGTTATCCTCACGGGAATGGGACAAGACGGACTGCGGGGCAGCGAAGCTGTGCACGACGCCGGTGGCACCGTGTTCGCACAGGACGAAGCCAGCTCCGTGGTCTGGGGCATGCCCGGGTTCGTGGCCCGCTCCGGCATCGCCAGCGCGGTGCTCCCCCTCGATCAGATCGCACAAGCCATCATCGGCCGCGTCGGCCCGTCCGCCCGGTTGTCGTACCATGCTGCACCGCGTGACGTGCCGCTGCCGGCACCACGCGTCGCTCCTTCTACTGCAACACCGTCAGGTGGCACATGGCAATAACGCCAAAGACCTTCGGGTACATCCGCCAGCTCGTCCTCACACGGTCGGCGATCGTGCTCGAGCCGGGCAAGGAATACCTCGTTGAGTCGCGGCTGGGACCGCTGGCCAAGGTACACGGCTTCGCCTCGCTCGATGAATTCGCCGACGCTATGGCTGCCGCCCCCTTCGGGACGATGCATCGCCAGACCGTCGAGGCGATGACCACGAACGAAACCAGCTTCTTTCGGGACATCCATCCCTTCGAGGCGCTCAAGAAACAGCTGATCCCCGAGATCATCGCCCGCAAGGCGGCCTCGCGGCAGATCAATATCTGGTGTGCGGCCGCCTCCAGCGGACAGGAGCCGTACTCGGTGGCCATGCTGCTGCGCGAGCACTTCCCGGAACTGGCCAGCTGGAAGATCACCTTCATCGCCACCGATCTCTCCAACGCCGTGCTCGCCAAGGCGCGCAGCGGCCGCTACGGACAGCTCGAGGTCAACCGCGGACTCCCCGCCCCGCTCATGGTGAAGTACTTCACCAAAGACGGCACGGAGTGGGTGATCCGCGACGACATCCGGAACATGATCGACTTCCGTGAGCTCAACCTGATCGAAAAGTGGCCGCTCATGCCGGTGTTCGACCTCGTCATGATCCGCAACGTCCTGATCTACTTCGACATCCCCACCAAGAAGCAGATCCTGAAGAACATCCGGCAGGTGATGTCCCCCGCGGGCATCCTCATGCTGGGCGGCGCCGAGACCACGATGGGTCTCGACGACCAGTTTGAGCGCGTCCAGGTGGACAAGGGCGTCGCCTACCGTCAGATCAGCACCCCCACCGGTGCCGGGAGACCGCATGTCGCAGCTTGATGAAGCAATCAATGGCATCGTGAGCACCGTGTGGGACAGCGTGCTCGGCGTTCAGGTCGAGTCGGAAGACCCGATCTCGGTGTTCAGTCATCACGGCGGCGAGGCGGACCCGGCCACGCTGGAGCACACGTACGCCGGCGTGATCCAGATCAGCGGCGCGTGGGAAGGCGCCGTGGCGGTGCAATGCTCCGAACGCGCCGCCCGTCAGGCCGCTTGCACGATGTTCGGCCTCGCCGAGACCGATGTCACCCTGGCCGACCTGCAGGACGCCCTGGGCGAGCTGACCAACATGACCGGCGGCAACATCAAGGCCCTCCTCCCCGAACCCTGCCACCTCGGGCTCCCCGTGGTGGTGGAAGGGCAGGACTACCGCTTCCGGCTCCCGGGCAGCACCACGGTGCGCCGATCCACCTACCGTGCCGGCAACGAACTGATCGTGGTCACGATGCTCGAACGCGCCTGATTCCACGCCATCTCTGCTTACGGCCGCCCGCGTTCCCACGCCGGCGGCCGTGGTCGTATCCGGGCCCGGCGGCACATCTGGCCGCCATCGGACCCGGCAAATCCTGCCGAAACCGGCAGATCGGTCAAAATGACTCAATCGGACGAATTTTGTAAGTGATTGACTAACAAAGTGTTACGGACATTCGTGACCCAAGGCCGCGGTGGTACGGCCCCTGCTTTATCACGTGCTCGGAAGCCCCCTTCACCCGAGCCGACCCCCGGATGTCCCACCAACTCGTCATCGACCTGACCCGCGAAGCGATCGTGACCGCGCTCATGATCGCCGCGCCGATGCTGCTCATTGCGCTCGGCGTCGGGCTCGTCATCTCGATCATCCAGTCGGTCACGCAGATTCAGGAGCAGACCCTCGCCTTCGTGCCGAAGCTCGTCCTCGTGGGCGGCGCCTTCATCGTCGGCATGCCGTGGCTGCTCCAGATCCTCATTCGCTATACCACGCAGCTCATGCGCGGTATCCCCGCGATGGTCGCCTAAGCGGGATCGATCGCATGCCGACCAGCGCCTTCTTCGGGCTCCCGGACTTCTTCGCCCCCGGCGTCGCGACGGCCTTCGTGCTGACTGCGCTCCGCGTGGGCGGGTTGCTGCTCGTCGCCCCGGCCTGGTCGGCCAAGAGCTTCCCCATGAAGCTCCGCACCGCCCTCCTCGTCATCTTCGCCGTGCTGCTCATCCCCAGCGCCACGGCCAACGCGGATCTCGCCACGCTCCGCGTCACCCCCGCCACCTTCCTCAGCGAAACGGTGGTCGGCTTCGTGATCGGTCTCGCCGCCGCCATCGTCGTGGCGGGCGCCGAGTTCGCGGGCGAACTGATGACCACCTCCATCGGTCTGTCCGGCGCCGCCATCTTCGATCCGGTCAACAACACGCAGGGCGCCATCCTCGGCGCCTTCATGCAGATGCTGGCCGTCACGCTCCTCCTCATGGGCGGCGGCCACATCATCATGCTGCAGGCCGTGGCGCAGAGCTTCGTGGCCATGCCCCTCGGTGCCCCGATCGAACTCGGCAACGGGCTGCTCGCCGTCACCAAGGCCGGCACCACGATCTTCGCCTCCGGCATGCAGTTCGCCGCGCCGGTGATCGCCGCCATTCTGGTCACCAACATCGCGCTCGCCGTGCTCGGCCGCGCCGCACCGCAGCTGCAGATCATGAGCGTCGCCTTCCCGATCCAGATCGGCATCGGCCTGCTCACCTTCGCCGGTTCGCTCGGCCTGGTTGTCCACGCGCTCAGCGACTGGACCCCGGCCTACGCCCGCACCCTCGACTCTTTTGCGCGGGCGGTGCAGGTCGCCCCCGTGCCGGCGACGGGGCGCTGATCCATGGCTGATTCAGATTCTGGCGAAAAGACAGAAGCGCCCTCAGACAAAAAAATTCAGGACGCGCGCAACGACGGACAGATCGCCAAGAGCCCCGAGCTCACCACCGCGGCCTTCCTGCTGGGCTCCACGCTCACGCTCTCGATTGCCGGTCCGCCGCTCTTCCAGTTCCTGCTCGATACGATGGGCAACACGCTGGCCAACGCGGGCGACCTCGACCGCGCCGGCCCGTCCGCCATTCCGTTCCTGCAGGTCATGGGATTCCGCGCCATCGTCGCGATGGTCGGCTTGATGGCGGCCCTCGCCGTCATCGCCATCGCCGTGCAGGCGCTGCAGACCGGCGGTCTCTTCACCACCAAAACGCTCGAACCGAAGTTCAGCCGCCTCAATCCGCTCACCAACGCCAAGCGCATCGTCAGCACGCAGGCCTTGGTGGATCTCACCAAGGCGCTGACCAAAATGGCCATCGTGGGCTGGGCCGTGTACGCCACCCTCGGCAACGCGTGGCCCGACATTCAGGGGCTCGCTCTCGATCCGTCGCCGGCCGCGCTCATGCAGGTCGTCTCGAAGTACGCCATGGGCATGCTCAAGAACGCCGGCCTGATGTTCCTCGTGCTCGCCGGCGCGGACTACGCCTGGCAGAAGTACACGACGACCGAGCAGCTCAAGATGACGAAGCAGGAAGTCAAGGAAGAGGCGAAGTCGCAGGAAGGCAATCAGGAGATGAAGGGGCGCCGCCGGCAGATCGGCCGCGAGCGCATCCGTCGCCAGATGTTCGCCGAAGTCCCGAAGGCCGATGTCGTCATCGTCAACCCGGTGCACATCGCCATCGCCATCAAGTACGACCCCATGGTCGCCCCCGCGCCGTACGTCGTCGCGATCGGCCAGCGCAAGATCGCGCTCCGCATCAAGGAGCTCGCGTTCAAGCACAACGTCCCCGTCATCGAAAACATCCCGCTCGCCCGTGCCCTCATCGTCGTGGCGAAAGTCGGGACCGTGATCCCGGTCGAGATGTATCTGGCCGTCGCCGAGGTGCTCGCCTTCGTGATGCGTCAGCAAGAACGCTTTGGCGCCAAGTGGCGCGGAACGGCAGCCGCATGACGCTCCTGAGGATTTCGCTGTGACCAGCGCCGCACTCCCCATCCCCATCGCGGGCGAATCCGGCAAGAAGCCGGAGCTCGCGCTCGCCATCGCGGTCGTGCTCATCCTGGCACTGATCGTGGTGCCGTTGCCGCCGATCCTGCTCGACCTGTTCCTCGCGGCCAGCATCGGGCTCTCGCTCGTCGTGCTGCTGGTGTCGCTGTACACCACCAATCCGCTCGACTTCAGCAGCTTCCCCGCGCTCCTCCTGCTGCTCACGCTCTTCCGGATCGGCCTCAACGTCTCGTCCACGCGCCTCATTCTCACGCAGGCGCATGCGGGCAAGGTGATCGAGGCCTTCGGGAATTTCGTCATCGGCGGCAACTATGCCGTCGGTATCGTGATCTTCCTGCTGCTCATCGGCATCAACTTCATCGTCATCACGAAGGGTGCCGGCCGTATTGCGGAAGTCGGTGCGCGCTTCGCGCTCGACGCCATGCCCGGCAAGCAGATGGCCATCGACGCCGACCTCTCGGCCGGCCTGATCGACGAGAAGGAAGCCCGCATCCGCCGCGAAGAGATTTCGCGCACCGCCGATTTCTACGGCGCGATGGACGGCGCCTCGAAGTACGTGAAGGGCGATGCCATCCTCGGCATCCTCGTCGTGTTCGTCAACATCCTCGGCGGCATCTTCATCGGCGTCATCCAGCGGGGGATGCCGATCGAGAAGGCCGCCAGCACCTACACGCTCCTCACCGTCGGTGACGGTCTGGTGTCGCAGGTGCCGGCGCTCATCATCAGCACCGCCGCCGGCCTCATGGTCACCAGCGCGGCCGGCACTGACCGCATGGGCGTCGTGCTCAGCAAGCAGCTCGGGGCGCATCCGCGCGCCATGTGGATCGTGGCCGGTGTGCTCGCGTCGTTCGCGCTCATCCCCGGCCTCCCCATGTTCCCCTTCCTCGCCCTTGCCGGCGGCGCGGCCGTGCTCGCGCGCGTGTCGGAGAAGGCGCTCAAGACGCAGCGGGAACTGGCGCAGTTCTCCGCCGCGCCCATCGAGGAGATCGAGGCGCCGGTGCCCACCGATCCGATGCGCGACCTGCTGCAGATCGATCCCATCGAACTCGAAGTGGGCTACTCGCTGATCCCGCTCGTCGACGAAAGCCAGGGCGGCGACCTGCTCGAACGCATCGGCCTCCTGCGCAAGCAGGCGGCGCTCGAACTCGGCATTCTCGTGCCGGCCATCCGCATCCGCGATGACATCCGGCTCCCGGCCAACGAATACGTGATCAAGCTGCGCGGCTCGGAAGTCGCGCGCGGCGAGGTGCTGCCGCGCTTCGTGATGGCGCTCAACACCGGTGGCGTGATCGAGGAAATCTCCGGCATGGACACCGTCGATCCGTCGTTCGGCATGCCGGCCAAGTGGGTGTCGCTGGGACAGAAGTCCGACGCCGAAGCGCGCGGCTACGTGGTGGTCGAGCCCACCACGGTCGTGGCCACGCACCTCCTCGAGACGCTCAAGAACAGCGCCGCCGAACTGCTCGGCCGCCAGGAAGTGCAGGAAATGGTCGAGACGCTCAAGAAGTCGCACCCCGCGCTCGTCGAGGAGATCATTCCGAACAAGGTCTCGCTCAGCGTGCTGCATCGTGTGCTGCAGCGCCTGCTCCGCGAGCGGGTGCCCATCCGCGACCTCGTCACCATCCTCGAAGCGCTGGGCGACGGCGCCGACACCACGAAGGATCCGGAAGCGCTCACCGAAGTCGTGCGCCGCTCGCTCACCAACGTCATCGCGCGCCTCTTCGCCGACCAGACCGGCGTCGTGCGCGGCATCACGATCGGCGGCCGGCTCGAGTCGGCGCTCCTCGGCCTCTTCTCACCGCGGGCCACCAACAGCAACGCGCCGGTGCTCACCCCCGAGTCGCTCGCCGCGCTGCTGCGCGACCTTAACCAGCTGGCCACGACCTTCTCCGTGGATGGCCGTCCGCTGCCGCTCATTACCCCGCCGTCGCTGCGCGTCGGCGTGCGTCGCCTGATCGAACCCGTGTTGCCCAGCCTGCCGGTGGTCTCGCTCGCCGAGCTCCCCGCGCAGATCACCCTGAGCAGCGTGGCCACCTGGGAGATGAACTAAATGCACTCCAGCCTCGCCGAACGCTTCCGCGGCGCCGACCTGTCGCGCGTGGCCGACCGCGCACGCCGCACGCTGGGCGACGACGTGATGATCCTGCACACGCGCACCGTGCGCGACGGCGGTGTCCCCATGGTCGAAGTGCTGGCTGCGCCCTCGTCGGCGCTCGACCGGGTGCGCGCGCGTCTCGAACCCGCTCCGTTCCCCGCGAACATGCGGCACGCCGACGGTCGCCCGTACTGCATCGCGCTGGTGGGCCCCACCGGCGCCGGCAAGACCACCACCGCCGCCAAGCTGGCGGTGCGGCGCGGCATGTTCGGCGCCGCCCGCCCCGGCCTGCTCACCATCGACACCTATCGCGTGGGTGGTATGGAGCAACTCGCCACCTACGCCGAGCTGGCGGACGTCCCGTTCGAGGTGGTCTACGAGACGCGGGAAGTCGCCGCCGCCATGAAGCGCCTCTCCGCCACCTGTGATGTGATCATCGTGGACACGCCGGGGCGCAGTCCCGCGTCGGCCGAACTCACCGAACGCTGGCGCTCCCTGCTCGATACCATCGCCCCCGACGAAGTCCACCTCGTGGTCCCCGCCACGCTGCGCGCCGATCTCGCGGTGGACATCGGCCGCGCGTATCGCTCGACCCGTCAGCACCGCGGCGCCACGCACCTGTTGCTCTCCAAGGTGGACGAGGTGCCACGGGAAACCGGGATCAGCGATCTTGCGCTGTCGCTCGAGATGCCCGCACGCTGGGTCACCGATGGTCAGGACGTCCCCACCGATCTCAAGCCCGGCGTGCCGCGTCTACTGCGCGCCTGGGGGCTGACGGCCGATGCGGAACCCGACTGGATGCCCGCATGAACAGTCCACTTCTCATGTCCCCGCCCCGCGGTACCCAGGTGGACCAAATGATGCAGGGTCGTGGTCCGCGCACCACCAGCCAAGGCGCCGGCGCCGCACGCGGCGCTACCACCCTGTTGGTGGCCAGTGGCCGCGGCGGCAGCGGCACCTCACTGGTGTCGGCGCTGCTCGCCGTCGCCGCCGCCGGGAGCGGCTATCGCGTCCTGCTTATCGACGCCGACGATTTCGTCGGTCCGCTGGCGGTGACGCTGGGCGTACAGCCCCGCGCCACGTGGCAGGATCTGCGCGGCGGACGGGTGGACCCGGCCGATGTCGCCACCCCGATCAGCACCACCCTCACCCTCGTCGCCGGCGGGGCCCCGCGGGGCTCAGACGACAGTCTGCCGCTGTCGGCCGCCGAACGGCGCGCCTGCATGCGCCGCCTGAGCGGGCTGGCCGAGGGCATGGATCTGGTGGTCGTCGACTGCGGGTCGCGGATCGACACGGTCATGGCGGCCATTTCGCCCCATGCCGATGAACGGCTCGTCACCGTATCATCAGGAAGCGATCCGGTCGGGTTGGCCGCCGCGTACGCGCTCTGCAAGGCGGTGCACAGCCGTCATGGTGCCCTTCCGATGGACGTACTCGTCAATCGGCTTGAAGGGAGCGAAGCCGCTCGCTGCTTCGACGCCATCGACGCCGGTGCCCGTCAG
>JARIEV010000066.1 GCA_031127225.1 Gemmatimonadota bacterium | reverse complement strand
AGGAGATCGCCGAGCACCACGAGGGTGGTCGCGGCGGTGTCGTGCAGTACGCGGGTGAGCCGAGCCAGGTCGCCGGCCGTAGTGCCGCTGGGGATCGGCACGAACGCCGCGCGAAACGCCGCCGCCTTTCCCCAATGCAGGTCGGCCACCACGACCGTGCGGCGCCCGGGGAGCCAGAGGGCGCGATCGGCCAGCAGCACCACTGGCTCGCCGGCCACGGTGAGCGACAGGGCGCCGGCCGGCACCCGCTGGGTATTCATGTGGCCACTGGCGTGGCGCGCCCATGCTGGGCGCGGAACGTCAGGGAGGCCCCCGCGCGCGTGGCCTTCTCCGCGGATACCGTCATGCGGCGCACGCGATCGGCGAGCTTCTCCGAGCTCACGCGCGACCGCGTGGAGTCGACCAGCAGCGGAAAGGCGAGCGGTGTCGGGCGCTCCACATCAACCAGCCGGACCAGACTCCCGGACAGTCGCGCCAGCACGCGCCCCAAGCGACTCGATTCGAGCTGCCGTTCGAGCACTTCGCGTCGGGCCTGATGCAGGAGCAGGTTGTCCGGGTCGTAGTTCACGAACACATCGTACAGCAATCCGCTCGACGCCTGCAGCTGTTTCACCGATTTCGACTGGCCGGGATAGCCGCCGAAAATGAGGCCAGCCACGCGCGCGATCTCCCGGAATTGGCGGCGGGCCAGCTCGGCGGCATTGAGGCTGTGCGTGATGTCGTGCAGCAGGTGATCGGTGGCCAGCAGTCCCGACGCCAGTGCCTCCTCCAACGGCGCCGGATCTGGGCTGAGCAGCTCGAAGCCGTAGTCGTTGCACGAGAACGAAAACGAGATCGGCGCCAGCTGTGCGATCCGGTACGCAAAGAGTGCGGCGAGCCCCTCGTGCACCAAGCGTCCTTCGAATGGATACACGAACAGATGATGGCCGTCGCGCGTCTCGCACCGCTCGATCAGCAGTTCATCCGGCCGCGGAATGATGCTCCGCTCGGCCTGCATGGTCAGCACCGGCTTCACTGCCAGCATCTCCGCACTGCGGTAGAGCCCCTGCCGCGCCTCTTCGAGCTTCATGCGGACGGCGTGCGAGAGTTCGGTGCTGAGCGGCATGCGGGCGCCCTGCCAACGCGGAATCGCACCGGAGACGCACTTGGCTCGGCGCACCCACGCCGTGAGATCGCGCAGCCGCACAAACTCGAGCGGCGTGCCGGCGAAAATGAACTTGTCTCCCGGGGCGAGACGCGACACGAACGACTCTTCGACGGTGCCAAGCCGTCCGCCCTTGAGGTAGCGCACGGCGATGGCAGCGTCACTCACGATAGTACCGATGTTCAGTAGGTGCCGCATCGCCACACGGCGATCCGTCACCACGTAGCGACCATCCACCAGCTGCACGCGCGCGTACTCAGGGTACGCCCTTAACGCATTGCCGCCGCGCGTGACAAAGTCGATCACCCAGTCCAACTCCTCGTCGGTGAGTAAACGGTAGGCCCGCGTGGAGCGCAGCTCTGGGAGCACCGCGTCACGCGTAAAGCCACCACCCAGCGCCAGTGTCACCAGATGCTGGGCGAGCAGATCGAGGGGACGATCGAGCGGCTCGCGACTTTCGATGGTGCCGGCATGCATGGCGTCCCGCGCGGCCGCCACCTCCACCAGTTCGAACGCATGCGTCGGGACGCACAGAATGCGCGAGGCGCGTCCGGGCGAATGCCCCGACCGGCCGGCCCGCTGCATGAGGCGCGCCACGCCTTTGGGGCTCCCGATCTGCATCACGAGATCGACCGGTGAGAAGTCGACGCCCAGATCCAGCGAGCTGGTGGCGACCACGACGCGATACCGCCCGGTCTTGAGGCCGTCTTCCACGTCTTCCCGCTGCTGGCGCGAGAGTGAGCCGTGATGAATCGCGGTGAACTCGAACCACGCGGGATTGGCGGCGATGATCGACTGAAACCAGATCTCGCACTGTGCGCGCGTATTGGTGAAGACGATCGCGCTGTGGGCGGCCTCGAGTCGCTGCATCACCTCGGGGAGCAGCTTGGTGTTCAGGTGCCCGGCCCACGGAAAGCGGTCCATTGTGTCGGGGGTGAGCGCTTCGACCTGGGTGTCTTTCGGCACCATGCCGCGCACGAGCTGCCGGGGGTGCGGTGCGCCGTCGGCACGGTAGCCCAGCAACGTGTCGGCGGCGGTGTCGAGGTTGCCGAGCGTGGCCGAGACGCCCCAGGTGCGCAGCTGCGGGCAGATGCGTCGCAGGCGCGCGAGGGCGAGCTCCACCTGCGCGCCACGTTTGGTGGAGAGCAGCTCGTGCCACTCGTCCACCACGATGCAGCGCAGATCGGCAAAGATCGCTTCGTGATCCTTGCGACACAGCAGCAGCGAGAGCGACTCGGGTGTGGTCACCAGCGCCGAGGGGAGGCGGTCGCGCTGACGGGCACGCCGCGCCGCTGAGGTGTCACCGGTGCGCGACTGGATCGTCCACGGCAGCCCCAGCGCGTCGATCGGCTCGCGCAACGCCTGCTCGGTGTCGGCGGCGAGCGCGCGCAGCGGCGTGATCCAGAGCACCCGCAACGGCGCGCCGTCGGTACGACGACGCAGGGTGCGCGGCGCATTGTGCTCAGCCAACGCTTCCAGTACGGGCCCCATCCAGGCGGCGTACGTCTTCCCGGTGCCGGTGGCCGCGTGAATGAGCCCCGATTCGCCGTTGGCGTACGCCTGCCACACGTCGCGCTGAAAGGCGAAGGGACTCCAACCGCGCGACGCGAACCACTGCTCCAGCCGCGCCAGCGCGTCACTCACTGACGGTGCCCGATGCGAGCAGGGCGTTGACCGATTGCAGCGTGTCCGCCTCGCTGGCCGGTTTATCAAGGCGCCATCGTGCGATGCGCGGAAAGCGCACGGCGATGCCACTCTTGTGCCGCGTACTGCGCTGGATTCCCTCGAACGCGACTTCGAAGACCAACTCCGGCTTCACGGTGCGCACCGGGCCGAACTTGTCCACCGTGTTCCGACGGATGAAGGCATCCACCTGACGCATTTCGGCGTCGGTGAGTCCGGAATAGGCTTTGGCAAACGGCACGAGGATGTCGCCGTCCCACAGGGCGAAGGTGTAATCGGTGTACAGCCCCGCGCGTCGGCCGTGCCCCGCTTGCGCGTACACCAGCACGGCGTCCACAGTGAGTGGCGTTACTTTCCACTTCCACCAATCGCCGACCTTGCGGCCCACGCCGTACGGCGAGGTGCGCCGCTTCAGCATGAGCCCTTCGGCGCTCCTGTTGCGCGACTGCTCGCGCGCGGTACGGGCGTGCGCCCAGGCGGTCACGTCGAGCACCGGCGAAAGCCCCATCGATGCGCCGACGGGCATGCGCGCTACGATGGCCTCGGCGATCACACGTCGTTCGTGCAGGGGACGATCACGCACATCAACGCCTTGGTGCTCAAGGCAATCGTAGACCAACAGGTGACAGGGCACATCGGCCAGCAACTTCTTGCCCACGGTTTTGCGTCCGATGCGCCGCTGCAGCTCGCTGAAGGGCAGCGGTGCGCCATCACGCCACGCCAACAGTTCGCCATCGAGTACCGTGCCATCCGGCAGCCACTCCGCGCTGGCCTCCACCTCGGGGAATCGGTCGGCCAGTAGCTCTTCGCCGCGACTCCACAGGAACGTACGACCGCGACGACGCACCAGTTGCGCGCGAATGCCATCCCACTTCCACTCCAGCTGCCAATCGGCTGGGTCACCAAGCGTCTCCACGGTCGCGTCGAGCGGATGCGCGAGGTAGAACGGATACGGACGGCTCCAGTCAGCGTCGGTGGTTTCGGTGGCCACCAGCTGCGCATACCACGCGGCGCTGGGCTCCCATTGGCCCATGAGTCGATGCGCGATCGATTCGGCGCTGATACCACTTCCCTGCGACAGCGCACGCACGACGAGGCCGTCGGAGACGCCCACCCGGAACCCGCCGGTGAGCAGCTTGTTGAAGAGAAAGCGCGATGTACCGCGCAGGCGCTGCCACGCGTCGAGCAGCGCAGCGCGCTGCGCGTCGGGTGCCATGTGCGCCAGCGGGAGTAGCCGCTCCTCCACCCACCACGCCAAGCGGTCGGGACCGGGCAACGTCTCATCGTGTTCCTGTTCGGGAACCAGCAACGCGATCGTTTCGGCCAGATCCCCCGCCTGCGCGTAGCACTCTTCGAACAGCCACGTGGGCACGTTGGCGGCGTCGGCCGCCCACGCGCGCAGATCCGGTGTCCGCACCAAGCGCCTGGGGCGTCGGCCGACGAGAAACGACACCGCCCACGCCGCATCGGCGGGCGGCGCATCGGTGAAATACGCCACGAGCGCGGCGACTTTCGCCGTGGTGGCGGTGGTGGCATCGATGGCGTCGTAGAGGGCCGCGAAACGCTTCATGTGACCTCACCGTCGTCACGCTCGCCCTCGTAGCGCGTGGGAATGGCCTGCGCCTCGAGTCCCTGGTCGCGCAGCCACTGCACCACCGGCCCGGTGAAGCCGTGGGTGACCCACACCCGCTCGGCGCCCGTGGCACCGATCGCGTCGAGCAACTGTGGCCAGTCCACGTGATCGCTGAGCGTGAAGCCGGCATCGACGCCCCGGCGCCGCCGTGCACCGCGCACGCGCATCCATCCGCTGGCGAAGGCGGCGCGTGTACTGCCGAAGCGGCGCGCCCAGGTAGACCCGTCGGTGCTCGGTGGAGCCACCACAATCGCCCGTGCCCACGCGGGCGACTTGGCGGCCGCCAGCGCGTAGGTCGTGTCGGGCATGCGCACGCCACCGTCGCGATACACCTGCGTCATGCGCTCCACGGCCCCGTGGGTGAGAATGGGGCCGATAGACGGGTCGAGCCCGGCGAGCAGGCGTTGCGCCTTGCCCAGGGCGTAGCCGTACAGCAGCGACACCTGTCCGTCGCTGGCGTTCTGCGACCACCAGGCGTTGATGTCGTCGAAGACGCGCTGCTGCGACGGCCAGCGATAGATCGGCAAGCCGAATGTGCTTTCGGTGATGAAGGTGTGGCAGCGCACCGGTTCCCACGGCGCACAGGTGGGATCGGGGTCGGTCTTGTAGTCGCCGGAGACCACCCACACCTCGCCCTGATACTCGAGGCGGATCTGCGCCGAGCCCAGAATGTGGCCCGCCGGGTGAAACGACACCGTGACGCCATTGATGACGCGCGTGTCGCCATACGGGACGGATTCCAGCCCGGCCGCCCATTGGCCCAGCCGCTCGCGCGACACGCCTTCGCCCTCCGCTGACACGAGGTAGCGCTCGCACCCCCACGTGAGGTGATCGCCGTGCGCGTGCGTGATCAGCGCACGCGGGACCGGCGCCCACGGATCGATGTAGCAGTCGGCGGCGGCGCAGTAGAGACCGCGGGGGGACAGAGTGAGCAGGGACATCACCTGCTGAGTGTGCGGGCGCCCCCGCAGGTTCCCCGAGCACGAGGGGCGGCTACCTCTGACTACGCGAACCGGAGTCCGCTGTCCCGGAAGGGGAGAAAGTCGGAGGCGTTGTTCGTCGCGAGGGCGGCACCGGCGGCGATGGCCGTGGCGGCGATCATGGCGTCAACGCGCGTGCTGCGCTTGCGGGCCGCCGCGTTGAACAGGTCGGCGGCGATGATCGCCTGGGGCTCGTCGAACGGCGTCAGTTCATGCAGAAAAGCGCGCATGGTGCGGACCTGTGCTTCGGTGACCGGCCCGCACAGGAACTCGAACCACACCAAGGACGGGGCCACCAACCGTTCGCCGGCGGCAACCCACGCGGCGAGCTCACGACTCTCGCGGCTCCCCGCGACCAAGCCCAGGATCAGATAATTGGTGTCGAGACATATCACGCGCCTCTCCAGCTGTGGCGTCCCTCACGGACGGTCGTGAGGTACGACGCGGCGTCGTCGGCCGTGAGTCCTTCGCCGGCACGGTGCAGCGCATCCAGCATCGCCACGGGATCAGCTTGTGTCGCCGCGTCGCTTTGGGCGACGACGCGGCGGATCACCTCGGCTTGCGACACCTGCCACTGCGCCGCCAACCGACGGATGCGCGTCACGGTCGCGTCATCGAGGGCGAACGTGGTCCGGTGAGTCATGGTAGCCATACCATAATACATACCATATTACGGCGTGAGGTCAAGCGTTGGTCCCTACGCGCGCCCTCAGAAACTCAGCGTCACGCCACTCGAGAAAAACGTGTCCGTGGTTCTCAGCTGCACGTTGTTGCGCACCGGCGGCTCGGAGTTGTACCGGATCACGTAGCCGACTTTGAGCCCGACGTTCTTCGAGATCGGCGCGACAATGGCACTCTCGGTATTCAGGAGATACGCGCTCGCATTCTCGCCGATCGCCGGGAGGTATTCGGCCGACTGCTGCACGTACGCCAGCTCGGTGAACCGGTGGCGCAGATCCATCGCGGCGCGCGCCGCCGGAAAAGCGCGCGCGGCCTTGGCGGTCGATCCGGGGGTGAGCGTTTGCTGGAAGAAGGAGCCGCCCACCGCCAGACTGAGCTTGGTGTGCCGCTCGTCGAGCGCGAGGACGTTCACCCCGAAGCCCTGCTGAAAGCGGCTGCTGATCCCCTGCAGCACGTTGCGGTCGTAGCGCGACGCCATGAACACAGCCACGCGATCGATCACCGTGCGCTCGCCGCGCAGGCCGCCGTTCCAGAAATTCGTATTGACCTTGTCGTTCGCGACGCCGTAAAAAAAGGCGAGATCCTGCACCACCGCCCAACCGACCACGCTGTACTTGAGGCGGTTGGTGACGTTCGTGGTGGTCGCCTTCGCATTGCCGCTGGTCTGCGCGAACCCCAGGGAGCCGTTGAACTCCCACGATTTGCGCGGGGCGGGCGCGGCCGCCGCGGGTTTGGCTGTCGGTGGCACGATGACCTGCGCCGAGAGCAGCGTGGGAAGGAGCGATGGCACAGCCGTGAGCAACGCGACGGCGACGCGGCGGCACAACCCCTGTTGATATGCAGCAATCATACGCGCGGCGCTCGGGGAATCCGGCGCCGCGCCCGGCGCCGTCACTGTTTGATGAACGTACCCTCGCGCAACTCGCGCATGGCGTGCTGCAACTCGGCCTGCGTGTTCATGACGATCGGTCCGTACCACGCCACCGGTTCCTTGATCGGAGCACCGGACACCAGCAGGAAACGGATCCCCTGCTCGCCGGCCCGCACCACGACCTCGTCGCCGCTGTCGAAGAGCACGAGCGAACGGTTACCCGACATGTCGCGCACCAGATCGTCGTCGTTGCCGGCGGTGCGCTCCGTCAGGATGCCCATCGGGTCGGAGGCATGACGGAAGGTGCCTGTCCCCTCGAAAATGTAGGCGAAGGTGCTGCGGTACGCGTCCACCGGCAGCGATTTCGTGGTGCCCGCCGGGACGGAAACATCGAGATAGCAGGGGTCGGCGGCAATGCCGTCCACCGGACCGCGCTTGCCCCAGAACTCGCCGCAGATCACGCGCACGGTGGTGCCGTCGTCGTCGATGATTTCGGCGATCGCCTCCGACTGCACATCCTGATACCGCGGCGCGGTCATCTTGAGCGACGAGGGGAGGTTGGCCCACAGCTGGAAGCCGTGCATCCGTCCCTGCGCATCGCCCTGCGGCATTTCGTGGTGCACGATGCCGCTGCCGGCGGTCATCCACTGTACGTCGCCGGCGCCCAGCATGCCGCGATTGCCCAGCGAGTCGGCGTGTTCGACGTTGCCGGCCAGCACGTAGGTGATGGTTTCGATGCCGCGATGCGGGTGCCACGGGAAGCCGGCCTGATACTGCCGGGGCACGTCGTTCCGGAAATCGTCGAACAGCAGGAACGGGTCGGTCTCGGCCGTTTCACCGAAGCCGAAGGCACGATGCAGGTGCACCCCGGCGCCTTCCATGGTGGGCTGGGCCTGCACGATGCGCTTGACGGGACGGATGGACATCGAATGCTCTCGGGGTTGGGATACCCTTATTATATCTCAGTAATAAGGCAATGCAAGGGCGTCACGAGAACATCATAATGTCTCCGCCTGAGCTGGCGGGGCGCGGTGGGGGCGGCGTGGGTGCCTCCCCGAAGATGTCGATGGAGCGCATGGCAACGTCGATGGCGGCCAGTGCGGCCTGCAACTCGGCCTCGGTTTTCCGGATCTCCCAGCGGTAGCATGGGCCGGCGAACGCCAGCAAGGCGACACCCACCAACAGCGCGCCGGCCAGCGCAGGACCGCCGATCGCAGCGCCGGCCAGGAGCAGGGCCTTTTTGCCGATCGCGGCCCCGATGAGGGCGCCGAACACCCCACCGCCGCCGGCGATAATGCTGTAGCCGGCAATGTTGGTCGTGAGGCCCTCGCGTAGGCTCACGTGGATGGTCACCTCGCAGGCATTGGCACTGCCGGGGGCCGGGGCCAGTGACACGCGGAGCTCGGGGACATAGACCCCGTACCGGGTCCACGTCCACTTGTAGTTGCCGTCGACCATCGCCGGGAGATCAAAGGCCAACACGCCACCATCGAGCGGGTGCCCGCCCAGTGTGTCGCGGAGTGCCAGCGACCACGGAGCCGCCTGCAGCGATCGGCCCAGCACCTGAAGCACCGCGCGCGGTGCGGCGGCAAAGCGTCGCGTGACGGAGAGGGTGCGCTGCGTCGTGCCGAACAGGCGCGTGGCGAGGGCTTCCTTCCACTTGGGCATCGGCTGCGCGCGCTGGATCGCATTGGGCGATGCCCGGAGTTCATCGAGGGCGAGCGCGACGTAGCGTTGCGAGATGCCCGCCTCCACCGCGGCGGCCTCCACATCCTGCAAGCGGTATGAATTGGTCAGTGATGCCACACCAGTGTCGTTACTGTGGTCGGCTGATGTCACGTTGGATTGGGAGTTCACGGGCGCCATCGACGTCGCCACCAGCTCCTTGGTGCCGGCGGTCGCCCGCATCCGCGACTCCAACCGCGCGGCCGCTTCCGCCTGCAACTCCGCCGCGCGCCGCCAGATCAACATGGCGTCATCACTGGAGAGCGACGTCTGGCCGGTCTCGACCCGCGCCGCACTCTCCACCGCCTGCAGCGCCTTGCCCAGCGCGTCGGCCAGCTCTTCGCCGTTGGCGAAGCGGTCATCGGCCCGCTTCCGGAGGCACTGATCAATCACGGCGGCCAGCGCCGGCGGCACCGACGGCGCCACCGAGCGGAGTGACGGTGGCTCCTTGGTGGCGTGTGCCACCAGAATCGCCTGCGGCGCCGATCCCTCGAACGGCAGCCGGCCACTGAGCGCCAGAAAGCCGATGCACCCCAGCGCGTACAGGTCGCTGCGGCCATCGAGGGATTCGCCGCTGGCCTGTTCGGGACTCATGAAATGGACGGTGCCCAGCACGTACCCGTCCTGCGTGAGCGCCGGATTGAAGTCCGATCGGGCGATGCCGAAGTCGGTCACGACCGACCGGCCGCTGCCGCGCTCGAGCAGAATGTTGTCGGGCTTCACATCGCGGTGCACGATGCCGCGGGCGTGCGCGTAGGCGAGGGCCCAGGCGGTTTCGCGTAGCACCCGGACCACATCAGCCGCGGGGAGGGCGCCGCGGTCGCGGATGCGCTCACCCAACGTCTCGCCTTCCACGAAGCCCATCGCGAAAAAGGCGAAGCCGTTGATCTCGTCGGCCCGGTACACCGGCACGATGTTCGGATGCGACAGCTGCGCCGCCATGCGCGCTTCCCGCAGAAAGCGCTCCTTCGTCTCCCCGTGCTCGGCCAGTTGCGGCGGCAAGACCTTGAGGGCGACCAGCCGGTCGAGGCGCTCGTCTCGCGCCAGGAGCACGATACCCATGCCGCCTCGCCCAAGCTCACGTTGAATTTCGTACTGGCCGCGCAGGGCGGATCGGACCGGGGCGATATCGCCGGGGGCGGAATCAGCGTGCAAAGACATATGAGGAAAGTACGCAGGCGCGACCGCGTCGGTTACAGTCAGGCCGTCGGGCCAACGACAGCGGGGTGGCCGCGCTATCGGCGCGACCACCCCGTTGCCCTTCTCGACCTACGATGTGCCAGATGCCGAACTACTTGTCGGTATCCAGCATCGTCTTGATCTGGTCCCGCGCGTCCTGCAGATGCGCGCGGGTGGTGCGATCACCGGCCCGGCCCACGGCTGCGGCGAGCTCGCGGTCGAGCGTGCGCATCTCGTCCTTGAGCAACGGACGGAAGTCGCGGGTGTTCACGACGGCCTGCCCGAAGGCCGCGGCGAGCGCCGCTTCCTGCGGATTCGGGGCGGGCGGCTTGATCTTGGAGGCCATCGCCTCGAGGTAGGTGGCCTGCAAGCGACGACGGTACGCGTCGATCGGCTTGCCACTGTAGATCTCGCTCCAGAGCCCCTTTCGCAGGTCGACGAGCATTTCGCCCAGCGAGTAGACCTCGTTCTTGTTCGTGGCCATTGCCTCGAACTCCACCATGCGCTGCAGCTTGGCGTTCTGCACCAGCGACGACAGGGTGCGAGCCTGCGCACCACTCACGCGGTTGATGTTGCCGTCCGACTCGATCTTGCGAAGGATGTCCGGCTTGATCATCGCGGTGGGCGTGGTGAACACCTCGTCGTTCAGGAACTTGACGGCGTCCTTCTGACGGGCGCGCGGCACCATCGTCCACACCGGTCCGCTCTGGCTGACGGCCTTTTCCTGCTTGTCGAGGCCACCAACCACGCGGGTGACGTGCTGTGCTTCGGTCGCCCACTGACCCAGCACGCCGCCGTACGTGGCGCGCAGCAGCGAGTAGTCCGCCGTCTTGTCGGTGGTCGACGCCGGCACCACGAGGTCCACGATGCGGCGCAGGTTCTTGAAGCCGAGGCGCGTGGACTTCACGGCATCGGCATCACCGATCGCTTCCGACTGTTCGCCGGGATCGACCTGCCCACCGCCGAAGCGGTACCAGGGCACGGTGTCCTGCATGCGGGCCCACGCGTCGAGCGTGGTCTTCTCGTCTTCCGGACGCTTGGCGGACGGGATGGGCGTGTATCCCCATTTCACGGCGAACACGTCGTACGGGCCAACCTTCGGCACGAGATCACCCAACGGGATGCCGTCCTCGGGCTGTGCCACGTAGTTGAAGCGCGCGTAGTCCATGATCGACGGCGAGTGGCCCATCTTCGCGACCCACGTCTTACTGCGGACGGAGTCCACGGGGTACATCGAGCTGCCCTTCATGTTGTGCGGGAAGCCGAGCGTGTGGCCGACTTCGTGCGCCGCGACGAACTGTACGAGGCGTCCCATGAGCGAATCGGGGAACGGGAACGTCTGCGCGCGCTTGTCGAGATGGCCCACCTGCGAGAAGTACCACTCGCGCTGGAGGTCCATGATGTTGTGGTACATCTGCACATCGGCGTCGATGATTTCGCCGGAGCGCGGATCAGTGGTGCTCGGTCCGACGGCGTTGGCCACCGGGGATGGCAGCCAGCGCACCATCGCCACCGACGCATCTTCGCCCGAGAAGTCGGGATCGCTGGGCGCGACACCGGCCACGATGCCCTTGGCGAAGCCGGCCTGTTCAAAGGCGCCCTGCCATTCCTCGATGCCGGCCTTGATCCACGGCTTCAGCCAATCGGGCGTGGCGGGATCCACGTAGTACGTGATGGGCTTCTTGGGCACGCAGAGGTTGCCCACCTTCTGATCGGAGCACTCGAGACGCCAGCGCGCGATGTAGCGGCGCGGGAGCACGCGCTGCTCGGCCGAGCCGAAATCGGTCTTGGTTTCCCCGAAGAAGCCGACGCGCGCGTCCATGAGGCGCGGCATCATCGGCACGTCGGGGAGGCGCACGATCGAGAAGGTGTACGCCTCCGTGGTGGCCTGCGCGCCGCCGATGTTGAGCCCCGGGATGGCGATGCCACCGCCGCCGCCCTGCGGCGTGAAGGTCTGCGTGGCGGTCACATTCACGTTCCGCGTGAAGGCCGCGAACTTTTCGATGTACGAGCGCGAGGCATCGACCGCGGCGCGACGTCCGCCGGCGGCGAACTCCTGCACACCACCAGTGAACATGCGCGTCACTTCGATGACCGCTGCGCTGTCCTTGCCGTAGGCTTCCACGTTGAGCGCGGCGATGATCGGATAGAACTCGATCAGCGACATCGCCCGGCGCGTGGACAGCGTGCTGTCGGTCGCGACGTTGTTGAAGTTGATGTCGCGCACGAGCATACGGTTGTCGCGGCGCTCGAAGCGGATCACGCGGTCGGGACCGAGCGTGCCGTTGATGCCGATCCCGGCCGGCGTGCCGGCGAGGACGGTCGTGATGACGAAATCCTTGCCGACTTCGGCGGCGGGAATCTCGAAATAGAGGCGCGATCCCACCTGGTGCACGCCGAAGACGCCGGTCTTGGATTTGGCGCGCGGCGTGATGACGGTGGCGTACGGGCGGGGGTTGGGATCACCCCCCGGTGCGCCGCCCAGGGCGCCGGCGAGGCCGGGGATGTTGGGCAACCCCCCCGCGGGGGGCTGTCCCGGCGTCGGCTGGCCCGCCGTCGGGGTGCCATTCGGGGCGCCGGCGGGGGCGCCGGGGCGGGAGGCGGGGGTCGGGGCGGCCGCCGGCTTTTTCGCCGGCTGGCAGGCCGCGAGCGCCAGCACTGCCGCGGCCAGCGGGAGTGAGCGGAATTCCATTGCGCGGAGGGAAGGAAGAAAACACCGCCACCCCAAGTGGATGCGGCATACTGGAGTCTACCGCCCCGACCGCCCTGAGGACAATCGGTGCCGGTTCCCTCATGCCGCCCAGCGGTCGGCGGCCAGCCTCCTTCAGCAACACGGCGGCGCATCCTTACCGGACACGCCGCCGTGCGGTCGTCATGAACGCCGGCGCGTTCAGTCGTTCGGGTCGAGCATCGCCTTGATCAGGTCACGCGCGTCTTCCAGGTGCGCCTTGCTCATGCGATCGGTGGTCTTGCCGATCGCCGCCGCCAGATCGGCGTCGAGCGCCCGCATTTCACTCTTCAGGATCGGGCGGAAGTCGGCCGTGGTGACCGGGGCCGCCGCACCGCGCGCGCCGGCCGGCGCCTGCTGCGCCGCCGAGGCCGCGGGCGGGTTGATCTTGCTCGCCATCGCTTCGAGGTACACGCGCTGCAGACGACGACGGAAGGCATCGATCGGGGCGCCGGTGTCGATTTCCTTCCAGAGGCCGCGACGGAGATCGGTGAGCATGTCGGCCACCGGATACACGTCGCTCTTCGACTTGGCCATCGCCTCCAGCTCGATCATGCGCGCCAGACGGTCGTTGCTGACCACCGACGCCAGTGAGCGGGCCTGCGCGTTACCGACGCGGCTCAAGCTGCCGTTCGACTCGATCTTGCGCAGGATGCTCTCATCCAGCAGCCACGTGGGCGTGGTGTAGGCGTTGTCGAGCAGGAACTGGAGCGCGTCCTTCTGGCGCTTGGGCTCCACGTTCTGCCACACGACACCCTTCTGGCCCACCAGCTTTTCCTGCTTGTACTCGGCGCCGATGATGCGCGCGACGTGGCCCATTTCGGTGGCCCACTGTCCCACGGTACGGCCGTAGATCTCTTCGAGATCGTCGTACGTGCTGCCGTCCTTCCACGCGGTGGCCGACTCCAGAATGGCCATGGTGCGCTTGAGGTTCTTCACGCCGAGCGCGGTGGCCTTCACGGCGTCGGCATCGCCCACGGCTTCCGACTGCTCACCCGGATCGGCACCCTGCGCACCGCCATCGTTGGCGAAGCGGTACCACGGGATCGTGTCCTGCATCTTCGACCACTTGTCGAGCGTGGCCTTCTCCGCTTCCGGCGTCTTGGCGTTCGGAATCGGCGAGTAGCCCCACATCACGGCGTACTTGTCGTACGGTCCGACCTTCGGGATCAGATCGTCAAGCGCGATGCCGTCTTCCGGCTGCGCGACGTAGTTGAAGCGCGAGTAGTCCATCAGCGTGGGCGTGTGGCCATTCTTGGCGACCCACGACTTCGAGCGCACCGAGTCCACGGGGTACATGGAGCTCGCCTTGAAGTTGTGCGGGAAGCCGAGCGTGTGTCCCACTTCGTGCGCGGTTACGTATTCGAGCAGGCGACCGGCGAGCGAGTCGGGGAACGGGAACTTGTGGGTGCGCTTGTCGAGATGGCCGACCTGCGTGAAGTACCACGAGCGACCGAGGTTCATGACGTTGAGATACGTCTGCACGTCGGCGTCGATGATTTCACCGGTGCGCGGATCCTTGAGCGACGGACCGACGGCGTTCTCGGTGGCCGACGGGAGCCAGCGCACCATGGCGACGGTGGCGTCTTCGCCGGAGAAATCGGGATCGTTGGCCGGTGCGTCGGCGGCGACGATGCCCTTGTAGAAGCCGGCGGCTTCGAAGGCCACCTGCCAGTCTTCGATACCCTTCTTGATCCACGGCTTCAACCACGCCGGCGTGGCGGGGTCGAGGTAGTACGTGATGGGCTTCTTGGGGACGCACAGATTGCCGACCTTCTTGTCGGAGCACTCGAGGCGCCAGCGCGAGATGTAGCGCTTGGTTTCCACGCGCTGCGTGCCACCGGAGAAGTCACGCTGCTGCACGCCGAAATAGCCGACGCGATCGTCGAGCAAGCGCGGCTGCATCGGGACATCGGGCAGCTTGGCGATGGAGAAGGTGTACTTCTCGGTCGTCGGCGCCGTCGCGGCCGCCGCACCGGGCGCGCCACCACCACCACCGGGCGCTCCGCCCTGCGGGGTGAAGCTCTGCACGGCGGTGACGTTCACGTTGCGCGAATACGCCGCGAACCGATCGATGTACGAACGCGCCGCATCGACGGTGGCGCGACGACCGAGCGCGGTGTATTCGGCCACGCCGCCGGTGAACATGCGCGTGACTTCCACGACCGCTGAGCTGTCGGCGCCATACGCTTCGATGTTGAGCGCGGCGAGAATCTTGGTCACACCGATCAACTCGGCGGCCATGCGCTGCGAGGCGGCGCTATCGGCGATGATATCGCGGTAATCGGCTTCGCGCACGAAAAGGCGATTGTCGCGGCGTTCGAAGCGCACGATGTTGTTGCCGCCCTGCGTGCCACGAATCCCGATTTCGTCGGGCGTGCCGGCGAGCGTGGTGACGATGACGTAGTCCTTGCCGAGTTCCGCGCGCGGGATCTCGAAGTAGAGACGGCTGCCGACGGAGTGGACCTTGAACACACCGCTCTTCGTGACGGCGCGCGGCGTGATGACCGTAGCGTAGGGGCGCGGCTGCGGGTCCTGCGCGCCGTTGGCGCCACCGGGTGCGCCGCCTTGGGCGCCGGGCTGACCACCGCCCTGCGCACTACCTTGATTCGGCGCGCCGGCGGGACGTCCAGCCGCTGTTGCGGTGGGGGTCGGCGTCGGCGCCGGTGTGGGCGCGGGGGTCGGCTTCGGGGCGCAGGCACCGAGCACGAGCCCGGCGGCGGCGATCGACAGAGAGACGTGTCGCATGCGTTCGGTGGTCTGTGGGGGGGACGTTGGCCGGGGGCGCATGGTGGCGCACCGGCAGACACACAGTAACGCGCGGTGGCGGCGGCGTGCTGATGGGTGGTCCCTGAACGGCCAAAAGCTTAGGGAGCAGGGAGGAGGGTGTCAGGAGGGAGGAGGGAGGTGAGCTGGTTGCCCATCTCGTCCGCCGCCGCGAGACTTCCCGCCATGAATCAGCCGCTTACCCTCCCCGCGGGCCCCGCCATCGGCGCCACGCAGACGCCGTCGGCGCGTCCGGCCCCCTTCGCGATGTGGACACCGTGATCGACGAGTCCACGCTGAGCAAGGACACCCAGACGCTCGCGCGGTTCGGGTACCGGCAGGAGCTGTTGCGGCGGATGAGCGGATTCTCCAACTACGCCATCTCGCTGTCCATCATCTGCATTCTGGCGGGCGGCATCACCTCGTTTCACCTCGGGTTCGGCGCCGCCGGCGGGGCGGGCATCGCCCTGGGGTGGCCGCTCGGGACGCTGCTGGCGATCGGGTTCGCGGCGACGATGGCGCAGGTGGCCTCGGCGTTTCCCACGGCGGGCGGGCTGTATCACTGGGCGTCGATTCTCGGCGGGCGCGGCTGGGGATGGCTCACGGCCTGGCTCAATCTGTTCGGGCTCGTGACCGTGCTCGCGGCGATCAACGTGGGCACGTACCTGTTCATCACGGGCGCGATGCTGCCGTCGCTCGGGGTGGACCTGTCCACACTGTCGGCGCCGGCGCGGCTCTGGCTGCAGATCGGTGGCGTGGCTGCGATCACTGGCTCGCAGGCGTTGATCAACCATGTCGGGATTCGTGCGACCACGCGACTCACCGACTTCAGCGGCGTGCTGATTCTGGTGGTGGCGGTGGTGCTCACCGTGAGCTTGCTCGTCGCGGCGCCGTCGCTCGATCTGTCCCGCCTCGTGCGCTTCACGAACTACAGCGGCCTGCCTGCGTCTGCGCCGGTGTGGCCGCGCGGGGAGTCCACCGCGTGGCTCTTCCTCCTCGGGTTGATGCTGCCCGCTTACACCATCACCGGCTTCGACGCCTCGGCGCACACGGCCGAGGAAACAATCAACGCCTCGCACAATGCGCCACGCGGCATTCTGCGCTCGGTGCTGGTGTCAGGGATTTTCGGCTGGGCGATGCTGTGTGCCATCGTGCTCGCGATGCCCGATCTCGATGCGGCGGCACAGCAAGGGGACCGCGTGGTGGTGTGGACCATCAGCTCGGTGCTGCCGGCGTCGTTCGCGGCGCTGTTGTTCGTGGCCATTGCGACGGCGCAGTACCTGTGCGGGCTCGCCACGGTGACGTCGGCGTCGCGCATGATGTTCGCGTTTGCCCGCGACGGCGGACTGCCGTTCTCCATGCAGATCCGCCGGGTGAGCGCGACGCGTCAGGTACCGGCGACGGCCATCTGGCTCACGTGCGTTCTCGTGATTGCCTTCACGCTCTACACGCCGGTGTACTCCACGATCACGTCAGTGAGCGTGATCTTTTTGTATCTGTCGTACCTCATGCCCACGGCGCTGGGGCTACGCGCCTACGGACGTACATGGACGACCTTCGGGCCCTGGACGCTCGGCGTGCACTTCCGCTGGATGGCCTGCGTGTGCGTGGTGGGGATCGTGTTGCTGCTGGTGATCGGCGTGCAACCGCCCAACGGGAAAGCGCTCGGAATCCTCGTGGGGGCGGCGCTGTTGGCGGCCGCCGTGTGGTACGGGTGGGAGCGGCGGCGGTTTGTGGGGCCACCGGCGGTGAAGCCGTCGGCTCCCTGAACGGTCACTGCTAACTGCCAACTGCTTAGGGGGCAGGAAGGAGGGTGTCAGGGTGGAGGACGCAGATGTACGGCGCTGCTGTCCTGCATCCTCCTTCCCGATACCCTCCTCCCCGCTCCCTTGTATGTCTCCACGGTCCACGATTTCTCGTGCATCTTCAGGGTCGCGGCAGCTCGTTGCTCCCCAGGGCCCGTCGAGCCCGAGGCCTAGTTTGAGCGCCGCGTCACTGATCGCCACCAGCCCGAACCGCTACTCGG
>JARIEV010000065.1 GCA_031127225.1 Gemmatimonadota bacterium | reverse complement strand
GTCCAGTTGGTGCGCGACAGAATGAAGCCGCCCTGATCCTCGGGGGCGATTGCCAGCAAGATCCAGTAGTGCCCGGGCGCTGTTGGCGCCACGAGATCAATCGGCACATCGACCACGTTGTCTTGCGCGGGGGTGGCGAGCTGCAGGATGTCCGCACCCACGAGGGCCGGCTCGCCCCACGTGGGCGTCATCGCCAGCCACACCGACGCGGCGCGCAGGGACGAGTTGTACTGCATCTGGATGACGCCGCTGATGGGCGCGCCGGGGGCGACGGTAATGCCGGCCTGTTCACCCTGTACACGCTGTCCGGCGAGCTGCCCGTCGAGCAGCCGTAACGGGCGGGCGGACTCGAGCCGCGCGTTACCCGCGTGCATGGCGATCCGGACGTCGGTGGTGCGAAAGCCCGCGGCCTCGAAGCGCAGCGTCACGATGCTGTCGAGGGTGCGCAGGCGCAGGGCGCCGAAGCTGGCCACGCCCGATGAATCGAGCCGGGCGCTGCCACCCGCGAGAATCTCCGCGTTCCCGGCCGGCACGCTGATGCGTACCGCCGTACTGTCAGCGGCGACCCGGCGACGTGGCACGCCGGACCGGGCGATCAGCGGCACCGTGAACCGGTAGGTGTTGGGTCCGTACACAGTAGCCAGCTCGGTGAGCATGATCCCCTGCGGCACCACCAGCACCGGCAGCCGCGTCGCCATCCACGCGCCGAGTCCGCCCAGCATCAGCAGCAGCCCCGTGGCGGCCATCGTCACCCGCGGCAGGGTGCGCGCCGAGCGCCGCCACCACGGGACCGCGCGCACCAGAATGTCCACGTCGTGCGACCCGATGCGGGCGCCCACGATATCGGCGGCCAGATCCCGCGCGTGCCGTGGATCGTGCGAGCGGCGCGCGCGGGCGACGATGCGCGCAAACACGACGGCAGCCCGCGCCTCGAGCCGCGCGCTCAGGAAGTGACGGATGGCCACGATCGCGTTCGCGCTGTGCCCCTCGGCGAGCATCGCCTCACCCAGCGCGGCGTGCATGGCGGCTTGCTCGTGGTCCGTGCTCAGCGCGATCATGCGCTCGAGAATGAGATCGTGCGACGGTTGCCACGTGTCGCCGGTCGAGGTCACCAGCCCCTTGGCCTCGAGCACCGCGAGCGCGTCGGGGAGCTGCGACGCCACGAGCTGTGGCGTGGCCGCCTGCATCACCCGCAGCGGCAACGATGTGCCGGCCAGCGCCAACGCCAGCAGTACGCTGCGTTCGCGGACCGTGCAGCCGAGCAGGCGATGATCGAGCGGCGAGGTAACCATGACGTCGGTACACGCCTGGGCCCAGTCGGGCGACGTCCACGCGCCCTCGTGCTCCGAGAGCCATCCCTTTTCGACGGCCAGCGACAGCCGTTCCATGACCTGTTGCGGCACACCGCCGGCGCCGTCGGCGAGTTGCTGTACGAAGCGGTCGGCCTCCGGATGCTGAGGCCACACGCCGCAGCTGCGGACGGCGGCGATCGTGGCGTCGCGATCCAGGGGAAGCAGCGGCACGCGCGTCTCGCGCGGGTGCGTGAGAAAATCGGTCGCGATCCCGCGGGCGGCCGCGACCACGAGCAACGGCAGATCGACCGCGCGCGCCACCACCGACGCCAGCAGCTGCCGTGAGGCGGCGTCGCACCAGTGCAGGTCGTCGAAGAAGAGCGCGAGGGGCTGCTGCTCGGTGATGGCGGACAGCAGATCGAACAGCGCAAAGGCGCGGCGGCGGGTGGCTTCGCCGTCGTCGTGTATGGAGGCAGCGACCTTAAACAGCGTGGCCAGGCCGGGGTCGAGTGCTACCAGCTCCCGCGCGCTCACCGGGTCGACGCCCACGGCGCCGGGGAGCTGCGCGAGGGCGCGCGCCATCTGCGCGGCCAAACTGAACGGAATGTCGCGCTCGCCGGGGTTGGCACGGATGACGAGCGCGCAGGCGTCGCCGGTCGCGCACCGCGCCGCCACCGCCGACAGCAGCCGGCTCTTGCCGATGCCCGCCACGCCGGTGACGATGACGGCGTGGGTCTCCCCCTGCCGGGCGCGCTTCCAGGCGCGCAGCAAGGTGGCGAACACCGCGTCGCGCCCGGTGAGGTCCATGGCCAACGTGGGGCGCTGCTCCGTGGCTTCCGCCGCCGCCGCATCGTGCGCGTCACTGCGGGCCTGGGCGATCAGCGTCACGGCCGCCGCGACGGCGCTGCTGTGCAGGTCGCCCAGTCGCGTCTCCAACGACTCGGCGGCGCGGCGGGCTGCGATGCGGTCGCCCGCCGCCAGGTACGCCGTGGTGGCAATTCGGTAGGTGGTCGGTGCGTCGCCCGCGACGCTGGTCAGCCGGTCCAGCATGGCCCGCGCGGCAGCATGGCGTCCGCTCGCGCTCAGTTCCACGACCGCCGGTTCGACCAGCTTGAGCAGCATCTGTTCGAGCCGGTACCGCTCGCCGGCCACCCACTCCTCGAACTCGTCGCCGCCCCCGCCCAGAGTGGCGGCGGGGAGAAACGGGCCGCCGTATGTTGCCAGTGCCGTTGCCACGTCGCCCCGCTGCGCGGCGGACACGAACTGCGCGCGATCCGTGGCCAGTGCCGGCCCGAGCGCCACCATGGTCTCGTCGGTGGTGTCCACGGCATCACCGATGGTGCGCCGCAGACGCCACAGCGCCTGCCGCACGTTTTGGCGCTGCCGTTCGACCGGCGCGTCCCCCCAGAACATCCCGGCCAGCGCATCACGGCCATGCCGCTGACTGGGCGAGCAGGCGCAGTAGGCCAGCATGGCCAGCGGTTTGCCGGGGCCGAGCACGCGGGCGCCGGGGCCCCCGTCGGCACCGGCGGCGAGCAGTTCGAATCCGCCCAAGGTGCGGAGGAGGAAGGCCCCCGCGTCGGGATTCACGGCGTTGGGTGACGGCGATTGCGCGATTGTCATTGTTCAGAACGGTACAAAACCACCGTCTCACCGCCGTCTCACGGCCGTCGAAGCGTGTAAAATGCTACCTGGGACGCTCCAGGAATGCACGCATCCGCCGGTGGCGCTCGTCGCTCGACGCCAGCGCACGGAACGACGCCTGCTCGGCCTGCACCCCGTCGGCCAGCGGCGTCTCGAACGCCAGCAGCACCGCGTGACGCGCGAGACGGGTCGCCGCACGCGGTTGCGACGCGATGCGACGGGCAATCGCCGTGGCCCGGGCGAGGGCGTCACCGGCGGCCACCATTTCGGACACCATGCCCGACCGCAGCGCTGCCGCGGCATCGATGGGGTCGCCGGTGAGCACCAGTTGCATGGCCACCGACTTGCCGGCGCTGCGCGCCAGCCGCTGGGTCCCGCCCGCCCCCGGCATCCATCCCAGCGTGATCTCCGGTTGCCCAAAGCGGGCGCCGCTGCCGGCAATGGCGATGTCGCAGCTGAGCACCAGCTCGCACCCACCCCCCAGCGCCAGCCCCTCCACGGCCGCCACCATCGGGCACCCCGACGCCCAGATCCGGCGCCAGGCCTCGGTGCGCGGATGCTGCTCCAGCGCCGGGCCGTCCAGCGCGATCATCTCGGCGATGTCCGCGCCGGCCGCGAACGCCTTCTCCCCGCCGGCCAGCACGATACAGCGCACGGCCTCGTCGCGGTCGGCCGCCGTGATGGCATCGGCCAGCTCGATCATGGTTTGGTGGCGCAACGCGTTGCGCGCCTCGGGGCGGGCGATCGTGATCGTCACGACCCCGTCGTCCACGGCGCTGATGCGCAGGTCGGCGGGGGCGGCGCCCGCGCTTGGGGGCATGTCCTCCACGCTCACGCCAACTCGCCGGCCGGTGGCGCGTCGTCGGGCACGATGGCGGTGGCCTCGATTTCCACCAGCGCCCCGGCTTCCATCAGGGCGCACACCTGCACCGCCGACATGGCCGGGTAGTGCCGGCCGATGATGTCGCGGTACGCCTCGCCCAGCGCGGCGCCGCTGGCGCGGTACGCCTCGCGGTCGGTCACGTACCACGTGAGCCGCACGAGGTGCTCGGGCCCCGCGTGGTCGCACGCCAGCACGGCGAGGATGTTGTGCAGTGCCTGCCGTGCCTGCGCCACGAAGTCGGTGCTCACCAGCTGTTCGTTGGCATCCCAGCCGATCTGTCCCGCCACGTGAATGGTGCGTCCACGCGCCGAGACGCCGTTGGCATAGCCGCGCGGGCGCGGCCAGCTGGCCGGTTGCAGGGTGCGGTGCATCAGGTGGTCTCCTTGAGGCGGAAGCGCTGCAGCTTGCCGGTGTCGGTTTTGGGCAACGCGGCCACGAAGTGCAGCTGCCGGGGATACTTGTACGGCGCGATGGTGGCTTTTACGTGATCCTGCAGCGTGCGCACCAGCGCCGCGTCCCCGTCGATGCCGGCGCGCAGCACCACGTACGCCGACACCACTTGGCCGCGCTCCGGATCGGGCTGTCCCACCACCGCGCACTCGGCCACCGCGGCATGCTGCAGCAACGCGCCTTCCACCTCGGGGGCGCCGATGTTGTAGCCGGCCGAAATGATCAGATCGTCGGTGCGCGACGTGAAGTACACGTAGCCGTCGGCGTCCATGGTGCAGGCGTCGCCGGTGAGATTCCAGCCGTGCTGCACATAGGTGGTTTGCCGTGCGTCGGCGAGATAGCGGCACCCTGTGGGCCCCCGCACGGCCAGTCGCCCCACCGTGCCGGTCGGCACCGGCTGCAGGTTGTCGTCCAGCACCGCCACCTCGTAGCCGGGAACGGCGCGGCCGATCGCACCGCGCCGCCAGTCGGCACCGGCCGCGCCGACGAAGATGTGGATCAGCTCCGTGGCGCCGATGCCATCGAGCATCTCGATGCCGGTGGCGTCGCGCCAGAGGGTGCGGGTGGCATCGGGGAGCGCCTCGCCAGCCGACACGCACACGCGCAGCGATGACGTGTCGAAGCGCCCCGGCGCGGCGGCGACAGCCAAGGCCATGTGCCGGTAGAACGTGGGGGCCGTGAAGCTGATCGTGGCCCGCGTCGCGGCGATGGTGTCGAGCAGCGATTCCGGCGTGGCCTTCTCCAGCAGTACCACCGAAGCGCGCGCCGCCATGGGAAAGCACACCAGCCCGCCCAGCCCGAAGGTGAAGGCGATGGGCGGCGTGCCGATGCAGCGGTCATCGGCGCGGATGTCGAGCAGGTGGCGCGCCGCGCCATGGCACATGGCCATGACGTCGCGATGAAAGTGCAGGCACCCTTTGGGGACGCCGGTCGTGCCCGACGTGAACGCGATGAGCGCCACGTCGTCGCTCGCCGTGGCGCAGGCCGCGAAGGGGGCGGTGTGCTGCGCCATGGCGCGCTCCAAGCCGTCGGCGCCCTCGCCACCCCAGCAGCGTACCGCGTGCAGCCCCGGCATACCGGCCGCCGCACTGGCCAGATCATCCAACAAGCGCACGTCGCACAGCGCCGCGTTGCACTGCGATCGTTCCATGACCGTGCGCAGTTCGCCCGCCCGCAGCATCGGCATGGTGGTCACCGCTACCATGCCGGCCTTGAGCGTGGCCAACCACACCACCGTCATCCAGCGGCCATTGAAGCCGCGCGCGAGCACGCGGTTGCCCGACACGAGTGCGAGATCGTGCACCAGCACGTGCGCGAGTGCGTCGACCTGCGCCTGCAGCTGCGCGTAGGTGGTTTCCTCCCAGCCGCCCCGACCGTCGGGGGTGACGAGCGCCACGCGATCGCCGAACCCCTCGGTCACGGCGCGGTCGAGCAGCTCCACGGCGGCGTTGAGACGTGGGGGCGCCTGATACACGCCCTCGAGGTGCAGCACTGGCCACTGGTCAGCGGGCGGCAACTGCGCGCGGGCGAATCCGTCGCGCATACCACTGGGGTGCAGCAGCAGCGGGGTGGGTGTAGTCATGGCATCATCTCAGACGGCACGATGGGATTTCAACGATTCGCGCCCCACGAGGAGGCGCTGCACTTCAGTGGCCCCTTCGTAGATGCGCAGCGCCCGGACGTCGCGGTACAGCCGCTCCACCATCTCTCCCACGCGCACGCCGCGTCCGCCGTGCAGCTGCAGCGCACGGTCGATGATCTGCTGCGCGAGTTCGGTGGCGCCCAGTTTGGCCTTCGCGGCCACGCCGGTGCTGCGTCCGGGCTGGGTATCACGGTGCCACGCCGCGCGGTACGTGAGCAGTGCCGCCGAGTCGAGGTCGGTGGCCATGTCGCCCAGCATCGCCTGCGCTAACGGTTGGGCGCCGAGTGTGGCGCCGAACATCGCGCGCGTGTCGGCGTGCTGCAGCGCCTCGTGCATCGCACGCCGCGCAAAGCCGGTCGCCGCCGCGGCCACCGACACGCGGAAGATGTCGAGCGTGCGCATGGCGAGGGCAAAGCCTTCGCCTTCGACGCCCAGCAGCGCATCGTGCGGCACCACGCACGTATCGAACGACAGCCGCGCGAGCGGATGCGGCGACATCACCGTGATGCGTTCCGCCACGCGGAGCCCCGGCGTATCGGCCCGCACCAGAAACGCACTGATCCCCTTGGCGCCGGTGGGCTCGCTGCCGCTGCGCGCGAACACGCAGTAAAAGTCGGCGATGCCGCCGTTGGAGATCCACGTCTTCTCGCCGTCGAGTTGCCAGCCGGCCTCCGTGCGCGTGGCGCGTAGTCGCATCGCGCCGGCATCCGATCCGGCGTCGGGTTCCGACAGCGCAAAAGCGGCAATGGCGTGGCCCGATGCCACCCGGGGCAACCATTCGGCGCGCATGGCCTCGCTGCCGCCCAGCGTGATCGCGCCCGAGCCCAGCCCCTGCATGGCGAAGGCGAAGTCGGCGAGTCCATCATGCGCGGCCAGTGCTTCGCGCAAAACACACAACGCGCGCGAGTCGAGCGTGGGGAGCGCGCCGCCCCACGGTTCCGGCACGCAGTAGCGGAGCCACCCCGCCGCGCCCAGCCGGCGCACCCACGCGCGGCAGGCGTCGTCGACCTCGGCTTCGGTGTGCGCCACGGGCTCGGTGCCCTGTGCCGCCGTCCACTCGGTAACCGCTGTCGCGAGGGCACGATGCGTGTCGTCGAAGAACGGCCAGGCCAGATGATCGATCGCGGCGTGCATGATCAGTTCCCCTCGAACACGGGGGACTGCTTGGCCGCGAAGGCCTCAAAGGCCCGCCGGAAGTCCTGCGTGCCCATGCACAGCGCCTGCGCCTGCGCTTCCATCTCGATGGCCTGATCGACCGACACGTTCCACTCCTGTTGCAGCATGGTCTTCGTCATGCTGTGCGCAAACGCCGGGCCGTTGGCGAGATCACCGGCGCGCGTGATCGCTTCGGCCAGCAGCACGTCGCGCTCGACGATGGTGTTGTAGAAGCCCCACCGCTCGCCTTCGGCGGCGTCCATGGTGCGTCCGGTGTAGAGCAACTCCGACGCGCGCCCCTGCCCGATGATGCGTGGCAGCAGCGCGCACGCGCCCATGTCGCAACCGGCCAGCCCCACGCGCGAAAACAGAAACGCGGTGCGCGCCTGTGGTGTCGCGAGACGCATATCCGACGCCATGGCGAGAATCGCCCCGGCCCCGGCACACACGCCGTCCACGGCGGCGATGATCGGCTGCGGGCAGGCACGCATGGCCTTCACCAAGTCACCCGTCATGCGCGTGAACGCCAGCAGCTCGGGTACTGCCATGCGCGTGAGCGGCTCGATGATGTCGAATACATCGCCACCCGAACAGAAATTGTGCTCCGCGCCCGTGAGCACGATGGCGCGAATGTCCGACGCGTAGCTGAGATCGCGGAAGAGATCGCGCAACTCGGCGTACGATGCAAAGGTGAGTGGATTCTTGCGCGACGGACGGTTGAGCGTGACGACCCCCACGCGCCCGTCGTGCGCGGTGGACCACGCGAAGTGCTGTGGCATCAGGGCGGCCATGGGCTGCCGCATCGCGGCCATCGGATTGGTCATGCGGTCGTCCTCGGGGAACGGATACGGTCTTTCACGACGCCCAGCTGCGCGTGCATCGCGCGCCGGTCCGCCGCCGGCAGCGCGGCGAAGATGTCGGCGATCCAGCGTTCGTGGGCGCGCGCCATGGCGGCGAAGTGCCGCTTGCCTGCTGCGGTGAGACGCACGACCGCGGCGCGCTTGTCGGTGGGCGATACGCGTCGCGTGACGAGCTTGTCGGCCTCGAGCGCGCGCACCAGCCACGTGACGTTGCCGCCGGTGGTGAGGATCCGTTCGGAGAGTTCGCCCATGCGCAGCCCCTCGGGGGCGCGCTCGAGCTGGGCCAGCAAGTCGAAGCGCGGCAGCGTGGAGCCGAACTCGCGCTTGAGCGCCCGATCGAGCGCACGCTCGACGAGCGTGGTGGTACTGAACAGTCGCAGCCAGAGGCGCAGCGCGTCCTGCGCGGCGCTCATGTGGCGATTGCCGGCGGACGGCCATCCACCACGATCGCCTGCCCCACGGGCGTGCCGGCCGGTGCGGTGCACAGCGCCAGCACCACCTCGGCGACCTCCTCCGACGTCACAATGCGCGATTGACCGGCATCGGTGAGAATGGAGTGCAGCGCCTCCTCCGGCGTGCGGCCGGTGCGCGCCACGATCCACGACACCGCGCCCTGCACGAGATCGGTGTCGGTGTAGGCCGGACACACGGCCTGCACCGATACCCCGCGCGGACCCACTTCGGCGGCCAGCGATCGCGTGAGCCCCACCATGGCGTGCTTGGCGGCCGTGTAGGCGGTGACGTACGGCGCACCCATGAGCCCCGCCACGCTGGCCACGTTGATCACGTGACCGCTGCCGCGCGTGAGCATGCCGGGGAGCACCGCCTGCGTGGCGTGCACCGGTCCCATCACATGCATGGCCATCATGCGCTGAAACAGCGCGTCGTCGCTCTTAAGGAACGGCGCCGACTCGGCGGTGCCGGCGTTGTTCACCAAAATGTCGATGGGACCCAGCGACTCCGCCGCCGCCGCGCAGGCGGCCAGCAGGGCGTCGCGGTCGGTGATATCCGCCACCACGACGGCGGTGGGCCCCGGCAATGTGGCCGCCACCGCGTCGCCGCGCGCAGCGTCGCGCACCAGCAGCGTCACCCGGGCGCCCGCCGCCGAGAGCGTGCGGGCGATCGCCGCCCCGATCCCCCGGTTGGCGCCGGTCACCAGAGCATGGCGGGCGGCCAACACCGGCGTAGCGTCGCTCGTGGGCCGGCTCATGTGAGCTCTCCGGTGGGGGGTGCTCCCTCGGCCGCGGCCTGCATGGCGCGTTCGCGCTCGATGAGCCGATCGAGCTGCGCCTTGCCGGAGCGGTACTGCACCGGCCAGACGGCACCGGCATAGCCGTACTTCGCTGCTTCCATCAGCGTCCACGCGGGGTTGGTGAGATGCGGCCGACCAATGGCCACGAGATCGGCGCGGCCGGAGGCGATAATGCCGTTGGCTTGATCGGCGTCGGTGATCGCCCCCACCGCGATCGTGGCGATGCCCGCTTCCTGCCGCACGCGATCGGCGAACGGGGTCTGCCACATGCGGCCGTACACGGGCCGTTCACGCTTGACGACCTGTCCGGCGGACACGTCGATCATGTCAGCGCCGGCGTCACGAAACAGTCCCGCGATCGCCACGGCGTGATCATCGGTGTTACCGCCAGTGGTCCAGTCGTGGGCCGAGATGCGCACGGAGATCGGCCGTTCCACCGGCCAGACGGCGCGTACGGCCGCAAAGACTTCGAGCGGAAACTTCGCGCGTGCGGCGAGGTCGCCGCCGTACGCGTCGGTGCGCTGATTGGTGAGCGGCGACAGGAACGCCGACAGCAGATAGCCGTGCGCGCAGTGCAGCTCGAGCCAGTCAAAGCCCGCCGCCGCGCCACGCTCGGCCGCCTGCACGAATTCGCCGATCACGCGGCGCATGTCGTCGGGTGTCATCTCGCGCGCCACCTGCGACACGCCGTCGAGGTACTGCGTCTCCGACGGCGCGATGAGCGGCCACGCCCCCTGCGCGAGCGGCTGGTCGATGCCGTCCCACATGGTCTTGGTGGCACCCTTAGCGCCGGCGTGTCCTAGCTGCAGTCCGATCTTCGACGGCGTGTGCTCGTGCACGAAGCGCACGATGCGCGCCCACATGTCGCGCTGGTCGTCGTCCCACAGGCCGGGACACACCGGGGTGATGCGCGCATCGGGGGCCACGCAGGTCATCTCCGTCATCACGAGCCCCGCGCCGCCGGTGGCGCGGGCGCCCAGATGCACCAAATGCCAGTCGGTGGGCATGCCCTCGGCGGTGGCCGAGTACTGCGCCATGGGGCTGACCACGATCCGGTTGGGGAGCGTGACGCCGCGCACCGTGAAGGGCGTGAAGATCGCCGGCGGCGCCACGGCATCGGGGGCCACCGTGAGCCCCGACTGCTGTGCGAACCACCGCTCGAAGGCACCCACGTACGCGGCGTCGCGCACGCGCAGATTTTCGTGCGAGATGCGCTGTGAGCGGGTGAGCAGCGAGTACGCAAACTGCTCGGGGGCCAGCTGTGCGTAGCGCTCCACGTGTTCGAACCACTCCGTGGAGTTGCGGGCCGCATTCTGGAGCTTGAGCACCTCCACCGAGCGCTCGGCCTGATAGCGGCCCAGCGCGGCGGCGATGTCGCCGGGGTGCGCGGCCAGCTGACGGTCGAGGGCGATGGCGTCTTCGAGGGCCAGCTTGCTGCCGGAGCCAATGCTGAAGTGCGCCGTGTGGGCGGAGTCGCCCAGCAGCACGAGCGGGACGCGGCCGTGCGGGGCGTCGTGCCAGTGCACCCAATCGGCGCAGGTGACGCGCGGAAAGCGGATCCACTGCGCTGAGCCGCGCAGATGCGCCGCGTTGCTGACGAGGGGTTCGCCGCCGAGGACGTCGGCGAAGAGCGACTCGCAGAACGCGATGGATTCGCCACCCGTCATGTCGGCGATGCCGGCCTGCTCCCACACCTCCTGCGGCGTCTCCACGATGAAGGTGCTCATCGCGCCGTCGAACTGATACGCGTGCGCCTGGAACCAGCCGTGCGGCGTTTCCACGAAGGCGAAGGTGAAGGCGTCGAACAATTTCGGCGTACCCAGCCAGACGTAGCGGCAGCGGCGCAGCTCCACGTCGGGGTGATACGTCTCGGCGAAGCGTTCACGCAGCCGGCTGTTGATGCCGTCGGCGACGATGACCAGCTCGGCCCGCTCCTCGGCGATCACGGCCTCGAGGCGATCGGGGGGGAGATCGTGTTCGAAGCGCAGCCGCACGCCCAGCGCGCGGCAGCGCTCCTGCAGCAGCGCCAGCAGCCGCTTGCGTCCCACGCCGCTGAAGCCGTGCCCGCCCGAGCGCATGGAGCGGCCGGCGAAGCGGACGTCGATGTCATCCCAGCGGTGCAGGGCGGCGGTGATGTCGGCGCCGCTCTCCGGATCGGCGGCACGCAGGTTGGCGACGGTCTGGTCGGAGAGCACGACGCCCCAGCCGAACGTGTCGTCGGGGCGGTTGCGTTCGAGCACCGTGACGACGGCGTGCGGATGACGCCGCTTCATGAGCAGCGCGGCATACAGGCCGCCCGGGCCTCCACCAACAACGACAACGTTCACCGCATGCGCTCCAGAAAAGAATATGACTCGACGGTACGGTCCATTACTTCAAATATCAAGGATTCGGCCAGCCGCCGCAGGCCCCAGAGGGCCTACGGCCGGTCGCGCGGTTACAGAATAGTCGGCAGGATCGCGGCGAACTGCCGCATTTCCTCGGGCGTGCCGATGCTGACGCGGCACCAGTCGGTATACGGCGGAAACGCGCGACCGATACGGAAGCCCTTGGCCAGCGCGGCCGCTTGCACCGTCTCGACCGGCTGCCCCGCATGGAAAAACACGAAATTGGTTTGTGAATCGGTGACCTTCCGGCCCATCGTCTTCAACGCCGAGATCAACAGCGCACGGCCTTCGCGGTTCTTCTGCTTGATGAACGACTGATATTCGTCGTCTTGCAGGGACGCATTGGCCGCGTGCAGACCAAAGACGTTGGGGTCGCCGGTCACGTACGACGAGAGCTTGGCGAGAATATCCGGGCGCGCCACGGCAAATCCCACGCGAAGGCCGGCGAGTCCGTGGATTTTGCTCGCGGTCCGTGACACGATGATGGGTTCACCCGCGAGCACCAGATCGACCATCGAGCGGTAATTCGGCGTGTCGACAAAATCGTAGTACGCTTCGTCCACGATGACCGTGGTGCGCTTGGCATTCGTTTTCACGAAGTCGCGTAAGGCCTGGTCGTCGTTCAGCGTTGCCGTGGGATTGTTGGGGTTGCACAGGAAGACCAGCTTCGTGTCGTTGCCGATCTTGGCATCCATGGCGTACAGATCGTGATCGAAACGATCGTCGAGTGGCACCTTGTGCACGGCGGCGTTGAGCGTGGTCCCGTAGCGTGGCAGATCTTCGAAGGTGGGCCACGGGGCGACGATCTTCCCGCCATTCTGTCCGTAGGCCAGCGCGAGGGTTGCCAAGACTTCGCTTGAGCCTTGGGTGACCAGCACATGATCCACCGGTACGCCGACATGTTTCGCAAACGTGGCGCGCAGTTCGGCCCGGATTGGCGGGTCATACCAGGCATGCTGCGTCCATGACGCCATCAGCCCGTCTTTCGCCTTGGGCGACATCCCGAACGGATTCTCGTTGTAGCACAACCGGATCGGTCCGGCTGCTCGACGCATGGTCGTGACGTCGCGTTCCAGTTGATTGAGCAGTTCGCCATACGAAACGCCGCCGAGGACACGCGTGGCCTCCATGGCCGGCAGTAGTCCGGGCAATGCCAGGCCGCCGGCGACGCCGATCCCGGTGTTGACGAGCCATTGACGACGAGAGACCGACTCGGACATGCGAACCTCGGGTGATGAAGGGATGAACCTGCCGTGATGCTCAGCGCGCGCCGAACACCGCGCGATAGAACGCCCAGTTCCGATCGCCGAGCACCTCGAACAACCCCATGACGTTGTGTTCAACGTTGGGCACGAGAAAGTACGCCTGCACGATCGCCAGCCGTGAGATATGCGCGCGGAACTCCTCGTTGGCCGGCAACGTGAAGTCCAGCGAGCCGACCACCTGCCGAAAGCGGGTCAGTGCCCGCGGTGTCCCGCGAATGGTGGCGGCGTACTGCTCCGCCACCGTGAACGGATTCTGCGCGATGTAATAGCTCATGTCGTCGCTGTACACGTCGCGCAGAATCTGGGCACGCTCGGCGGGATTACCCGTGGCGCGCGGCCCGTTGAAGTCGAGATCGAGCGGGCCCGCCCCCAGCATCGACATGGCACCGAACACCTCGGGGTAGCGCAATCCCAGTCGTGCGGCACCAGATTGCGCACCAGCATCGACTCCATCGGTACCCGTCCGTCCGTGGAGTCGGCCCACATGCTCGCCGCCATGCCGTTGGGAAATACGATCAGCATGGGGGGTATGCGTCCTGCACGGATGGCCTCGTCGAGGTACGACGCGAACACCGGGACGCCGGCCAGCCCACTGCCGCTGCCATGCAGCCAGTAGAGGACCGGGAACCGTCGCGTGGGCTCGCTGTCGTACTGCACGGGCGTGTACACGTGGTAGCTCACCGTGGCACGCGCGACGGCGCTCGTGAACGTGCGATACTGCACGCGCGGCGCGCTCACCGCGGCGGTGGTCCAGACCACCGGCGGTTGGGGGGTCACCGCGGGGGGCACCACCGGTGGCGTGGGCGCGACCGGTGCGGGCGTACCGGCCGAGCAGCCGACCAGCGCCAACGACAGCAGCACAGCGCGGGGCGCTCGAGGGCGGTGAAGAGTCATGGCGCGAGACGCAGAAGGGGGGCAGACGATGGCGAAAACATAGCACCGTCCGTTCGTGCGCACTGGTACTTACGGTCGGGTGATCACGACGCGACGAATCCGATCGAGCTTCGGGAATTCGCGGTCCATGTACGCATTGCCCCCACGTTCGAGCGGGCCCTGCTTGCCCTGTCGCACGCCGCTGCCGGCGTCCTCGCCGTAGCCGCTGTAGAGACGATCGAGCACCGCCATCCCTTCCACGACGGTGCCCAGTACCGTGAACGGCTCGGCGTCGTTGCGCGGATTGTCGGCGAGGTTCACGTAGATCTGCGTGTTACGCGTGTGCTCGCGCCCCGGGCCCTCGTACGAGAAGGCGAAGGTGCCGCGCGCGTTGCGCGAACGCGGCGGGTCGTCGCGCAGATAGCGTCCTTTCCAGGCCGCGTTGACCGCCGAGTCGCCGTGCAGCCCCCACTGCGCGATGGAGGCGGCGCGCACGCGGTGGAAGCGGGTGTCGGTGAAGTAGCCGAGCCGGGCAAGGTTGTAGAGGCGGTCGGCGCCGAGCGGTCCCCAGTCGCGGTGCAGTTCGAGCACGAAGGCGCCTTTGGAGGTTTCGAAGCGGAGCCGGGAGACCGGCGGCGCGGGGCGGGTGAACTTGGCGTTCGTGGGGTCGAGGAGGAGCGCGCGGGCGGCGGCGGGTGACGAGCCCGGCGTGGCGCTGGCGGGGGGCGCGCGATGGCAGGCGCCGAGGGTGACGGCGCCGGTCGCGATGGCGATGAGGTGGCGGAGTGTCGGGGGCAGCGCGGAAAGCGGCATCCGGAGATGGTAGTGCGTGCGGGGGTGGGGCGTGAGGGCGCCGATTGGCCACGTGGTTGTGCACGAAATGACATATCTGCCAAAACTGGCAAAGTATTGCTACCTGTCAAAAGCTCTTGTAACTTCATGTGATGGAATACGATACGCCGCACGGTCGATATACGGCGAAGGTCGAAGCGAACGGGCGGATCGTCATTCCGGCGGTCGTGCGCGAGGCGCTCGGACTGCGCGCCGGCGACGAGATCACGCTGCTCATCGATGGCGATGATCTGGTGCTTCGATCGCGACGGGCGGCGGTGCGCCGTGTGCGTGAGCGTCTCGCGGCTATCCGTGCGCCGGAGTCCAGTGGGACCGAGGTCGACGAATTCCTGTCCGATCGCGCGGGCTATTGGGAGTCGGCGATGGCCGAGGACGGGCCGCCGGTGCGCGTGGACCTGCCGTCGGTGTTACAGAAGTTGCGCCGACCGTCGTGAAGGTTGCGCAGCTGCTGGATGCGTCAGCGTTACTGGCGGTCGCGTTCAACGAGGACGGGGCAGAGCAGGTGATGCTGGCGCTTTCTCGTCCGCGGGTGGGAATCACGGTTGCCAATCTCACCGAAGTGATCAGCAAGCTGCGTCAACGCGGCATGAGTATGGCAGGCTGTCGCGCGTTCATCGACGACTTGCAGCTCCTCATCGTGAGCGCGGACACCGAAACCGCGTTGCTCGCCGGCGAACTCCATGCGCAGACGCGATGGGCCGGCCTCTCATTAGGCGACGCGACGTGCCTCGCGACGGCGGTGCAGTTCGGTGCGAGTGTGGTGACCGCCGATCGTGCGTGGGGGCGGCTTGATGTCGGCGTAGGGATTCAGGTGGTGCGATAGGGGGCGGCATTCCAACCCTTATTGATATTAACCATGGTATACTATAGTTTAGTGTACCATGGTCAACTCCCTGCCGCAATCCGGCCTGCGCACGCCTAACGCCCCCTCGATGATCGGTCGCACGGCGGAGTGGGATACCCTCACCGCCTTCGCCACCAGTGGCGTATCCGGCCCAAGCCTCGGCCTCGTGTGGGGGCGTCGTCGTGTGGGGAAGTCGTACTTGTTGGAGACGCTCGCCGAGCAGACCGGCGGTTTTTACTATCAGGCGATCCGCGGCTCGAGCGCAGAAGCCCTGCGCGATCTCGGCGAGCGACTCGGTGAATTTCAGCGCGCGGCGGCGCCGCTCGCCCTTGCTGACTGGGAGCGCGGGATCGAGGCGCTGCTGTTGCTTGGTGAAACGCGCGAGCGACCGGTGATCCTCGATGAGTTCCCGTACCTGCTGGAGCACACGCCGGAACTGGCATCGATCATCCAACGCGCGCTCGGCACCCGGCGGCCATCGCGCGGCGAATCACGTGCGCGACTGATTCTCTGCGGCTCGGCGATCACCGTGATGAGTCAGCTACTCGCCGGCACGGCGCCTCTGCGAGGCCGCGCCGGATTGGATCTGCGCGTCTCACCGTTCGACTATCGCGTCGCACGCGAACTTCACGGTATCGAACAGCTGCCGACCGCCGTCGCCGCCTTCGCCACGATCGGTGGCGTCGCCGCGTATGCGCGTGAAATGTCCGAGCACGATATGCCCGCGGATGCGCATGATTTTACGCGGTGGATCTGCCGTCGTGTGTTGTCACCGGCCGCACCACTGTTCAGCGAGATCGAGCTCTTGCTCAGCGAAGACCCGGCGATGTCGAAGGCACGTAAGATCAACTTGTATCACGCGACACTGGCCGGCATCGCGACGGGTCATCACGCGTGGAGCTCACTGTGTGCGTACGTGAAGACCGCCAGCGCTTCACTGCTGCCAATCGTTGACGCACTGATCGCGGCCGAACTTGTGGTCCGCGTCGACGACCCGATCCGCGACCGGCGTCCGACGTACCATCCCGGTGACTCACTCCTTCGCTTTCACTACGCGGTCACGCGACGTCACCACGCTCGATTGGCTCGCCATAGCGCGGATACCGGTGCGATCTGGGCCGACATCGAACCCACGTTTCGTTCACAGGTGCTTGGCCCCAGCTTCGAAACGATGGCCCGCTACTGGACTCAGCACTTCGCCACACGCCGCACGCTTGGGGGATCTCCCGATCACGTTGGCTCAACTGTGCTGACCATGTCCGACGACCGTGAGCAGCAACTCGATGTGGTGGTGGCCGCCGATGACGGTGCGGTGCCGTCTCAGCGCACCGTGCACGCCATCGGCGAGGCAAAGGTTGGCGAGACGCTCACGACGTGGCATCTCCAGCGGCTCGAGCAGGCACGCGCCGCGCTCGGCCCCCGTGCGGCGGCGTGCAAGCTGCTTCTGTTCGGGCGCACGTTCGACGCAGCGCTGAGCGCCGTCATCAAAGACCGAGCGGATATAGAGGCCATCACATTAGAACGGTTATACAGTGGAGACTGACTAGCGCCCCAGCTTGAGCACGCTGAACGCGCCGAACACCGCGAGGGGTAGCGGCACATCGAGCGTCCAGAAGATCGACATGGGGCGCTCGCCGGACACGTCGGTGGGCTTCGCAACGCGCACGCCACCGCAGGCGACAAAACGGTACATCCGACGGGCTGGCTTGCGTTTAGGGGCACAAGCCACACACACTATGAGACATGACCAAGCTCCCCAGCATTAAGCCAGCACGAACGAAGGGTAGTCGAGCGCTTCTGCGCGAATTTGTTACCGCGAATGTTGGGCGCACGATCACGTCGAAAGAGCTTCAGGCCGCATCCGGTGGCGCTAGTGAGTGGGGGCGTCGACTCCGTGAGTTGCGCGACGAGGAAGGCTATCAAGTCAAGTCACACAAGGACGACCCAGATAATCTGAAGCCCGGCGAGTACCGCCTTGATACGATTGATCGATTGTCTGTGTCCAAGCGCTCGGTAGACTACAAGCTGCGCGCGAAAG
>JARIEV010000064.1 GCA_031127225.1 Gemmatimonadota bacterium | reverse complement strand
GGAATTCCATCCCCGGTACAGCGCCACCGCGCGCCGATACGGTTATCTTATCGGCACGGATGACGAGGCCCGCTCCCCGTTCCGTCGTCGCGTGGAATGGGCGGTGCCGTATCCCCTCGATGCCGTCGCGCTGCAGGCCGAGGCTGAAAGTGTGCTGGGTGAACACACCTTTCGTGCGTTCGCCGTTGCGCACACAGCCCCGGCCGACGACCATCATCGTTGCATCATTCAGCAGGCTCGGTGGGTGGCGCGCGACGGGGGGTGGGTGTTCGAAATTGCCGCGAACCGCTTTCTCCACCACATGGTCCGTTTCCTGGTAGGCACGATGGTCGAAGTGGCGCAAGGCCGAAAACCGCGTGGCACGTTGGCGCGGTTGCTGCTGGCGCCCGACAACCGGGAGACCGCCGCGCCGGCGCCCGCGCACGGCTTGTCGCTGCGCGAGGTCACGTATCCTGCGGCGCTCTACGTTGATGCGCGCTGACCCGTCCGTCACCGGTCGCGCGCGGGCGCGCCTGCAGGCCGCTGCGCACGGCGCGCTAATGGCCCGGCGGTCCACCCTCGTGGCATGCCTCGCGGCCGGCGTGGTCGGATGTGAGGGGGCCAACCCGCGCACCTCGAACGCGCAGTCCCGGACGCTGCCGGCGGCTGCGGCCACGCCCGCCGGACCGGTGCCGGCGCAGTCGGTCGACGCTTCGCGCCGGACAGCGATCACCACCGCCGTCGAGCGCGTCGCACCGGCGGTGGTCACGGTACAGACGGAGACGGTTCAGAAGGTTCCGGTCGATTTCTTCGAATACTTCATGGGCGGGCGAACCGGCGAACGACGCAACGCCGGGATCGGATCCGGGTTCATCGTCCGCCCTGATGGCATCATCGTGACCAACGCGCACGTAATCGCGGGTGCCTCCAAGGTGTCCGTCGGCATGCGCGATGGGACTTCGTACGACGCCACCGTGGTCGGCGTCGATGAGACGAATGATCTCGCGGTGCTGCGCATCAAGGCGAGGGCGCTCCCCGTCGCCCCCCTCGGCAGTTCCGCCACGCTCATCGTCGGCGAATGGTCCATCGCGATCGGCAATCCGTTTGGCTTCGTGCTGGGCAACAGTGAGCCGAGCGTGTCGGTGGGTGTCATCAGCGCCGTCGGACGCAATCTGGCGGGACGCGGGGACGGCGGTGGCGTGTACGTGGACATGATCCAGACCGATGCCGCGATCAATCCTGGGAACTCGGGCGGGCCTCTGGTCAATGCGTCCGGCGATGTCGTGGGCGTCAACAGTTCGATTTACTCGCCGAGCGGTGGGTCGGTCGGTCTGGGCTTTGCGATCCCGATTGATCGGACGAAGCGCATTGTCGAGGACCTCCTCGAGCATGGGGCTGTCCGTCAGCCTTGGGTCGGCATTCGCCTGCAGACTCCCGATGTGCAGAGCGCGCGCGAGGCCGCTGCGATGGGAGCGATCGTAGCCCGTGTCGTGCCTGGCTCGCCGGCCGATCGCGCCGGGGTCCGCGCGGGCGACCAGCTCGTCGGCGCCGGCGCACGACGGGTCCGCAATCCCTTCGACTGGGAGGCGCGCCTGCTCGATCTCCGGGTCGGTGAGACGCTTCCGGTCACCGTGCGCCGTGCCGGACGGCCGGAAACGTTCACGCTGACCGTGGCGGACGCCCCCGAAGTGAGTGCGCAAAAGATCACGGTGTTGCGCGAACTCCAGCTGGTCTCGCTGACTGATGTCATCCGACAGGAGCGCGGCATCGCCTCGAACGCCGGCGCGCTCGTGTATCGCGCGTCCGACCGCATCCGCGACGAGATCGGCCTGCAAGACGGCGACGTCATTGTCCAAGTGGGCCAGACCCGCGTTGCCACGGCCGAGGCGGCGTCTGCCGCGATCGACCGGTACGGTGCGCGCGGGCCCGTGTACGTGGTATTCGAACGCAACCGGCAGTATCTCCAGACGTCGTTCTCTCTCCGCTGATTACGTGACCGCACCCGACCGCACGTCGTACACGTCTCCCCTCGCCGACCGCTATGCGTCGCGCGCCATGCTCACCCTGTGGGGACCACAACTCCGGTACGGATTATGGCGCCGGCTCTGGCTGGCGCTCGCGGAGTCGCAGCGTACCCTCGGCATCGACATCCCGGAGGAGGCGATCGTCGACATGCGGGCCCATCTCGACGACATCGACTTCGAGGCGGTGGCGGTCTACGAGAAAAAGTTCCGGCACGATGTGATGGCCCATGTGCATGCCTTCGGGGATGTGGCACCGGCGGCGCGCAAGTTCATCCATCTCGGGGCCACCAGTTGTTTCGTCACCGACAACGCCGAGCTGATCCTGATGCGCCGTGGGCTGAGCCTGCTGCGCGAGAAACTGCTCGATTCCCTCGAGGCACTCGGCACCTTCGCCCGGACGTGGAAGGACGAGCCGGCTCTGGGCTACACCCACCTGCAACCGGCGCAACTGACCACGGTCGGCAAGCGGGCCACGCTGTGGATGCAGGACATCCTGCTCGATCTCGACGATCTCGAGATCCGGATCGATCGGATGCCGTTCCGCGGCGTCAAGGGAACGACCGGTACGCAGGCCAGCTTCCTGTCGCTGTTCGACGGTGATCACGCCAAGGTGCGTGAACTCGACCGCATGGTCACGACCCGCATGGGCTTCGCCAGCTCGATTCCGGTGAGCGGGCAGACATACTCGCGGAAGGTGGACGCGCAGGTGCTCGCCATCGTCGCGGGTATCGCCGCGACGGCCTCGAAGTTCTCCGGGGATATCCGTATGCTGCAGGCATTCGGGGAGATCGAAGAGCCGTTCGAGCAGAACCAGATCGGATCGTCAGCCATGGCATACAAGCGTAATCCGATGCGGTCGGAACGGATCGCCTCCCTGGCCCGCTTCGTGCTGTCCCTCGAGCCCAACGCGAATCAGACGCACGCGGTCCAGTACTTCGAGCGCACGTTGGACGATTCCGCCAATCGCCGCCTAGTGATTCCCGAATCGTTTCTCGCCACGGATGCGATCCTCGTGCTGATGCAGAACGTGGTGCGTGGTCTCGAGGTGCATCCGGCGCGCATTCGTCGCCGGGTCGAAGACGAACTGCCGTTCATGGCCACCGAGGAGATCATTGTGCGCTTTGTCCGTGCCGGCGGCGATCGGCAGGAGGCCCACGAACTCATTCGCGGACACAGCATCGCCGCGGCGCGGGCGGTCAAAGATGGCGCCCCCAAGAACGACATGCTCGAGCGGCTCGCGGCCGACCCCGCGTTCGGCATTCCGCTCGAGGATCTTCAGGCGGCGACCGAACCGTCGCGCTTCGTGGGGCGCTCGCCGCGTCAGGTCGAGGAGTTTCTGGACGAGCATGTGGCGCCGTGGCTCGCCCGTGAACGGACCGGCGTCGAACTGGAAGAGGTACGGGTATGAGCCGCGAGGCACCGTCCGCCCTCATCGACAGCGCGCTGCCGCTGCCGCTGGTGCGTCGCGGCAAGGTCCGCGATGTCTACGCGGTCGATGACGACCGGTTGTTGCTCGTCACGACCGATCGCATCAGTGCGTTCGACATCGTCATGCACGAACCGATCCCTTACAAGGGGGCGGTGCTGACCCAACTCACGGCCTGGTGGCTCGCGCAACTGGGCGACACGGTCAAGCATCACCTGATCACGGCGGACACTGACGCCATCGTGCGCGAGGTGCCGGCACTCGCCCCATATCGCAACGCGCTGGCAGGGCGCAGCATGTTGTGCGTACGGGCCGAGGTGGTGCCCATCGAGTGTGTCATTCGCGGGTACCTATCGGGGTCGGCGTGGAAGGAGTACCACGCGCATGGCACGCTCGCCGGTGAGCCCCTCGCGCCCGGGCTACGCGAAAGTGATCGACTGGATCCACCCATTTTCAGCCCCGCCACCAAGGCCGAGACCGGTCACGACGAGAACATCACCATCAGCTCGGTCGTGTCGGCGGTCGGCTCCGACACGGCGGCCACGCTCGAGCGGCTGGCGCGGCAGATTTATGAATTCGGTCGTGCAACGGCAGAGCCGCGAGGAATTATCGTGGCCGACACCAAGTTCGAATTCGGCTGGCGGGACGGCGAACTCTTGTTGATCGACGAAGTGCTGACGCCCGACAGCTCCCGCTTCTGGGCGGCCGATGCCTACGCACCGGGGCGCGGACAGCCCAGTTTCGACAAGCAGCCGCTCCGTGATTGGCTCGACGTCGAGCAGCGGGCGGGCCGTTGGAACGGCGAAGCCCCGCCGCCACCGCTGCCGCCCGACGTCATCGACGCGACCAGCCGGCGCTACCGCGATGCCTTTGCGCGCGTGACGGGCGCGCCGCTGGACCTCGAGGCGATCGGACTCGACCGGGACACACCGTGAGCGCGTTGCGTGACGGGTATGTCGTGCTGCTGGGGGCCAGTGGGCTGACGGTGCTGACGTATGCGCTGGCGCTGCGGCTCCGCAACTGGTCCGCGTGGCTCGTGGCCTTTGCCATCACGATTGGCACGCTTGTCGGGTGGTGGACGCAGCGCGGCAGCGTCGGGGCGGCCACGTGAGCCGGCAGGACGCCCGCATCCCCGCGGACGGCGCCGACCGACCGCGCCGACCACGCGCGCGCGCCGCCGTTGCCCTGCCCAACGGCTTCACCCTCGCCAATCTGTTCTTCGGCATCTTCGCGATCGTGGCCGCCTCGCGCGGCGACTTCGACGCGGCGGCCCGGTTTATTGTGTTCGGTGCGATTGCGGACACCCTCGACGGCCGGATCGCGCGCGCCACGAACTCCGGCTCACGCTTCGGCGAGGAACTCGACTCGCTTGTGGACGCGATTTCCTTCGGGACGGCGCCGGCGTTGATCATGTACTTCGCTGTGTTCCAGAGCACACGGTGGGAGTGGATCTTTTGCTTCTTCTTCACGGCATGCGCCGTGATGCGCCTGGCGCGATTCAACGTCGAGCAGGCCGGCACGAAAAGCATGCATTTCACTGGGCTGCCCAGCCCGGCGGCCGGCATGACGCTCGCCACCTACTACTGGTTCAGTCAGACCCCGCTCTACACCGAGACGATGATCGGGGACCTGCCGTGGCATCAGATGCTGCGCTGGCTCATGCTTGGCCTGGGCATGCTGATGATCAGCAATGTGCAGTATGCCAAGGTGCCGACGGTGAACTTCCGGACGCTCAACGGGATTCTCGGATTCCTGCTGGTCGTCGGGACGTTCGTCGGCGTGATTTTTCTCCCGAAGAAGTTTTTCTTCCCCGCCCTGATGTCGTACGTGCTGTACGGGATCGGGCGCACGGTGTTTCTCGGCCTCCTCGACCGGATGCCCAGCGCGCGTGACGACGCACTGGACGACGACGAGGACGAGCAGCCCATTGACCCCCGACGACGCCGCCGGCGCCGTCGTCCCTCCCGACCACAGATCGCGCCGGACGCCGGCCGCGAGGAGCCCTCGGCATGACCCGTTTCCGCTGCGCCATTCACATCGTTCCGCGTCGCGGGATTCTTGATCCCCAGGGCAAGGCCGTCGCCGACGCGTTGCATTCTCTCGGCTTCGCCGAGGTCGGCGATGTCCGGGTGGGTCGCCACGTCATCGTGGAGACCGCCGCTGTCACCGCTGAGGCCGCGCGCGCCAGTGCCATGGCCATGTGTGAAAAGCTGCTGGCCAACCCGGTCACGGAAGACTTTGAGATCGCCTCGGTGGAGGCCGCGTGAAGGCTGGCATCGTTCGCTTTCCGGGCTCAAACTGCGACGAGGATGCATTCCACGCGGTAGCGGATCATCTGGGTCAGGAGGCCGTGTATCTCTGGCACAAGGACCACGATCTGCAGGGCGTCGATCTCGTGATTCTCCCCGGCGGCTTCAGCTACGGCGATTATCTGCGGGCCGGCGCCATTGCGCGCTTCAGTCCGATCATGCAAGAAGTGATCGCGTTTGCGAAGCGGGGCGGCCCGGTGCTCGGGATCTGCAACGGGTTCCAGATCGCGTGCGAGGCCGGGCTGCTGCCGGGTGCGCTGCTGCGCAACGCGAGCCTCCGGTTCGTCAGCGCACCGGTGCATCTGCGCGTGGAATCCATCGCCACCCGCTTCACCTCCCAGTATCACATCGGTCAGGTGATCTCGATTCCCGTGGCCCACGGTGATGGTCGCTATACCGCGGATGCCGATACGCTGGCCCGCCTCGAAGGCGAGGGTCAGGTGGTGTTCCGGTACGTTAACGCGGCCGGCGAGGCCACGTCGTCGGCCAATCCGAATGGCTCGTTGCGTAACATCGCGGGCATTGTGAGCGCGGCCGGCAACGTGCTGGGCATGATGCCGCACCCGGAGCGCGCGCTTGACGCGACGCTCGGATCAACCGATGGCGTGCCCCTCTTCGCGTCAATCCTGGAATCGATGCTCGCCGAGGTAAACGCATGACCGCACCGTCCAAATCGCGTCCCGTGGAATCACGCCCCGGCGACCCGGTCATCACCCCGGCGATGGTGGCCGAACACGGCATCACGGAGTTCGAGTACGAGCGTCTGATCGCCATGCTCGGCCGGACACCGACGTTCACCGAACTCGGTGTCGTGAGCGCGCTGTGGAGCGAGCACTGCTCGTACAAGCATTCGCGCCCGATGCTGAAGACGCTGCCCACCAAAGCACCGTGGGTGCTGCAGGGGCCGGGCGAGAACGCCGGCGTCATCTCCGTGGGAGACGGCTGGGCCGTGGCGTTCAAGATCGAGTCGCACAACCACCCGTCGGCTGTCGAACCGTACCAAGGCGCGGCGACGGGCGTGGGTGGCATCCTGCGCGACGTGTTCACCATGGGTGCCCGACCGATCGCGCTGCTCAACTCCCTGCGATTCGGTCCGCTGACATCCAGCCGCGTCCGCTGGCTCTTCGCCGGCGTGGTGAAGGGGATCGGCGACTACGGTAACTGCGTCGGCGTGCCAACGGTCGGCGGCGAAGTCGTGTTCGATCCGTCGTATGAAGGCAACCCGCTCGTCAACGCCATGTGCGTTGGTCTCATGCGCGAAGACGAGCTGATCACGGCCGTGGCGTCCGGTGTCGGCAATCCGATCATGGCCGTGGGTGCACGCACAGGCCGCGACGGTATTCACGGCGCGTCGTTCGCCTCAGAAGATCTGTCGGCGTCCAGCGAGGCCAAGCGACCCATGGTACAGGTGGGCGATCCGTTCACGGAAAAGCTGCTGCTCGAGGCCTCCCTGGAGCTGATCCGCAGCGGGCACATCGTTGCGATTCAGGATATGGGGGCCGCGGGTCTCACGTCGTCATCAGCTGAAATGGCCGAGCGTGGCGACGTCGGTGTCACCATCGACGTCACCAAGGTGCCTGTGCGCGAACAGGGGATGACGCCGTACGAGATTTTGCTGTCGGAGTCGCAGGAACGGATGCTCGTGGTGGCGAAGCTGGGCCACGAAGACGACGTACGCGCCATCCTCGCCAAGTGGGATCTCGAGGCGGCCGTGATCGGTGAAGTCATCGCGGAGCCCGTGTATCGCGTGACCGAAGGCGATCGGGTCGTGGCCGAGTTCCCCGGCTCGCGGCTGGTCACGGAGTGCCCGCAGTACGTGCTCGAACCGCGCGAAAGCGAGGCGTTACAGGCGGCACGAGCGCGCTCGGCCCATGCCGTTGTGCCGCTCGATGAAGAACGCGACCATGCGTGGACGCTGGAGCGCCTGCTCTCGTCGCCGACCATTGCGAGCAAGAAGTGGGTGTGGCAGCAGTACGATTCCACGGTGCGCACGAGCACCATGCGTGGCCCCGGCAGCGATGCCGCAGTGGTGAAGCTCCGCGGCACCGACAAGGCCATTGCGCTGTGCATTGACGGCAACGGCCGCCACGTTGCGCTGTCTCCCCGCAATGGCGGTCGCGCGGCGGTGTCCGAAGCAGCGCGCAACGTGGCTTGTACCGGCGCACGACCGATGGCGATCACCAACAACCTCAATTTCGGTAATCCAAAGAAGCCGGAAGTCTACTTCCAGCTGAGCGAAGCGATCGCCGGCATGGGTGAAGCCTGCACGGCGCTCGAGACGCCCGTCACCGGCGGTAACGTCTCGCTGTACAACGAGAACCCGCAGGGGGCCATCCATCCCACGCCGACCATTGGTATGGTCGGGCTGATCGAATCCCTCGCGCACGTCACGCCGTCCGGCTTCCAGTGTGCCGGCGATACCATCGTTTTGCTCGGCGACTGCACCGACGAACTCGGTGCGAGTGAATACCTGCTCGAGATTCATGGCCTGACCATCGGTGAACCGCCCATCTGTGATCCGACGCGCGAACGCGCCTTGATCGACGCGCTGTTGGAATCGATTCGGGGTGGAACGGTGCGCTCCGCACATGACTGCAGCGATGGCGGGGTGGCCGTAGCATTGTCCGAATGTGCGATGGCTGATCGCGATCGGACGTTCGGCTTCGAGGTGGATCTGTCCGCGTGGGCGACCCTGCCCCACCGTGCGCTGCTGTTCGGTGAAGCCCACGGCCGGATCATCGTGTCCACCGCCGACAGCGCCGCAGTGCTGCAGATCGCGCAGCGGCACGGTGTCCCGGCGCGCGTGATCGGCGTCGTGACGGCCGCCGATGCCGGCGCACAGTTCACGATCTCCGACGACACCTTCTCCGCGCCGGTGAGCTGGCTGGCGAAGGCCTTTCACAACGCCATCCCGCTTGCCATGGATGGCGAGACGCCGGCCGAGCATGCGATGGCCTCATCGCACGCTCCTACCAACGACTGATCGGGAGTTTTCCCATGTGTGGTATTTTCGGCGTCTACGGAGTTCCGGACGCAGCAGCACTGACCCAGTTGGGCCTGTACTCCCTCCAGCATCGGGGGCAGGAGTCGGCTGGCATCGTGGCCGTGGACGACGCGGGGCACGCCCGCGTGAGCCGCGCGATGGGTCTGGTGTCGGAAGGGTTCGGTGATGACGAGATGGATGCGTTGCGCGGCCCGATTGCCATCGGACACACGCGCTACAGCACGGCCGGCGCGTCGGCGATCGAAAACGCGCAACCGATTCTGGCGCGCGTCCGGCGCACCCACATCGCGCTGGCGCACAACGGCAACCTCACCAACGCGGTCGAACTACGGCGGTCGCTGGAAGACGGTGGGGCCATCTTTTCCTCAACGATGGACTCCGAAGCCATCGTGCATCGCATTGCCCGCGCCAGCGGCGCGACGCCCGAGGCACGCGTCGCGGAGGCGTTGCAGGGCGTGGAAGGGGCGTACTGTCTGCTGGTGGTGCTGGACGACACGGTGATCGTGGCGCGCGACCCGCATGGATGGCGACCGCTCGTGATGGGGCGGCTCGGCGACGGCTGGGCCTTTGCATCGGAGACCTGCGCCCTCGATATCGTCGGCGCCACCCTCGAGCGTGAGGTGGAGCCGGGCGAGATCATTGCCGTCGATACACACGGCCTGCGCTCCGTGAAGGTGCTGCCGGCGGCGCCGCTCAACCGCTGCGTGTTCGAGCACGTGTATTTCGCGCGCCCCGACAGCAAGGTGTTCAGCGGCTCCGTCGATCGTTCCCGCCGCGCCCTCGGACGCCGTCTGGCGCAGGAGTGTCCGGCGCCCGGCGCGGACATCGTGTTCGCCGTGCCCGACTCGTCGAATTCCGCCGCGCTCGGCTACGCTGAAGAGTCCGGCGTATCGTACGAGCTTGCGCTCATCCGGAATCATTACATCGGGCGCACCTTCATTCAGCCCACGCAAGCCGGGCGCGATGCCAAGGTCAAGGTGAAGTACAACCCGGTGCGCGAACTGCTCGAAGGGAAAAGCGTGGTGATGGTGGATGACTCCATCGTCCGCGGTACCACCACCCGTGGGCTCGTGTCGCTCGTGCGGGCGGCGGGTGCGCGTGAGGTACATATGCGCGTGTCCAGTGCGCCGATTATCAGTCCCTGCTACTACGGCATCGACACACCGCGCCGCGAGGAGCTCATCGCCGCGCAGATGACGCACGACGAGATCGTGCGCCACCTCGGGGTCGACTCCCTCGGGTATCTGTCGATTGACGGGATGTTGTCGGCGATGCCGACTGGCCCAGACGGGTACTGCCACGCGTGCTTCTCCGGCCAGTACCCCACCGCCACGCCCAGAGAACCGGAGCTTCTCCGGGCGGGCGGAGGCATTGGCGTGCCGATCAGCATCGCAGGCTGATGGCACCACCTGCTGCACCTGACGATCCTCACTGACACTGACAGGGAGTATTGAATGACCCAATCCGTCTACTTCTTTGGTAACGGCAGCGCGGACGGAACGCGGGACATGAAGACGATTCTGGGTGGGAAGGGGGCGAATCTCGCCGAGATGACAAACCTCGGTGTCCCCGTTCCACCGGGGTTCACCATTGCCGCCCATCGGTGCGTGTCGTATCTCGCCGATGGGCTGGTCGATGACGCCTTTCGCGTAGAAGTGACCACCGCACTCGAGCGCCTTGAGGAGGTCAGCGGCAAGCACTTCGGCGATGCATCGAATCCACTGCTCGTGTCGGTGCGCTCCGGTGCATCCGTCTCCATGCCCGGCATGATGGAGACGATCCTCAATCTCGGACTCAACGACGAGACGGTCGAAGGGCTGGCGAAGGCGAGCGGCAACACACGCTTCGCTTACGATTCGTATCGCCGTTTCCTGCAGATGTACGCTGATGTCGTGCTCGGCGTGCCGATCACCAAGTTCGAGCAACTGCTCAGCAGCAAGCGCGTCACCAATGGTGTGACGACCGACAGCGAGCTCAGCGCCGACGCCTTGCGCGCGCTGGTGCACGAGTACCAGCAGCTGATCCGGTTCACGACGGGACGCGATTTTCCGATGGACCCGCAGGTGCAGCTGTGGGGAGCGATCGAAGCCGTGTGGAATTCGTGGACGCTGAAGAAGGCGATCGACTATCGGCGCGTAAATGGCATTTCGCATACCCTCGGCACCGGTGTCAACATTGTGTCGATGGTGTTCGGCAATATGGGCGAAGACTCCGGAACCGGTGTCGCGTTCACGCGTGATCCGTCCACCGGCGAGCGTCGCTTCTACGGCGAGTTCCTCGTCAATGCGCAGGGCGAAGATGTGGTCGCCGGCATCCGCACGCCGCTCCACATCGACGACATGGCCACAATGCTTCCCGGGGCGTACACCGCGCTGATGGCCACGCAGGATCGCCTTGAGCAGCACTTCCGCGACATGCAGGACATCGAGTTCACCGTCGAGCGTGGCACGCTCTATCTGCTGCAGACGCGCACTGGCAAGCGTACGACGGCCGCGGCTCTGCGGATCGCGCTCGATATGGTTGATGAAGGCTTGATCACGCAGCGGGAAGCCGTGCTGCGCATGCAGCCGAACCAGCTCGATCAACTGCTGCATCCGGTGATCAGTGCGAACGTGCGCGTGGAGGCCCTCGCGGTCGGTCTGCCGGCCAGCCCCGGTGCGGCCAGCGGCATCGTGGTGTTCGACCCCGATGTCGCGGAGCGGCGCCACGCTGCTGGTGACCAGGTGATCCTCGTGCGCGAAGAAACGACGCCTGAGGACTTCCATGGCATCGTCGCGGCACGCGCGGTCCTGACGGCCCGTGGCGGGATGACGAGTCATGCGGCCGTCGTGGCCCGCGGCATGGGCAAGTGCGCCATCGTGGGGTGCACGGCGCTCGAGATCTCACACGAGCAGCGATCGATGCGCATTGGCGAGCAGGTGATCAGCGAAGGCGAGTGGATCACGCTCGACGGTGGTACCGGCCGTATCTTTGCGGGAGATCTTCCGACGCAGCCCAGCGAAGTCATGCGCGTGAACAACGGCACCCTCTCGGCGGCAGACGCGCCGACGTATCAGGGATTTGCCAAGCTGATGGGCTGGGCCGACGAAGACCGCCGACTTCGTGTGCGCGCGAACGCCGACACCCCGCGTGATGCGCGGATGGCGCGGAATTTCGGCGCGGAAGGCATCGGCTTGTGCCGGACCGAGCACATGTTCTTCGAAGGCGAACGCATCACCGCGATGCGGGAGATGATTGTCGCTCGCGACCTGAGTGGACGTCGCCGCGCGCTGGAGAAGCTGTTGCCGATGCAGCGTGCCGACTTCGAGGGCATCTTCCAGGCGATGGACGGCTTCCCCGTGACCATCCGACTGCTCGATCCGCCACTCCATGAGTTTCTTCCCCATGGTGGCGAGGAATCGACGATGCTGGCGCACTCGTTGGGGCTCTCCCGCCCCGAGTTGGCCCGCATCGTGGCGGCGCTCCATGAAACGAATCCGATGCTTGGCCATCGCGGGTGCCGCCTGGGCATCGTGTATCCCGAGATCACCGAGATGCAGGCGCGCGCCATCTTCGAGGCGGCCGTGCGCGCACACCGCCGCGGCATCGATGTGCAACCGGAAATCATGGTCCCGTTGGTCTCCGACGTCACCGAACTACGTCATCAGCGGGCGATCATCGAACGCGCGGCCGAGCAGGTCATGGGCGTCATGGGTGAGCGCGTGCCGTATCTCATTGGCACGATGATCGAGCTGCCGCGCGCGGCGCTCACGGCCGACGAAATCGCGACCGAGGCTGATTTCTTCTCATTTGGCACCAATGATCTCACGCAAACGACGTTCGGCCTGAGCCGTGATGATGCCGGTCGTTTCCTTCCGCACTATATCGAGAAGGGGATTCTGGCCGAGGATCCGTTTCAGGTGCTCGACCGAAAGGGCGTCGGCAAGCTGATCTCCTGGGCGGTTCGAGACGGACGCGCGACGCGGGCCGATCTCAAGGTCGGCATCTGCGCCGAGCATGGTGGCGAGCCCCAGAGCGTGGCGTTCTGCCATCAGGTCGGCTTCGACTATGTCTCGTGCTCGCCGTATCGCGTGCCGGTGGCGCGCTTGGCGGCTGCGCACGCCGCCCTCGCCTGACCATGCTGTCACGCAGCGCACGCATCGCGGTGATCGGTGCCGGCCCGTCCGGCATCACCGCCGTGAAGAATCTCCTCGATGCGGGATTCACCGATATTGTGTGTTTCGATCGCAATGACGCGGTCGGTGGCAACTGGCTGTTCCGGCTCGAGTCGTCGCATTCGAGTGTCTTCGAGACGACGCACATCATCAGCTCGAAGACGCTGTCGGAGTACCACGACTTCCCGATGCCGTCGTGGTATCCGGACTACCCGTCGCACGAGCAGTTGGCGCGTTATTTCCAGAGTTACGCCGACCATTTCGGCGTCACGCGCCACGTGCGCTTCGGGGTTGATGTCCTGCGCGTGGAGGCGCTGCCCGGTGACCGCTGGGCGATCGCTGTGCGCACGGGAGCGGACGAGCCACACGAGGAGTTTGACGCAGTGGTCGTGGCCAACGGACATCACTGGCGACCACGCATGCCGTCATATCCCGGTGAGTTCACAGGCACGCTGATGCATTCGCACGAGTACAAGCGCGCGACACCCTTCGCCGGACAGCGTGTCCTCGTGATCGGCGGCGGCAATTCGGCCTGCGATGTCGCGGTGGAGACGGCCCGCGTTTCAGCCACGACGGACCTGTCGTGGCGACGCGGCTATTGGATCGTGCCCAAGTTTCTCTTCGGACAACCGAGCGACGTCGTCGGACAACGTACGCAGTGGGTGCCACGCGTCCTTCGCTCGAGGCTCAATCAGTTTCTGCTGCGCTTTCTCCAGGGCGCCAATCGTGATTACGGACTGCCCGAACCGGATCATGCGTTCGGGGCGACGCACCCCACGGTGAACTCGGAGCTCTTCTACGCGCTGCGCCACGGGCACATCACCCCGCGCCCGGAGATTGCGCGTTTCGACGGACGCACGGTGCACTTCGTCGACGGAACGCAGGCGGACTACGACGTCATCGTGGCCTGTACCGGCTACTGGATCGCGCATCCGTTTCTCGCACCCGAGGTCGCGGACTTTTCGCGTGGCCCTGTCCCGCTTTATCTGCGGATGTTCCCCGCTCGATTCCCGACCCTGTCTTTCGTGGGGCTGTTTCAGCCGCTCGGGTGCATCTGGCCGGCCGCCGAACTGCAGGCCAAGGTTCTGGCCAGGCGGCTGACCGGGGCCTGGATGCCTCCGAGAGACCTCAACGCGGCCATCACCGCGGAACTGGCCCATCCCGACTATCCGCAGCTCGATACGCCGCGCCACACGATCACGGTGGACTACCACAAGTTCAAGGCACGCCTGCTGAAGCAGCTCCCTGAACACTGGCGCTCCACGGAGACGTCACAACGTGAGACGGGTACGCCGGTCGGCTAAACAAAAGCGCCCCACCGCGATTGCGGTGAGGCGCCCAAGTGGAGGTGAGGGGAATCGAACCCCTGTCCGAGACTGAATCGACCCCAGCGTCTACGTGCGTATTCTGTTGATTGAGGTCTCTGTGCGCTGGCCAACAGAAAGCCCACGTCCAGACAAGCCTGCTAAAGTTTCGCCCTACGCCCGCAGACGTAACGTTGGACTAGCCCAGATTTTCGATACTCACATGCCGCCCCGGGCGGGCTGCCGTGTGAGCACTGCCGGTAACCCGAAGGTTAGGCGGCGAGCGCGAGGTTGTTGTTCGCGATTGGAATTTTCCCGAGTGTTTTACCAGGTGCTCGAGGACCTGGGCACGCAACCAGAGCTTCACCAACCCCGTCGAAGCCAGTCACCCCCGGCTAACGGTCCTGTCTCCTACAAGTTGTACACTACCCGGGACCCACAGGTTCCCGCAACTGGCTCCACGGCCAACGCGAGGGGATCAGGCCGCCTCGCAGGTCAGATCCGACACGTCCGGATCACTCGCCGCCAGACCGCGTGCCCGATACTCCTCGTAATGCTGCAGATAGGTCGAGAAAATCCCCTCGACTTCGGCAAAGTCCCGGACCTGGTGCAGCAGCTTACGCAGCTCAGCCGAGTTGGGCAGCCCCTTCACGTACCACCCCAGATGCTTCCGGAACTCGAGGGCGGCGCCGATGGCGTCCACCTCGTATTCCTGCACCATGCGCGCGTGATCGAGCGCGATCGCGAAGCGCTCATGCACACCGGGCGTCTCCGGCATGGGCTGTCCGTCGAACAGCGCGCGCGCCTGTCTGAACACCCACGGTTGCCCGTAGGAGCCGCGCCCGAGCATGATCCCGTCCGCCCGCGTGTGATCGAGCATCCGCTTCGCGTCGGCTGCTGTCTTGATGTCCCCGTTACCCAACACCGGGATGTCGAGGGCCTCGGCGACCTTGGCGATTTCGTCCCAGTTGGCGAGGCCGGTGTACATCTGCGTGCGCGTACGGGCATGCAGCGCGAGCACACGCGCGCCGGCGTCCTGACAGCGCAGGGCGATCCCGACCGGGTCCCGCATCTCCTCACTCCACCCGCTCCGGATCTTGCAGGTGACGGGCAAATGGGTGGCTTGGGAGACGGCGCGGATGATGGACTGCACCAGATCGAGGTCACGCAGACACCCCGACCCACCGTTCCGGCGCACCACCTTCTTGACCGGACAGCCGAAGTTGATGTCCACGAAGTCGGGGAGGAACAGGTCGGTGACCATCGCGGCGGCATCGGCCATGGCCGCCGGGTCAGCCCCAAAGATCTGGACGCCAATCGGGTGCTCGTCCGCCGAGAAGCGCAGTTTGCTGATGGTCGCGTCGTTTTCCCGACGGATGCCCTCGGCGGAGAGAAACTCCGTGACCACCACATCGGCACCGTGCGCATGGCACAGGCGCCGGAACGGAGATTCCGACACGCCGGCCATCGGCGCGAGGTACAGCGGCACCGCATGCGGCACACGGAACGGAAACGTCTTGCGGGACATATACTTGAAGTTAGCCGCGCCGTCTCAGACGAGCAACGCGGCAGTTTGACAGCAGCGCCCCCACGGTTAGGATAGAAGGCTATGGAACTGCGCGAGTTCTTCTCCGAAGACGCCGTCCAGCTTGAGCTTCAGGGCTCGAGCAAGGACGAAATTCTCAAGGAACTCATCGGGCTGCTCAAGCTCGATGAGAAATCCGAGGGCATGCTGTTCAAGATGCTCAAGCGGCGCGAAAATCTCGGCTCCACAGGCATCGGCCGTGGGATCGCCATTCCGCATTGCCGCAGCCTTGTCGTGAATCGCCTTCGCGTGGCCTTCGGTCGCAAGAAGGAGGGCGTCGACTTCAAGGCCATCGACGACAAGCCTGTCAACTTCTTCTTCCTTATCGTCGCCCCGCCACTCGAGGTCTCGAATCAGTACCTGCCGGTACTGGGCAAGATCGCGCAGTTCAGCAAGGAAGGGGACGTGCCCGGGCGCCTGATGGAAATTGACGCCCCCGCGTCATTCATGGCCTTGCTCGAAGAAAAGCGCGTCTGACCGTCGTGAGGGCGAGCCGCCCTCAGTGGTCAACCACCACGCGTCCGATGTTCAGGCGCAACCGCGCAATCACCCGCAGCGTCTGCAAAATCGCCGCGGCCGCGAGCCCCCCCACGAGCCCCATCCAGAGCCCTCGCTCTCGAAGCGGCGTGTGGAAGCCCAGATAGTAGCCGAGCGGGATACCGACGCCCCAGAACGCGACCAGGTGCAGCGCGGCCGGTATTCGGGTATCGCCAAGGCCGCGGAGGACCCCACTGGTCACCGCTTGCAGCCCGTCGAACACCTGGAACCACCCCGCCAACGGAATTAGCGCGACGGCCACGGCGACCGTGGCCGGTTCGGTGGTGTACGCGGTTGCCAGCCACGTAGGCGCCAGCATGAACACCGCGGCGCTGACGCACATGAATCCCACGCCGCATACGATCGCGGCCAGCGCATCCCGTCTCGCGGCCGGCATGTCGCCCCGACCGATCGCGCGCCCGACCACAGCCGCGGCGGCACCGGAGATGCCCAGCGGCACCATGAAGGTGAGCGCGGCCATGTTCAGCGCAATTTCGTGGCCCGCCAGCGCGGTGGTACCGAGCCATCCCATGAATAGTGCCGTCAGGCCAAAGGCGAAGCTCTCGAAAAACCACTGCACACCGATGGGCACCCCGATCCGTAGCATGCGGGACACGGGTGCCCAATGGAGCGTCTCGCGACGCCAGGGCCGCACGGCGGGGCGAAGTAACGGCCACGCGAGCGCGAGCAGCAGCAGCGCCATGACCCATGTGGAAATCGCCGTGGCATATCCTGCCCCTTCGACGCCCAACGCCGGCGCGCCGGCGTGCCCGAAGATCAGCACCCAATTGGCCGTAAGGTTCACGAGGTTCGCAACGGCGACGGCCCCGAGAATGTGCCGGACGGGCCCCATCGCCTGCAGCGTCTGCCGGAACACCGTGAAGGCAAAGAACGGTACGACGGCGAGCGCGCGGCGTCGCGTATACACAGCCGTCTCCCGTACCACATCCGCCGGCTGATCGAGCGCCAGCAGGATAGTCTCACCGGGCATCAGCGCCAGCGTCACCACCACGGACATGATTGCGGCCAGCACGAACCCGCGCTGTACGCCGCGTGCCACGCCCTCCCGATCACCGGCACCGACCGCTTGCGCTACGACGGGGTCGATCGCGCACAGCAGGCCGATGCCGAACACGCTGACGTTGAAGACGAAGAAATT
>JARIEV010000063.1 GCA_031127225.1 Gemmatimonadota bacterium | reverse complement strand
CCGACGCAGGAATCCCCTCGGGGCATGGCGTGGCCACCGCCGACGGCGGCGGCGGTGAGGTACCCTGCGCCGCCGCTGGCGTTGCCACCGCGGGCATGAGGAGGCACGCGGCCGTTGCAGACAACCGTCGCATCACGCCGCGCAACAACCAGAGGGTGACGCCCGCCTGCAAAGTCATCGTGATCACGGAAAGATTCCACACCTGTGTGATGGCGACACCGGGACGGTGCGACGGCCACCGAATGTCGCGGGGATCGAAACGGACGTGCGATCGTTCTCCAGCGAAGGCTGTCAGCCCTACGCACGCTTGGCAATCGCCAGCCGGCCTCCCGGCCGCCGTCTCTTGCCCAATCGCTGATTGCGTGCTGATTTCCTGTCCATGCACACACACGCCCTGCCCCGCCGTGCCCCTCGGCGCCTGCTCTCGCCGACGCTCGCGCTCGCCCTCCCGCTGCTGCTCGCCTGCGCGCCCAACGGCGACGACAAGCCGGTGATCGGGCTGATCACGAAGACCGAGTCGAACCCGTTCTTCGTGAAGATGAAGGAAGGCGCCGAGCAGGCAGCCGCCGCCCAGGGCGCCACACTGATTGCCGCCGCCGGTCGCTCCGACGGCGACAACGCCGGTCAGGTCACCGCCATCGAGAATCTCATGGCCGCCGGCGCCAAGGCGATTCTCATTTCCGCGAGCGACTCCAAAGCCATTGTGCCCGCCATCGCGAAGGCGCGTGCGGCCGGTATTCTGGTGATCGCGCTGGACAGCCCCACCGATCCGGTGGTTGCCACGGATGCCCTGTTCGCCACGGACAACTTCAAGGCCGGACAGCTGATCGGCGCGTACGCCAAAGCGCGCCTCGGGGCGACGCCGGCGAAAATCGCCACGCTCGATCTCATCCCGGGCCACCCCACGGGCGCGCAGCGCCACAACGGGTTCCTGAACGGCTTTGGACTCCCGTCGTACGACAAGGCGCGCAACGAACTCGCGCAGCCGCCGGAAGTGGTGTGTATGACCGACGCCATGGGCGATCAGGCCAAGGGACAGACGGCCATGGAGAACTGCCTGCAGGCGCATCCCGACATCAACGTCGTGTACGCGGTGAACGAGCCCTCGGCCGCCGGGGCGTTCAATGCGCTCCAGAAGGCCGGCAAGGAGAAGGGGGTCGTCATTGTGTCAGTGGACGGCGGCTGCCGTGGCGTGCAGAACGTGCTCGACGGCGCCCTCACCGCCACCGCCCAGCAGTATCCCCTGCGTATGGCGGAACTGGGTGTGGAAGCGGCGATGGCTTTCATCAAGAGCGGTAAGAAGGCGAGCGGTTACGTGGACACCGGCGTCCAGCTGATCGCCAAGGACAGCGTGGCCAGCGTGGCCAGCCTCGGCGCCGACAAGGCCCTCGCGCTCTGCTGGGGCGATAAATGACCGCACGGCGGCTGGCCGTCGCCGGTCCGCTCGTCGCGTTGCTGCTGGCCTGTACGTTCTTCGCGCTGCAATCGCCGCGCTTTCTCACCGGCGCCAATCTGTCGCTGGTGCTCAGTCAGGTGATGGTGGTGGGCGTGCTGGCCATTGGTCAGACGCTGGTGATTCTCACCGGCGGTATCGACCTCGCCTGCGGCATGATCATGGCGCTGGGCTCGATCGTCATGAGCCTACTGGCCGTGAAACAGGGGTGGCATCCGGCCATGGCGATCGGCGGGGGCATGGCCGTCACCACCGTCGCCGGCCTCATCAACGGTCTGCTCGTCACCCGCATCAAACTCCCGCCGTTCATCGTCACGCTCGGCACGATGAACATCGCGTTCGCCGTCACGCAGCTGGTGTCGCGCGCGCAGACGTTCACCGACCTGCCGCCGCTGCTCACGTGGCTCGGGCACAGCGTGCGGATGGGGAACACGCCGATCGCCTACGGTGCGCTGGCGATGCTGCTGTTGTATGCGCTCGCGTTCGTGGTGCTGCGCGACACGGCGGCGGGGCGGCATGTGTACGCCGTGGGGAACAACCTCGAGGCCGCGCGCTTGGCCGGCATCCCCACCAACCGCGTGCTGCTCGGCGTGTACATGCTCTCCGGCCTGTGCGCCGGTGCCGCGGCGCTGTTGTCGATTGCGCGCACCGGCGTGGGCGATCCGCAGAGTGGACAGACCGAGAACCTCGACACCGTGACCGCCGTGGTCCTGGGTGGCACGAGCCTGTTCGGCGGACGCGGTGTCGTGCTGGGATCGCTCATCGGCGCGCTCATCGTGGGTGTGTTCCGCAACGGCCTCACACTGATGGGCGTGTCGTCGGTGTATCAGATCCTCGTCACCGGGGTGCTGGTGATTCTCGCCGTGGCCACCGACCAGTGGTCGCGCAAGGCATGAGGACGACCGTATGAGCACGACAACCGCTCCGATGGTGCTGGAGGCGCGCGGCCTCGTGAAACGCTACGGTCACGTGACCGCGCTCGACGGCGCCGACGTCGAAGTCCGCGCGGGCGAGATCATGGCGGTGATCGGCGACAACGGCGCCGGCAAGTCGTCGCTCATCAAGGCGCTGTCGGGAGCCACGATCCCCGACCGCGGAGAACTATGGCTGGACGGCGTGCGCGTGCACTTCACCGGTCCCGTCGACGCACGGCGTGCGGGAATCGAGACCGTGTATCAGGATCTTGCGCTGGCCCCAGCGATGTCAATCGCCGAGAACTTGTTTCTGGGGCGCGAGCGTCGACGGGCTGGGCTCGCCGGGGCGCTCCTGCGGCTCATCGACCGCCCGCGCATGGAGCGTGAGGCCGCCGAGCATCTGCAGCAGCTCGGCATCGGCATCCGCGCCATCACGCAGGCCGTGGAGACACTCTCCGGTGGTCAGCGACAGGGGATCGCCGTGGCCCGCAGCGCGGCCTTTGCGCGTCACGTGGTGATTCTCGACGAACCCACCGCCGCCCTCGGTGTGAAGGAAAGCGGCCTGGTGCTCGACCTCATCACGCGCGTGCGCGATCGCGGCTTGAGCGTGATACTGATCAGCCACAACATGCCGCACGTGTTCGCGCTGGCCGACCGAATTCACATCCAGCGGCTGGGGCGTCGGGCGGCGTTGGTGCGCACGGATGAGATCGGGATGGCAGACGCGGTGGCGGTGATGACCGGGGCAGTGGAGTGGCCGGCGACTCTCCGGCCGGAATCGGTTTAGGCTGCGTCGCTCGCAACCTAACGGCGGCTCGGACAGGATAGGACTCACACGTGAAGTCCTTGCTTCACAGGGTGGTGCGACGGTACGCGGCCGATCGTACGGTCGTGCTAGACTGCGATGAGATGCCTGCATAGCGCCCGCCACGCAGGGATTTCACGCAGGCGAATCAGCTGTTTTGCCGAGTGGCGCAGGACCTGGGGCTCAGTGGTCTTTCTCGGGTAGCCCAACCAAGGGGATTCACCTGTGGTTCGGTCGTCCGACAGTCTCGAATCGAAGCTGTTGACCCTGCCCCCAGCTGATCGCGCGAGGCTGGCGGAGTTGCTCTTGGCCAGCCGGAAGAGCGACCTCGACGCAGCTCCTGACACTGCGATTGAAGATGCGTGGCGTAAAGAGGCCACGATCCGGCTCCACGAGCTTCGATCGGGAACGGTGAGCGGGATCCCTGCCTAGCAGGTACTTGAGGCCGCAACCCGACGTCTCGCGCCGACATGGCGCTCATCGCCGAGTTCCACCCGGAGGCGCGGGCGGAGTTCGATGCTCGAACTCGGTGGCGAATGGCGTACGGACACGGGTGCGCGCGCTTGGGGGCGACGCAACAATGTGGCGGACGAAATCCATGCGCACTGGCGTCTGGTCCAACCGCTCGTGGTCGTTGTGGAATATCGTCGCATGACCACGACCTATCTCCGTGGTCCGTTCACCAACGATCACCTGCAGCTCTCGTTCGGCTTCGAGTTCTGATCCGCTCTCGGCCCGCGCCGCGCCGCGTGATCGCACGCATGCTCTGCACGACACCGCTACTTCGTGAAAATCACCAATAACCCGCACGTCTTGCGCGTGGCGTTGTACTCCAACGGCATGGTCGCCCCGCCCTTGTAGACCTCGATCGCCAGGATGTCGTCCGGGGCCAGCGAATTCAGGTCGAAGAGTTCGTCACCACCTTCGCCGCGATACACGAACACGTTGTTGACCACCACCGCGGCGTAGCAGAGCCCGGGGGACGCACCACGCATCCGATCCCCGGCACCGACGCCCGGCATGTTCATGAACGAGTCGTAGCCTCGGCGTGTCGCGAAGTACGCCGACCCCCTGCCGAGGCGGACGATGTCCGCCCCACTCACGGTCTGCAACACATCGGCCAGTGCACGCCCGCGTTCCTTCTCGAGTTGTTCGGCCGTGAGGAACGACCCGCCCATCCGCGCGCGGCGGTGCTCTTCGAACGACGTCAGTCGCAGGTCAGCCATGCTGGACACGACCACGACCTCGGAGAGCGCGGTCGCGATGGGGGCGAGACGCAAAACCTGCTCGGCGACGTCAGCACCCGTGATGGCAATCGTTGACGACAACGGCTGGAACCCGACTTTGCGCAGGACTACCTGATACCGCGCGACCGCGATGTCGCGAAGCACAAAGGTCCCGCCCGAGTCGGTGAGCACCGTGCGTGAGATTGCCGGGATGCTCAGCTCCACCCCTGCCACCGGCATATTGGTGCGATCGTTCACCACGCGCCCCGTGAGTGCGCCGGTGGACTGCGCCGACGCGGAGGCGGCAAGCAGCATCGCGCACAGGACGCTCGCGCCGAGGAGGCTCGCGAACGCGAGCACAGGGTGGCGTGCGGCGTGACAGGTCATGACGAGTGCCTCCGGTTCGTGTGATCCCCCACGCGGATTGATCGCGCTGCCCTCGAACGCGGCCTCATCACGCCAAGCGTATAGCATGTGCATCGGGCGGGCCAGCGCGTCGCGACCGATTTCGCGACGCCGTAACGACCGGGGTGGCGCGTGAGGTTGGCAGCGCTCAGGGGTAAACCGGCCCCGCGTACCGAAACTGATGGTACGACTGCATGTTCGCGTCGCGCAGGACGTTGTAGTAGCACGCGTCGCCGCCGCCGAATGGGTGCAGGACAAGGGGCGCGGAGAGCGTCTCCTCATCGAGCTGCCACCCCGATGGCAAGGTCACATCCGTCGTCGGGACGCCGTTGGCGGTCGCGTGCATGACCGCCTCCTCGCCACGCGGGCCGCGAAGCAGGAGCACGCGCCCTTCGAACACCAGCTCATGGCACTTGCGCGTAACGATGATCGCGAGCTGCCCCGCGCGCACGCGCGCGGGGTCGCATCCACCGTCCACCGGCGTACAGTCTGCGGCCTCGATCTTCGAGAGCTCGACCCACGTGTGCCCGCCATTCTCGACAATGCGCCGGCACGCCGCGGCGATGCAGTCCGCGGGCGCCTCGGGGGAGCGAGCGAAGCAGGAGCGCGTGAAGAGGGTGTGCCGATCACTGTTCTTCCGATTGAACAGCCCTGGGGTAAACGATGCCCAGGCGTCGTCGCTGATCGGATTCGGGCCTCCTGCCACGACAACGGTCTTGGTGCGACCCATCAGGAACTCCTTCGCCACGATCGCCCCGCGCGCCTGATTGATGCAGGCGCGGTCGGCAGGCCACAGCGAAGGAACCGCAGCATAGTGCACCCCCGCGCGCGTGGCGCTCGGGAGGCTGCCGCGGCATGCGGCGACCGCGAGAGCGAGCACGATGAACCAGCCACTTCGCATCACTGGACCTCCCCGTACGCTGATGTCATCGCTCGTGAGCCAGCCCGCACGCGCGCACGTGCCGCCCCCCCCAGCCTGCGTCGATGTGTCACCTTCGCGCTCCCTCACTGGCGCGGGCTCGCTCTTCCCCTGACGGAGAGGAGCATATCCAGCGCGTCAAGCGTGTCGGGACAAGCAAGGCCCGACCGGGAAACCCGATCGTGATCGGTTGAGTCTGCGGGCAACGTACGCCGAGCGTGCCGATCACCCCGCCTCAGAAGAACGTCGCCAGCAGCATGGCACGCCGCGCCAGAGTCGACCGGTCCACTACTACACACGGCACCTCACCCACCCGCGACAACGGCGAGGCCGACGCGAAGGGGTCTCCTCGGCCGCCCAGTCGTTCGCCGGTGGCAATATCTGTCACAAAGTGACACCTATGCCTGAATCAAAGGGCTACGGCGCTCAATAAATTGGTGATGTAGGCCGAAAATGAAACATGCACGAGGAGTCGCCGATGCCGGTGCCCAGTGAATGACTACCGGCCACACGCCGACTTGCGAAGCACTCGTATGCCCAACGCTGATTCTCCGACGACCCCTGCTCGGAGCTCGAACCCCCTTGCCACGCGCCGACTGGCCGCGGCGACCTGCCTGATCTTTCTCGGCGCCCCCGCCAGCGTGCGGGCCGCCAACGTCAGCCCCGTACAGCAGATCGCGGGGGCTCCCGCGCCAACGGCGCCCACCGGCGTCGCGCGGACGGATGTCGCCGCGCCATCGGTGCCCGTCGTCCGCACCGGCGTCAGCAGCACGGCGCCAGCGAACACACCGCGCAGCACACCGCGCAGCGCGGCCGAACCGATCCAACGCGCATCGATCAACTGGCGCTCGATCGTGTCGCATCCCGGCGTGACCTTCAGCGCCGAAGAAATCACGGATGCCTCGGCCGGCTCGGCGGCGTTCGCGGGCGCGCGATCGCTGCGCACGCACAGCAATCTCGAGCTCACGCTTGACATGGATTCGTTGGTGGGCTGGCGTGGACTCACGCTCTACGCCCAGCACAAGTCGAAAACGGGGCGCAACGGATCCGGCGAAGCCGCGTTCGTGCAGAACTTCTCCAACATCGATGCCGATGACTTTCGCGCGATGGGCGAAGTGTGGGTCGAACAGCGCCTGCTGCAGGACCGCGTGGCCATCAAGGCCGGCCGGATCGACTTCAACAGCGCCTTTGCCGGCACCGACAACGGCGCGTCGTTCCTGAACGCGTCGATGGGCTTCTCGCCGAGCATCGTGGCCGCCCCCACGTTTCCGTTGCCCACGTTGGGCGTGGAAGCGACGGTGAGCCCGTGGGCGAACTTCGACGTCGGCGTGGGTGTGTTCAACGGACTCGACGGCGCCCCTGCCCCCGTGGGCGGCTCGTCGCGATTCCAGATCGCGCAGGCGAATCAGCAGTGGACGCTGGGCGGCTCACAACTCGCCGGGCGGCTGGGTGCGGGCGCATGGCGGCACACCGGCATGTTCTCGGCCATGGGGACCAGCATCGACGAGGCGCCGGACGCCGAAGGGACCAGCGGCTGGTACGCCACGCTCGACCAGACGTTGTGGCAGGGCCGCGCACGCGACGGGGATGCCAGCAATCACGCCGCGGTGGGCGCCTTCGCACAGATCGGCACGGCCAATCCCAACGTGCAGTCCGTCCACGCGCACCGTGGCGGTGGCATGACGATCTCCGGCCTGCTGGCGGCCCGCCCCAGCGACGTGATCGGCGTCGGGATGACGCACGCCTCGTGGGGGACCGGCCGTGAGACAATCGGCGAGCTGTTCTACCAGCTTCCCGTGTCGTCGCACCTGTCGCTCGTGGCCGACATCCAGCGCGTCAGCCGTCTCGACGGACCGGGACTGCGCACGTACGGCAACGTGGCGACGATGCGCACCGTGCTGACGTTCTGAGGCCGCGCGCCGGACGCGCCGTTGCGGTATTGGGGAACCGTGAACGGCGCGACGGACGCAGTGCGGAATCCGCATTGGGGAATCCGCATTGCGGAATCCCCAACGGGGAGGCAACGTCGAACGCGCTCCGGTCCACGGGTGCGTCAGACCTCGGCTGGGCCGAGACACCTCCCCGAGTATGCCGCAGGCGGAGACGGGCATGAGACGCGTCAATCTGTTGGGCCTCGTTGCCGCATCGGTCGTCGCCACCATCGCCGCGCACACGGCCGCGCACGCGCAGGGGGCCAACGCGTCGGTCGCTCGCGGGTCACCGACCGCCGAGCGACTGCCGATCTACGTGGTCGACCCCACCTGGCCACCGACGCTCCCCAACAATTGGATCTGGGGGGACATTCGCGGGCTGTTCGTGGACGATCGCGATCACCTGTGGGTGATTCACATGCCGTCGAGTCTCACGGACCAGGAGATCGGTGCCGCTGCCACGCCGCCCATTGCCGATTGCTGTTTTCCGGCACCGCCCGTGCTCGAACTCGACGCCAACGGGAAGCTCGTGCAGGCGTGGGGCGGCCCCGGCGCCGGATACACCTGGTTCAGCCAGGAACACGGCATCTACATCGACCACCAGGGGTTCGTGTGGATGGGCACCAGCAACGGCATGCACGTCATGAAGTTCACGCGGGACGGCAAACACGTGATGACGATCGGCGAGCCGGGCGTGAACAAGGGGAGCAACGATTCGACGCACCTGGGTGGACCCGCCAACTTCTACGTCGAGCCGACGACGAATGAGCTGTTCATTGCCGACGGCTACATCAACAAACGGGTCATCGTCTTCGATGCGGCGACGGGCGCCTACAAGCGTCATTGGGGCGCCTACGGCAAGCGACCCGACGACAGTGTCCGGTATCGCTATCCCGTGAACCCCACGTTACCACCGCAGCAGTACTCCACGGTGCATGGCTTGGTGGGAACCAAGGATGGCCTGCTCTACGTGTCGGACCGGCGCGGCAATCGCATTCAGGTGTTCCGGCAGAACGGCGAGTACCTGATGGAGCGGTTCGTTCGCCCCGAGACCGGCGGCGCGGGGAGCGGGTTCAGCCTGCAGGTCTCGCGAGATGCAGCGCAAAGCCTGCTCTATCTCATCGACGGCACAAACCAGCGGGTCTGGATCCTGCGACGGAAGGACCTCGCCATTCTCGACCGCTTCGGCCGTCCCGGCCGGCAATCGGGTGAGTTCATTCGTGCGCACATGATGGCGATCGATTCGCAGAATCGCCTGTACACCGGCGAGGCGGGAAACGGCCGCCGCATTCAGCGCTGGATTCTGCAAGGGACACAACCCACCGCATCGGTGACGCCGCCGTTATAAATAGCTGACGGGGCAACCGACGCGTCCACGGAGGGACACCGGTTCAAGGCGAGCGATCACGGGATACATCGGAGCGACGCGTGACGATAGCACAACGGCTGGACGCCATCGAACAGAAGCGGATTCGGTTGATGGACCTCGTGTCAGGAATGGATGCGACCGTGGCGGCTGCCCGCGCACGACCGGAGCAGTGGTCTGTACAGGAGATCGTGGAGCATCTCGTGCTCGCGGAGCGCAGCGTCTTCGGCCACCTGGAGGCGCTGGACCAACAACGCCCGGCGTCACGGGGACTGAAGGATCGCGTTCTTTATCTCGTGGTCATGTTCATTCTTCGCTTCGACATTCCGGTACAGGTGCCGTCGCCGGCGATGCGACCGACGGGGGGAGTCTCGCTGTCGACGCTGTGGGAACAGTGGGCGTCAAACCACGCCAGACTCCGTGCGTGGGCCGTGTCCGCGGATGGGCTCACGCTCGCGCAGCCGTTGTTCGCGCATCCCGTTGCGGGCCCGATGAGTATGCAAGAGGCCTTGCGGATGCTGGAAGTCCACCTGGATCGGCACACGCGACAGATTGTCGCGCGTGGCCGCAGCCGTCGGTCGTGACGCCCTGCCCAGCCAGCCGCTCCCCCCAACGCCACGGCGATGAGCGATGCGACATGCACGGGCAATCTCGAGCACCCGTTCGAGACCGAACCTCAGACAGCAAGGAGCGATCGTGATGGCCAGAATCGAAGCGGTGCATCCGGTGTTGATGTCCCGTGACGTTGCGGTCTCTATGCGCTTTTACGTGCAGCTGGGATTTCGCGTGACTTTTCAGGATGATCCGGTTCAGCCCACGTATGCGGCGATCCAACGCGACGACGTGGAGCTTCATCTCCAGTGGCAGGACGCCAGTCAGTGGGCGTACCCTGTGGATCGCGCGACGTATCGGTTCGTGGTGCCTGACGTCGATGCGCTCTACACCGAATTCGCGAGCCAGTCGGCGCTGACGGACGCGCTCCGGAGTGACAGCCCATGGCGCCGTCCGGGCGACACGCCGTGGGGCACGCGCGAGTTCCATGTTCGCGATCCCGACGGCAACGGCTTGCAGTTTTACCGGCTGCGCTGACGTTCAGCCCGACGACAGTGTCCGCTCGATCGCCCCGATGAGCGCACTGCGCAGCACCGCGGCACGCGCGGCGAGCGCGCGTTGCCGCCGCTGATACTCATCCCGCCCCGCGGGCGTCTCGATCGGCACCGGCTCCACCCCAAAGGCGCGCAGATCGTAGGGGCCGGCCTGCATGTCGAGATCGCGCAGTGCCAGGGCGAGCTCGAAACAGTCCGCCAACAGATCGCTGCCCACCCACGGCATGCAGCTGTAGACCCACCGATAGAGATCCATGTTGGCGTGAATGCAGCCGGGCTGCTCCGCGTCGTAACGCGTGGCCCACGCCAGCGGCAGTCGGTTCATCGGCTGTGCCGCCGGGGCGAAGAAGCGGAAGGCGTCGAAGTGGCTGCATGCCACCGGCCGGTTTTCCACGACCACATCGATCTCCGCCTGCGGCAGCCGCAGCGGGACCACCCCCGCATGCCGCACGTCGTGTCCGCCATACACCATGGCCCACTCATGCATGCCGTAACAGCCGAAGTGCGCGGGGCGTTCACGGGTCGCGTGCAAAATGTGCAGCACCTCCGCCATCGCCTCCCGCTTCGACGCCGAGATCGCGCGCCCGTCACGCCGCCACGCGGCATCCTCCAGGCGGTACACGGGTTCACGAAATCGCTCGCGGGCCGCCGCGCTGTCCGCGATCGCCTCGTGCGGCGCCGGGTGCCACGATTCCAGCTTCCCCGCGGAGTAGCGGTAGTACTGAAACAGGAAATCGTGCACCGGGTGCGATTCCCCACGCGCACGCCGCGCTCGCCACGGGTCCGTGTACGGCCGGATCCGATCACGATGCACCGCCGCCCGCGCCTGCCACGCGGACGTGCTCAGCACGGCCGGGAGCTCAAAATGGGGTGCAGCGGCGAGGGGATCGGACATCCCTCAAAATATCACGACAATCACAGGCGAACGCCGGTGCGACAATACCCGGTGGGCCTTGCGTGACCACGGCGCATCGCGCAGGCTCCACGCGTGTCCGACACCCACCACGTCGACCATCCCAACCATTCACCAACACGCGAGGACGCCATGTCCCGGATGATCTTCATCACCCTGCCCGTGACCGACATGCCCCGCGCGCGGGCATTTTACGAAGCGCTTGGCTTCTCGATCAATGAGCAGTTCTCGGGCCCGACCTCAGCCTGCGTCGTGGTCTCGGACGCGATCTATTTCATGCTGTCCACGCATGAACAGTTCCGCAAATTCTCGCCCAAACCCTTGGTCCTGCCCGCCGACGGCGCGACGTGCCTGTTCGCCCTGTCCTGCGACAGCCGCGCCGAAGTGGATGCCATGACCGAGGCCGCGATTGCCGCGGGCGGGACGTCCCTGCATGACCCCGAGGACCTCGGCTTCATGTATTCGCGCGCTTTCGAAGATCCCGACGGCAACGGCTTTGGTCCGATGTGGATGGACCCCGCCGCGGCGTGAGGCGCGGTGCGTTGCGCGTTACGCGCGACGCGAGCGACGCCGCACGACCACGCCCATCGCCAGCACGCCCATCGCGACGAGTCCGCCGGTCGCGGGTTCCGGCACGGCAACGAGGTCGGGCACGATACCGAGTTGCGCGTTCACCCAGTTGAAGTTCGACTGGCAGCCGGCGTTGTCGTCGACGTTCGCGACGCAGGTGTAGCCGGCTTGGTATCCGAGTCGAGCCCCCACACCCAGATCTTTGTTGAACCACCCGAACGACGTGACGCCGGCCACGGTCCAATCGCTCAGGAAGTTGGCGCCGCCGGAGTCGCCACGGCCCGTCAGCACTTCCTCGAACGCATCGCCCACGCTCGGCGTGCAGAAGCCGAGGCGGCCGCAGAGCCCGTCCGGATACACCGGCGTGGGGTCAGTGAACCTGGGGTCCACTCCGCCGACATCGAAGTCCGCCAGCAAAATGCCCCCGCGCGTCGCGGCACGGCCGCTGGCGAACGTGGCGCAATGATCCGTGTCCGTATCGTTGTTGAGGTCGGTGATACACGTGGTTTCGAACACGTTCTTACCGGTCCGCAACAGCGCGTTGCTGTTGAACTGGTCACTGTCGTATGCGTCGCCGCGGATACCGGTGCCGATACGCCCATATCCGGCAAGCGTGATGGTCTGCCCCAGCACCGCCCCGACGGCCAGCGAGTACGTACGCGCGAACGAGGGAGGCTCACTGCTCAACGTCAACACCGCGACGTCGTTCTCGGACACCACGTTGCCCGTGATGTAGCCGGTCTTGGCCACCATCTCGGTGCCCTGCACGTCCACCCACCCCGTGCCCGCCTCGTAGAAGCGCGCGGTGAAGCTCGTGTAGGCCACGTTGCTGATGCAGTGGGCCGCCGTCAGGATCTTGCCACCCGTCAGCAACGATCCCGTGCAGGCGCCCTGCACAGCATTGTTCGCATCACGAAACCACAGGTTGACCACGCCACTGTAGTCGGATCCGGCGCTGCGATCGGCCCTGTACCGGGGATTGTTATAGCCAGTACCACCGCTTCCGTAGTCCGACACCACGATGGTCGACGCGTTCTCCGGCACCCACCCTTGCGCGGCGGCAGAGGTAGAGACGGCGAACAGCGCGAGCGTCAGGACGGCGCGCTTTGCGCCCCGCGAATGCGAAGAAGTCATGATCGGTCAGTGGCGGGCGACATCGCCCTCGTGGTCGTTCTTCGCTTCACGTCTTTACAGCGAGACAGCAGGGTTGCGAACCCTCTGACGCATCCTCCCTCGCAAGAAGGACGCCAGCCGAGTCCGCCGCGGCCGAATGACGCACACGTCATCCACGGCATGGCGATTCAGGAATAAGGATCGCGCAACAGCTGTCCCACCCGCCGCAGCCATCCGCGCACGCGCTGCCCCGCGCGATGTTGCGCGCACGCCACCAGTGCCGTGCTAATACCACAGTTCCCCGCGGCCGGCGCGGTGCCCACACAGCCCCCGCCGGTTCCACCGGCCACCATCGTTCCGATACATTGCAGAGGCCGTCGCGGCCCGGTGCCCGTGAAACGAGGGCGTCCGGTCCGTGGACCGCACGACCCAAGGCCATCCCGACCAGACCGTCCCCTTTGCAGGCGAACCCCTTGACGATTCTGGCCCAGATGCCCGTCTCCTCAGAGACCGAGTCTCCACACAAGCTCCCTCCGCAGCGACGCTACTTCAACATCAGCGTCCTCTGGATCTTCTACTACGAGCGGGTCATCCGCACGCTGTACCGCCTGCGCATCCGCCACGAAGTCGCCACCGTCGCCTCGATCGGCGCGGGGCTCGCGGCCGCATGGCTCATCGTCACCGCGCACACGCTGTCCGGTTTTTTACTGGCCGCGCTCCTCGTGCACGCGAAGGATCTGTTCGACGCCTGTGACGGCGCGCTCGCGCGGCTCACGAATACCGGTCACCGGCTCGGCCGGTTCATGGACACCATCGGCGACGGGGTCGTGTTCACCGCGTGGATCGCCGCGGGCGCCTATCGGGGCTGGGAGCAGGGTGTCTTGCTCCCCGTGACGCTGGCCCTGGGCGTCGCCGCCTGGCTGTCGCTGTTCCTGCAGTGCTCGTACTTCAATTACCACCAGCTGCACTACGTGCGGCGATCGGGCGCCGCCCTCGCCAGTCGCCTCGACGAGCGGGCCGAATCGGACAGTGGCATCGTGGGCGTGCTGGCCGGCGTGTACGACCTCTGGTTCGGGTGGCAGGACCGCATGATCGCCCGTTTCGACGGCTGGCAGCGCGAGCTGGCGGGCTTCCCCGCCGACCCACTGGATCCCGCCAACAACGCCTGGTTCGACCGGCGGAACTTCATGGTCGCGAACTCCGCGCTCTGTTTCGGCACGCACGCCTTCGTGCTGATCGTGTGCCTCCTCGCCGGGTCGGCGTTCTGGTTTCTCCCGGCGGTCATTGTGGGGATGAACCTGTACTGGATCACGATCATCCTCACGCGCTGGCTGGTGTTCCGGCGGGGGATGGCCGTCCTGGTCGCCTGACGCGGGGGCGTTTGAAATCCAGCGGGACGTTACTTTTTGACGGATAAGCGACCACCCGTCCCCGCCCCACCTCCCGCCCCCGCCCTCATGCGTCGTCTCGCCCTCCTGCTCGCGCTCGCGTCGTCGAGCGCCGCTGCGCCACTGGCCGCGCAGTCTGCTCCGCCGTCGTCCGCCACCATGCCGGCGGTCAATGACCTGCCCAATCCGTATCGCACCGTCACCGGCTGGGCCAAGCTCCCCGAGGGACGCACGTGGGGTTCCACCAGCGCCGTCGCCATCGACAAGGATGGCAAGAGCGTGTGGGTGGCTGAGCGGTGCGGCGTGAACAACTGCGCGGGCTCATCACTGCCGTCGGTGCTCAAGTTCGATGACAAGGGCAATCTCGTCACCGCCTTCGGCGCCGGCCTGATCCTGTCGCCGCACGGGATTCACGTGGACAAGGACGGCAATGTGTGGGTGGTCGATTGCGCGTGCACCCTCGGCGCCGCCGCCACCACGCCGGAGAACGCGGCCAAGGGCCATCAGATCTACAAGTTCTCCCCCAAGGGCGATCTGCTCATGACGCTCGGCGCGCCGGGCGGCGGCCGCGAGGCGGCGTACTTCTGGCAGCCCAACGCGGTGATCACGGCCCCGAACGGCGACATCTTCGTGGCCGAAGGACATTCGTCGCGCAACAACCCCAACGCGCGCGTGTTCAAGTTCGATCAGAAAGGCACGCTGCTGAAGACGTGGGGCACGTGGGGCAAAGGCGCCACGGAACTCGATCAGCCGCACGCGCTGGCGTTCGACTCCAAGGGACGCCTGTTCGTGGGCGACCGTGGCAACGACCGCATCATCATCGTCGACCAGAACTTCACCGTGCTCGACACGTGGTATCAGTTCAGCCGGCCCAGCGGCATCTACATCGACAAGAACGACATGATCTACGTGGCCGATTCGGAGTCGGGCTCCGTGAATCCGCCGCACGTGGCGTGGAAGCGCGGTATGCGCATCGGTAGCGCGCGCGACGGCAAGGTCACGGCGTTCATTCCCGACCCCGACGACAAAGCCCCCAGCACGAGTTCGGCTGAGGGCGTGGCGGTCGATGCCGCGGGGCACATCTACGGCGCGGAAGTGGGACAGAAGGCGCTGAAGCGCTACGAGAAGAAGTAGATCTCCCCGTAGCGCGTCAATCCGTTTCGCTTACCGCTTCACCGGCAGGGCGAGTGCCGTGAGCTGCGTTTCGTTCTCCGCCCCGCTCGCGAACACGATGTACTGCCGGCCCTTGTGCAGGAACGTCATCGGCACCGCCGTGGTCTTCGACGCGATTTCCACGGCACCCACCTGCTTGCCGGTGGTCTTGTCGAGCGCGTACAGCTTGGGCGCGTCGCCCGGCGCGCCACCGCTGCGGCCGGTGCCGTAAATCAGCAGCGTCTTGGTGGTGATGGCCTGCGCCTGTCCGCGTCCACCCTGCGGCGGCAACGCGACGCCGGCAAACAACGGATCGCGGCTCGTGACCTTGAGCATGCCGGCGTTCGGTGCCCACCACGACTTGTCGCCGCTCTTCATGTTGTACGCGGTGATGCCGCCGAATTCCTTGGGCTTCACAATCGACACCCCGCCGATGATCGAGCCACCGGCGCGCCCCGCAAAGTCACCGCCGCGCTCACGCACGGGGCCTTCGTATCCCGGCGGCGCCGGCAGCGCGCCCAGTAGGCCGCAGCTGTTGCGCGGCGAGCTGTAGTCGAACTCCGAGCACGGATCCTTCTGCAGCTGCGCGGTGCTCATGCCGGTGATCGACGCCACGTACATCATGCCGGTTTCCACGTCCACCGTGGCACCGCCATCAATGTTCACGCCGCCGCTCGCGCCGGGCGCGTACCACGAGCACTTGAAGCCCGTGCTCCCCTTGCCGTCAGCCGCGGCCGGGGGAATGAAGTACGGTCCCATGCGGCACTTCTTCGCCATCTTGAGCGCGGAGTCCTTGATGGCCGGCGTGTAGTCGATGAGATCGGCCTCCACGAGCCCCTGCTGCGAGTACGGCGCCGGCTTGCTCGGAATCGGCTGCGTGGGCGACGAAATCTCACCCGGCACGTCGCTCGTCATCACCGGCGTTTCCACGATCGGCCAGATGGGTTCACCGGTGGCACGATCGAACGTGTACACCCACCCCTGCTTGGTGGTCTGTGCCACGACCTTGCGCAGCCTGCCGTCCACCGTGATGTCCATCAGGTTCGGCGCCATCGGGGTGTCGTAGTCCCAGATGTCGTGGTGCACCATCTGGAAGTGCCACTTCCGCAGCCCCGTCTTGGCATCGAGCGCAACCAGCGAGTTGCCGTACAGGTTGTTGCCCGGACGATGTCCGCCGTATTCGTCCATCAGCGGCATGCCCACGGGGACGTACACGAGGCCGAGCTGCTCGTCGGCCGCGTACGGCGCCCACGCGTCGTTCTTGCCCACGCCCTTGCTGCCGTTCTTCGAGCCGTTCTTCCACGTCTCGGCACCGAACTCACCGGGCTGCGGCACGAGGTTGAACTTCCACACCTGACGGCCGGTGCGCACGTCGAACCCGCGCACGGTGCCGGTCACGTTATGCGTGCGAATCGGGTAGTAGCCGTGAATGGAGGAGTTCCCCAACACGATCATGTTGCCCACCACCATCGCGGGTGAACTGGCGGCGATCTGTCCGGCGGCGGGATCGAGCCCCACCGTGCCGTCAGCACCGATCTTCTTCACCGGGTCCCACCGCTCGCCCGGCTTTGCTTTGCGCATCGGCGCCGCGTCGGAAATGATCAGCGGACCCGAATCGTCCACGGCCAGCGGCACCATCGGGTAGCCGAGTCCGTCCATCAGGTCCACCACGCCGTTCTTGCCGAACAGCGGATCCGGCTTGCCCGTCTTCGCGTCGAGCGAGATCAGGTGATAGCCCGGCGTGACCAGCAGAACGCGTTCGATGCGGCCGTCGGTCCAGTACGACAGGCCGCGCCCCGCGAACTGCCGCGGCGCCTTCTGCCACCGGATGCCTTCATCTAGGCGGTACATCCACAGCGTTTCACCCGTTTCCGGATCGAGCGCCGTCGCCACGCGGCGCGTGCTCGCCACCGTGAACAAGCGACCGTTCGCAAAGATCGGCGTGGTGCGGTAGTACTCGTCCTTGCCGAACGCGCTGGCCTTCCACTCCCACGCCACTTGCAGCGAGTCGAAGTTGCCGGCGTTCACCTGTTCGAGTGGCGAGTAGCGCGTGCTCCACTGATCGGCGCCCCAGTGCCGCCATTCGCCGTACGCGTTCCCGCGCACGAGCGGCTTGCCCTGCTGTGCCACGGTGGGGGCAACGCGCGTGAACGTGGCGCCGACGATACCGGCGCCCGCCACGAGCGCGAAGCCGACGAGCCGTCTGGTCCTGCTCTGCATCATGTGTGCTCCGAGGAGATTGCGGGACGAGTCTGATCCTGCCTTCGAACAACCTGCA